>NZ_MLHG01000038.1 GCF_001998825.1 Rodentibacter mrazii
ACAAGGCTATCGCCATTAACAGTGCTATTTCCACCCACGGTCAGATCTTTCGAAATTGTTGCATTGTTTGTGACATTCAGATCTTTGATCGTTGCGGTATCCGTTACAGTCAAATCTTTGGTCGTAGTTGTTCCATTTACAGTTAAATCTCCACCAATTGTTGTATTACCGGTCGTTGTTAAGTTACGGAAAGTCGGATCTTTCGCCATTAGAATTTCTATCGCACCTGTTGTTGCATTAGCTACAGTACGAATATTGCTACTATCAGCCTCTTTATCCTCTGCCAAACTGCCTTTAACTGTCAGTGTTTCACCTAATTTACGGTTGACAATTTCACCATTATTTCCCGTAAAATTCAGACCTTTACCTGTAAGATTACTGAAGTTTTGGATCGTTGTGTAAAGTTGACCACCTGTTACTGCATCTTTACTACCCTCTGTTACATTCCCTTCACCAATATTACTGATAACATTGCCACCCATATCCACTTTTGTGCCATTCGCTACCGTAAAGGTTTTATCTTGACCGCCTACAGTTGTATTACCGGATAATACGGTTTCACCTGTGGAAGTCAGTTTATTACTAAACGTGCCATTTTCAGAAGTTAAATTGGTGATTGTGCCGTTTGTCGCAGTTAAATTATTCACTGTTGCGTTATTAGTGACAGTAAGATCTTTGGTGGTTGTTGTGCCTTCAACTGTTGCATTACCTTTGGTGACAGTATCTTTCTCAAAAGTCGCATTGCCTTTGACAGTGCTATCACCCTCAACAGTAGAGTTACCTTTCACCGTTGAATTACCTTTTACCGTCAAATCTTTTTCGATATTGGCGTTGTTGGTCACATTCAAGTCTTTGGTTGTAGTCATGCCTTCAACTGTTGCATTACCTTTGGTGACAGTATTTTTCTCAAAGGTTGCATTGCCTTTGACAGTGCTATCACCCTCAACAGTAGAGTTACCTTTCACCGTTGAATTACCTTTTACCGTCAAATCTTTTTCGATATTGGCGTTGTTGGTCACATTCAAGTCTTTGGTTGTAGTCGTGCCTTCAACTGTTGCATTACCTTTGGTGACAGTATCTTTCTCAAAAGTCGCATTGCCTTTGACAGTGCTATCACCCTCAACAGTAGAGTTACCTTTCACCGTTGAATTACCTTTTACCGTCAAATCTTTTTCGATATTGGCGTTGTTGGTCACATTCAAATCTTTGGTTGTAGTTGTGCCTTCAACTGTTGCATTACCTTTGGTGACAGTATCTTTCTCAAAAGTCGCATTGCCTTTGACAGTGCTATCACCCTCAACAGTAGAGTTACCTTTCACCGTTGAATTACCTTTTACCGTCAAATCTTTTTCGATATTGGCGTTGTTGGTCACATTCAAGTCTTTGGTTGTAGTTGTGCCTTCAACTGTTGCATTACCTTTGGTGACAGTATCTTTCTCAAAGGTTGCATTGCCTTTGACTGTGCTATCACCGTTCACTGTTGAATTACCACCAATTGTGGCATCACCTGTGGTCGAAATTGTTTCAAATTCAGGTTTCTCTGCCACTTGAATTTCAACTTTACCCTCGGTCACCACAGTTTTGACATTTTTAGAGCTATAGTTACCGCTTGTTGTAGCTGTTCCCGTGATATTTAATGTTTCACCTAATTTGCGACTTGTATTTCCTGAATTACCTGTAAAGCTTAGCCCTTTATCTGTTAGGCTTGAGGTGATATTTTGAATTGTGGTGTGTAATTGACCACCTGTTATCGCATCTTTACTGCCTTCGGAGATATTTCCGTCAGTAATGTTGCTGATAACATTGCCACCCATATCCACTTTAGTACCATTTGCTACCGTAAAGGTCTTACCTTGACCGCCTACAGTTGTGTTACCGGATAATACAGTTTCACCTGTGGAAGTCAGGTTATTGCTAAACGTGCCATTTTCAGAAGTTAAATTGGTGATTGTGCCGTTTGTTGCGGTTAAATTATTCACTGTTGCGTTATTAGTGACAGTAAGATCTTTAGTGGTTGTTGTACCCTCAACTGTCGCATTACCTTTAACCGTGCTATCGCCCTCAACAGTAGAGTTACCTTTCACTGTTGAATTACCTTTTACCGTCAAATCTTTTTCGATATTGGCATTGTTGGTCACATTCAAGTCTTTGGTTGTGGTCGTGCCATTAACAGTTGAGTTGCCATCAACGGTTGAATTACCTTTTACTGTCAAATCTTTTTCGATATTGGCGCTGTTGGTCACATTCAAGTCTTTTGTTGTGGTTGTACCATTTACACCTAAATCACCGCCTACAGTTGCATTACCGGTCGCTGTTAAGTTACGGAATGTAGGGTCTTTTGCCATCACAATTTCTATCGCACCTGTCGTTGCATTTGCAACTGTACGAATATTGCTGCTATCAGCTTCTTTATTCTCTGCTAAGTTACCTTGAACCGTAAGAGTTTCACCTAATTTACGGGTGACAACTACACCATTGTTCCCTGTAAAATTCATACCCTGATCGGTTAGGCTTGTTGTAATGTTTTGAATTGTCGAGTGAAGTTGACCACCTGTTATCGCATCTTTACTGCCTTCGGAGATATTTCCGTCAGTAATGTTGCTGATAACATTGCCACCCATATCCACTTTGGTGCCATTCGCTACCGTAAAGGTTTTACCTTGACCACCTACAGTTGTGTTACCAGATAATAGAGTTTCACCAGTGGAAGTCAGGTTATTGCTAAACGTACCGTTGGTTGCGGTTAAATTATTAACGGTGGCATTGTTGGTAACGTTAAGGTCTTTGATAGTTGCTGTATCAGTAACATTGAGATCTTTGGTTGTGGTTGTACCATTAACCGTTGAGTTGCCCTTAACCGTCAAATCTTTTTCGATATTGGCGCTGTTGGTCACATTCAAGTCTTTTGTCGTGGTCGTGCCATTAACCGTTGAGTTTCCGTTAACGGTTGAATTGCCTTTTACCGTTAAATCTTTTTCGACATTGGCGCTGTTGGTGACATTCAAATCTTTGGTTGTGGTTGTGCCGTCTACAGTGACATTTTTCTCAAAGGTCGCGTTACCTTTTACTGTGCTGTCACCGCTAACAGTGCTATTTCCACCCACGGTCAGATCTTTCGAAATTGTTGCATTGTTTGTGACATTCAAATCTTTGGTTGTAGTTGTGCCTTCAACTGTTGCATTACCTTTGGTGACAGTGTTTTTCTCAAAGGTTGCATTGCCTTTGACTGTACTATCACCATTCACTGTTGAATTACCACCAATGGTTACATCACCTTTAGTAGAAAGTGTTTCAAATTCAGGGTTTTCAGCCACTTGAATTTCAACTTTACCCTCTGTCACCACGGTTTTGACATTTTTAGAGCTATATTCACCGCTTGTTGTAGCTGCTCCAGTAATATTTAATGTTTCACCTAATTTGCGACTTGTATTTCCTGAATTACCTGTAAAGCTTAACCCTTTATCTGTTAGGCTTGAGGTGATATTTTGAATTGTGGTGTGTAATTGACCACCTGTTATCGCATCTTTACTGCCTTCGGAGATATTTCCGTCAGTAATGTTGCTGATAACATTGCCACCCATATCCACTTTGGTACCATTCGCTACCGTAAAGGTTTTATCTTGACCGCCTACAGTTGTATTACCGGATAATACGGTTTCACCTGTGGAAGTCAGTTTATTGCTAAACGTGCCATTTTCAGAAGTTAAATTGGTGATCGTACCGTTGGTTGAATTCAAGTTAGTAATTGTACCGTTGGTCGCAGTTAAATTATTAACGGTGGCATTGTTGGTAACGTTCAGGTCTTTGATAGTTGCTGTATCAGCAACATTGAGATCTTTGGTTGTGGTCGTGCCATTAACAGTTGAATTGCCCTTAACCGTCAAATCTTTTTCGATATTGGCGCTGTTGGTCACATTCAAGTCTTTTGTAGTGGTCGTGCCATTAACAGTTGAATTGCCTTTTACCGTTAAATCTTTTTCGATATTGGCGTTGTTGGTGACATTTAGGTCTTTGGTTGTGGTTGTCCCTTCAACCGTAGAGTTACCTTTCACCGTAGAATCACCTTTAACGGTTAAGTTTTTCTCAATATTTGTGTTGTTGGTAACATTTAAGTCTTTAGTTGTAGTTGTACCATTAACAGTTAAATCTCCGCCAATCGTTGCACCATTGCTTGTTGTAATGCTGGTGAAATTCGGTGAATCGTTAACGGATAATGTAATATCTTTACCACTTTGAGTGATATTAAGATTTTTTCCTGCAATGACTTTTACCGTATCACCCATCTGAACGTTGGTTGAATTACTACCTTCTACATTACCGCCTTCAACCTTGTCTGTATTGATGTTCCAACCTTTATTAACTTTATTTAGGGCTGAGTTTGCCGTTGTGTTGGCCGCATTTGCCGTTGTATTAGCTGTATTCGCAGTTGCATTGGCAGTGTTTGCCGTTGCATTGGCAGTGTTTGCCGTTGTGTTAGCCGCGTTTGCTGTGGTATTGGCGGTATTTGCCGTTGTGTTAGCTGTATTCGCAGTTGCATTGGCAGTGTTTGCCGTTGCGTTAGCCGCATTTGCTGTTGTATTGGCAGTATTTGCCGTTGCGTTAGCCGCATTTGCTGTTGTATTGGCAGTATTTGCCGTAGTATTAGCAGCGCTAGCAACTGTGCTTACAGCATCTAACTGTCCTTTATTTACTGCGTCCGTTTTTGCTGTGCCATTAGCCACATTAGCAATTTTATTTCCACCCATATCTACGTTAGATTTTCCTTGGAAAGTAATATTTTTACCTTCACCACCAAGTAAAACATCACCACGTAAATTTGATGTACCGGATACCGTTAATGAACCACTCGCTGTAACATCAGTAAAGCTTGGACTATCAACGGTCTTGACTGTAATTGTGCTACCGTTACGGGTTACATTAATATTTTTCCCTTGAGCAATATTAATAGAGTCATTTCTTGTGATTTTCTCACCCTCCCCACTCTCACCATTAGCTTTGAGTGAGAATCCAGAACGATTTAATGCATTATTAATCGCATCGGATACGGTTTTAGCCGTGGTTAAACCTGCTGTTCCAGAAGCGCTCGTCACACCTTGCGCATTAGTAGAAATATTTTGTGTCACCACATTCATTTTGACAGATGAACTGTTATCACCATCGGTAACCACTGCTGTTGTATAGTCGCCATTAGTGAAATTCACTAAACCATTATTATTAATACGAGATTTTGTACTGCCGTTTTGTTGAATATTGAAACCCGTATGTTTCATTACTTGATAAAGTTGACTACCATTGATTGCATCGGTTGATGTTGCTGAAACCCGCCCTGCTGCAACATTAATAATTTGGCGTTTTGTTGTTCCATTACCTACAGATACAACTCTAGTAATATCTGGACTATCGCTAGGATCTCCAGTTACTGCAGCTCCAGCAAAATTGTCAGACTTAACATCACTGCCCGTATCATTTTTTACTATAAAGTTTGTGGATGTTCCCGCTCGTTCAGTTTCTGAATAGTACCCTAATGCTACCCCACCTTGATGAACGGCTTTAGAATTAGCCCCTATTGCGGTGGCATGATTCTGATATTGAGCACCGGCAGTAGCATTAGTACCTAATGCCACCGTTTCACCAGATGAGGCCGTGGCTTTTGTACCAATAGCTATTGTTAGTTCGCCATTTGCAGTTGCATTTGCTCCTACTGCTACACTAGCTTTATCAGTACGAGCATTTGATGCTGAGGCATATTGACCAATCGCAACCCCTGTTCCTGCAGTTGTATGCATACCAACAGCTGTACCTCCTGCTGCTGTTACACTACTACTGTCACCAATACTGATTGCTGATACTCCCTGTGATGAAGCATTATAACCCAGTGCAATACCTCCACGAGCATTCTCATCTTTCCCTTGGTTACCAACTTTAGCACCGGTACCAATCGCAATTGCCCCCGGTGCAAAAGCTTGTGCTTCATGTTCTCCGCCTCTATCATTATTGCGACCAATGGCAATGGCGTTAGTATCTCCGTTTGCATTACCACCTGCAATCGCGGTTCCTTCTCCGGTTTTCCATCGGACTGAACCGGTATTCCCACCGGCGTCAGCTTTGACGGCGAAGGCATTCGGCACAATCGCTGCCATCATCATTGCAGATGTAATAGCAATAGTCTTAATGCCGACAAAAGATTTCCCTCTAATAACCTCACTTTTATCCGAAACCTCAACGGCACTATTAGAGGAGGATTTACAATGCCCTTTTGCTAACTCGGATACTGCCATCCAAGTTTGCGTGGTGTGATTAAAAATTACTTTAAATATTTTGTTCATGATAATATTCCCATAGATTGACTAGTATAATTTACCCCTCATAAATAAAATATCGGGTAAAAACCAACTTAGTGACTCAATAACTGGCGAATAATAGCGCAATTTTTGAATAAAGTATAGAAAAATAAAGGACCCTAAGCGTAAACAAAGCACACGAAAAAATAAACCAAGAATAAAACTTTTCTTCGACATAATGAGGGTTAACTACAATTCTTACGCAAATGATTTCCATCTCTTTTATGTAGTTTGGCTAAGGTCAAGAGCAATAAAATAGCAAAAATAGATGAGGTTAAGAATGTATAGCTGAAGGCTTGTTGTAATAATTTGACTTCATTCTCGAAAAGTTGGCGATAGAAATTCAAAATAATAGACGATACAGCAATACCAAAGCCAATGCCCACTTGTTGGACAATGCTGAGTACCGTTGATCCTGCACCGGCTTGTGCCTGAGAAAGATCGCTTACAGCCAATGTATTTACGGCAGTAAAAATCATAGACATACAAGCGCCATACCACATTAAATTACAGACAATCCAGCCAAGAGAGGTTTGATTATTGAGCCATGCCATTGAAATAATCCCCATCGCCATAAAAAGTGCGGATGAAATCAGCGTCGTCTTATAGCCGAATTTATTCAGAATATGCCCGATGACGGTTTTGAATATCACTGACATTAAGGCAATAGGTGCAAGTAGCCAACCGGACATTTCTGCACTATACCCAAAGGAAAGTTGAAACATTAACGGCAATAAAAATGGCACGCCGGAAGCAGATAAGCGAATAAATAAATTAGCCAGTATGCCTAGGCTAAATGTTCGAGTGTGGAATAGGGAAAGCGGTAGAATTGCCCGTTCATTTCCTTTCGCATACATCACATAAATCACTAATAAGCCGATACCGAGAATAAGTGCGCTATAAGTGATCACCAAATTTTGCTGATTTTCGCTTAAGAGATCTAATCCCAGAGTGAGCCCAACCAAACCGAAAGCAAATAATAAAAAACCTGTCCAGTCCAGTTTTTCTTCATTACCTTTGATATTGTCCATTACTCTACCGGAAACCCAAATACCTAATACGCCAATGGGAATATTAATTAAGAAAATCCAATGCCAGGTTGCGTGAATGACCAACCACCCTCCTAAGATCGGTCCTAAAATCGGTCCGATTAAACCTGCGGTAGCCATAAAATTCCAAGCGTTAAGGAGTTGATGTTTAGGGACAGATTGAATAATGGCTAAACGGGCGACTGGCATCATAAACGCCCCGCCAATTCCTTGAATAACGCGAGCGAGAACGAGACTGTTCAAATTAGGTGCAGCGGCACAAGCTACCGAACCCAAGACAAATGTGAATACGGCACTGCGAAACACCGTGAGCGTACCGAATTTTGCCGCAGCCCATGCAGTGAGGGGAATAAACAAGGCAACGGCTAAAGAATAGGCGATAATCGCCATTTGCATTTCAAACGCTGGTTTACGCAAATCGGCAGAAATTGCCGGTAATGCGGTGTTTAAGATCGTGGCATCAAGGCTTTGCATAAAAAGCGCCATTGCCGCCACCCAAGCCAAGCCGTGATAAGTGCGGGTATCCGTCATTTTTTTTCCTGCGAGCGAAACCAAGTTTTGATAAAATCAGCTATCTGTGGAATTTGGTTAATATCTAACAAAGTGTGGTCGGTTTCAAGGTAATAATTGGTGGCGAGAGCAAGGACATTGTTGTCTATTTCCGGCAAGGGTTTTGTCATTTCTTGGCGATGCAAAAGAATTTTCGGAATTGGCTCTTGTTTAAATCCTTCTACAAGAATTAAATCCGTTAATGTGCGATCAAATTGTTGAGCCAGATAATCAAGTGAAACAGGTGAGGGCGTTTCTGTCATTATCGCCCAACGGTTATCACACGCCATTATCACTTGAGCAGAGCCTGCTTCTTTCATTCGCCAACTGTCTTTCCCTTCCTTATCCACTTGAGCATTATGATGGCTATGTTTGATCACAGAAACTTGAATGCCACGAGCAATTAATTCAGGGATAAGTTTTTCTAATAGCGTAGTTTTACCGCTGCCACTATAACCGGTAATACCAAGAAGGGGAATTTGAACACGCATAAAAATAACCTTAAAAATGACCGCACTTTAACGATTTTCAAACAGTAAAAACCCCGATAAATCGGGGTTGATGATATTTATCGAGAATTTTTTAAGAGATGATTTGCCCAAATAGCGCCGGCGATACCAATCAGTGCAATAATGCCAAGACCAACTGTAAGTCCCATATTATCTTTCCTCCGATAGTTGACGAAAAAACGACCCATTACTAAAAAAATATAAGCAATGATAAGTAAAAAAGCAATATTCATCCCTTTAAAAGCAAGAGAATGTTTGCCGTAGAGTATAACAGGCATCGCTAGAATGGCAACTTTTGCAATATCATCCGTTAATTTTGACCAAGCCGATAATGAGCTTTTCTCAATGGGTGAGCGGAATAAATTAAACATGATTTTCTCCGTTTTAAATAAAAACGGGATTTTGTTTGATTTTATGTTTCTTTACTTCAGCAAGTATTCAAATTTGCGAGGAGCTTCGCAGAAAAAGTTAAAAGTGCGGTTAAATTTTCCCACATTTTCAAGAAAGTACACGTAGTAAGACCGGCTGAAACTTTGCTTGCTGCCTCAATTTTTTGGTGTATCTCTTAATGAAAACAAAGGAAATGGCGGTAAAAAGAAAAATAACCAAAGCACGGCTCAGTTCGTTCTCGCTGATATAATGGGATAACCCTGTTGCTAGAAGCAAGGCTACAAGCGGCACGATATACATCAATAAAGCGGAAAACAACATAGATTTTTCCTCTAAACCAATTTCCACGACTTGCCCTTCACTCAATGGCATCATAGTTTCTACGGTGAAAATATGTTCGCCACGTTTGCCGTTGAGTTCGGAAAGGCTGGACATGCCACAGCTATTTTTTGCCGCACATTGTCCGCAAGCACTTTGGGACTGGCATTTTACTCTTGCCATGCCATTTTCATAGCTGATGACCACTGCGCTCTCTTTTAACATTGCGCTTCTCCCAAATAAATATCAAAGCGGTGGTTTTTCGTGTCACGGCTAAAGTGCGGTTGTTTTTTTGCGAGAAATTCCGCATAGTCAGGACGTTTCACCACCACACGTTTTCGGGCGAGCCGTAATGCAGGAGCAAGCAGTTCGTCCGCATCCAAATCTGCTCCGACTAAATGTTGAAACACGCGCATTTCTTTTTTTACCAAGGCAGATTTTTGTTTGTGCGGATACATAGGATCAAGATAAACCACATCAGCACAGTCCGTTTCAGAGACCAATTCATGAATATGACGAACCTTTAATAAACGCAAATTTTGTTGCAACATTTCACCGATTTCTTCATCTTGATAGGCTCGATTTAAGCCGTCTTGCAACAGTAAATGTACAACAGGGTGGCGTTCGATCAAACGCACTTGGCAACCGATAGCGGCTAACACAAAAGCATCTCGCCCTAATCCTGCGGTGACATCAACCACTGTTGGCAGTTCATTTCCCTTAATTCCGACGGCTTTTGCCACGGCTTCACCACGGCCACCACCAAATTTTCGCCGATGTGCCATCGCACCACCCACGAAATCTACATAGACAGCCCCCAGTTTGGGTTCGTCCAATTTACGTAATTCCAAACGTTCGTCCGTTTGCACCAATGCAAGCGGGCTTTGGGTATCATGGATAATATTCATTGCACCGCAAAGTGCGGTTAAATTTTCGAGCGTTTTTTCCGTTGATTCGGAAATCAGCTGAATCTTTACTTGCGAATCAGCCATACGCCGCTTTCCATATGATGGGTGTAGGGGAATTGATCGAACAATGCCGCTTTTTCAATGCGGTGTGTTTTTGAAAGTGCCTGTAAATTATCGCATAAAGTATGAGGGTTACATGAAATATACAAAATGCGATCATAACCTTGTACCAATTTTATCGTATCAGGATCAAGCCCTGCGCGGGGCGGATCGACAAAAATCGTGTTACATTCGTAGGCGGTTAAATCAATGCCTTTTAATCGATTAAAGGCTCGTACACCGTTCATCGCTTGGGTAAATTCTTCCGCAGACATTCGGATGATCTGCAGATTATCCACATGATTTTCTGCGATATTAAACTGTGCCGCTATTACGGAAGGCTTAGCGATTTCTGTGGCAAGCACTTTGCGGAAATTTTGTGCTAAGGCAATCGAGAAATTACCATTACCACAATAAAGTTCGAGCAGATCGCCTTCACTTTTTTTTGTGCAATCCACTGCCCATTCCAACATTTTACAATTCACCACGGCATTCGGTTGGGTGAAACTGTTTTCCACTTGGCGATACACATAATTTCGCCCGGCGACAGGCAACACTTCATCCACATAATCTTGTTCAAGGCAAATTTTTTGTTTACTTGCTCTGCCAATCAATTGAACATCAAAACCCCGTTCAATAAGCTGCCTTCTCAAAGTTTCTGCTGCTTGTTGCCATTCTTCCGTAAGCGCTTTGTGATACAAAAGACTGACGATAATTTTATTACTCAAGGTACTGAGATAATCGATTTGGAACAGTTTTTTATGCAAAATTTCTTGTTGTTTGAGCAAAGGAAGCAGGGTTTGCATCATTTGGTTTATGAGCCGGCTGGCGATAGGAAATTCGTCCACACGATAAGGCTTACGTGTGCTTTGATCAAACATAATATGATAAAAATCGCCTTGTTCGTGCCAAATGCGAAATTCCGTCCGCATACGATAATGGTTGGTTGGTGAATCAAACACTTGAATTGTTGGCGCATTAAACGGGCGTAGAAGTGCGGTCAGTTTTTCTTGTTTTTTTTGTAGTAATTCGGTGTATTGAGAAACAGGGAGTTGCATTCGTTGAGTCCAGCTGTATGGGGTAAAGCAATTTACAGAATAAACAAAGGCAGACGTCTGCCTGCCTTGTCTCATTAATCTTATTCGCCGGAATAATCATCACCACCGGAAGCGGCTTCGCTTACATCACCAGAGAGGGTGTAAACACGTTTGGTGGTGTTAATACGGGTGCGGTATTTATGCCATGTTCTTTCAAAGAAAGTTTCCGCTGCACGTTCTCCACGACAGAATGCAACAAACTCTTTTTCTTCTTTTGTTGCCGGTTCACGTTCACCTAAATCCAAGGCTTTGAATGCTTGACCGTATTGTTCAAGCACTTGTGATTCTTTAATGGTGTAATCACCGTGACGCGAAAATCCGCGCGGATAGTTTTTATCGTCAAAAAAACGACGGGTAACACTGAAACTTGCAGCCATGATTATCTCTCTTCTTTGATAGCTTAAAAAAGGCAGGCATTAAACCAATTTTTTGTTATTTTTGCAATAAACCTTTTACGGTTTCCACATAATCTTTGACGAAATCATCATAATTTAAACCTTCAGGATTCACACGGAATTTTCCATTGACATAAAAATCCGGCACGCCACGCACACCAAATTGGGTAGCAGCGTTCACTTGTTTGTTCACTAAGCCGTTCACCGCAAAGCTATTAATTCCGCCATCGAATTGTTCTGCAGTCACGCCGTTATCTAAGAAGATTGTGCGAATATCGTCCATTGATTTTAAACGATCTTTTTGTGCAGCTTCAAATAAAGGTGTTTTGACTTTATTCTCCGCGCCTAGTGCCATGGCTAATGCCCAAGCTCGGGTTAAATTTTCAGACTGACGTCCTAAAAAATTCACATGATATTGTTTAAATACAACGCCTTCAGGCAAGCTGTCCTTAACTTGTTGAGGAATTTTATATTCCATTTCAAAAGAATAACAATGGGGGCAATAAAAAGAGAAAAATTCAATCACTTCTTTTTGCATTGTAGGTTGTTGGCTCACTTGGATATATTGTTTACCTTCTTGTAAATCAGCCGCGAAGACATTAACAGAAATTAACGTGCCTAAGGCGAGTAAAAATTTTTTCATTTGTTTTTTCCTTATTTTATTATGCCACGTGCTTTTAACAGCGCGGTTTTAAAATCTTCTTCGTAATCTTTTTTGATACCGGGAATGGGCTCGTGCTTATCCGTACCGTCCATTTTTAACTGATAAATAATCACTTCATCGGTTAATTCATTTAATGGTTTTTTGAAACCTGATTCATCTGAGATTTTTTGCAAGATTTCCATCAAACTCAAATCCGGGGCTTTAGACCAATAAGGTTGTAAAAGTTCCAAAACTTCATTTAAACGCTTACATTTCATTGCTATTTTCTTTTTAATCGTAAAAAATATGCGCATGATACTGCAAATTCTCACAGAATAAAATATGGCAACGATAAGTGCGGTGATTTTGGCGGGCGGCAAAGCTCGGAGAATGGAAGGACGTGACAAAGGTTTACAGATTTTACAGGGTAAGCCTTTGATCC
Source organism: Rodentibacter mrazii (assembly GCF_001998825.1). Classification (GTDB taxonomy): domain Bacteria; phylum Pseudomonadota; class Gammaproteobacteria; order Enterobacterales; family Pasteurellaceae; genus Rodentibacter; species Rodentibacter mrazii. The sequence continues at coordinate 12,741 of NZ_MLHG01000038.1, forward strand.
AACATATGATTGAAGGTTTACAGCCACAAATTGCGGATATTTCTATTAATGCCAATAGAAACCAAGCCGAATACGCAAAATTCGGTTTTCCTGTTTTTGCCGATGCATCAGCGGATTTTCAAGGTCCGTTAGGCGGTATGTTGAGTGGGCTTGAGAAAGCCGGTACGGATTTTGTTTTGTTCACACCTTGCGATAGTCCTTTTTTTCCTAAAAACTTACTCACAAAACTCAAAAATGCGGTGGAAAATGACCGCACTTTGATTGCTTATGCCTGTGATGAAGAAAGAGAACATCCCACATTTTGTTTAATGTTGGTAGAATTAAAAGAGGCATTACGGGATTACCTTGCCGCCGGTGAGCGGAGGCTGCTGCAATTTATGCGGGAAAATAAAGGGATTTCGGTGAAATTTACAACAAGTGAAGGGCGATTTATGAATTTTAATTCCTTGGACGATTTACGATAATAATTTTTTACTGTGCTGAAAGTTGATTAAGAGACTTATTATTTTATGAAAAATTCTGATTTATCCCGTTATTTTACACCGTTACACATTATCACTGCGATCTGCGTCATCGTATATTTATTGCAACAAATCGGTTTTGAAGAAAGTATTATGGACGCCTTTCATTATCCGGTTTATTTTGATCAGGATTGGGCGCTTTGGCGTTATATCACGCATTCTTTTGTGCATTTGTCGAACATTCACATTATTGCGAACTTATCTTGGTTTTGGTTATTCGGAAGTGTGATTGAACGCTATTTTGGCGGAAGAAAACTATTTTTTATTTTTTTAGTTTCTGCCATTGTGAGCGGTATCGTACAAAATTATTTTTCAGGCGCAGGCTTTTTTGGATTATCAGGTGTGGTGTATGCGGTGTTGGGTTATGTCTTTGTAGTCGATAAACTGAATGCTAATATGTTTGATTTGCCGAAGGGTTTTTTTACAATGTTACTCGTGGGGCTGATATTTGGATTTATTAGCCCTCTATTTGATATTTATATTGGTAATGCCGCCCATATTTCGGGTTTAATAGTTGGATTATTTTGGGGATTTATTGATAGTAAAATTTATTTGAATCGGGTAGAGTAACAGCGCTATTTATTTAAGGAACATGATATGAAACAATCCATTCGTCATCAAAAAATTATGGAGCTTGTCAATCAGCATGGTTATTTAAGTACAGAAGATTTGGTTATCCGGCTGGATGTCAGTCCGCAAACAATCCGGCGGGATTTGAATGTTCTTGCAGAACTGAATTTTATTCGCCGTCATCATGGTGGCGCCGCTTCTCCCTCTTCCGCAGAAAATTCTGATTATATTGATCGCAAACAGCTCTTTTCTTCACAAAAAAATTGCATTGCCCAAGAAGTTGCAAAACTTATTCCGAATGGCGCTTCGTTATTTATTGATATCGGCACGACGCCGGAAGCGGTAGCAAATGCGTTACTTAATCACGAATCTTTACGTATTGTTACAAATAATCTGAATGCAGCCCATTTGCTCCGGCAAAACGAAAGTTTTGATATTACTATGGCGAGTGGTTCGTTACGGATGGATGGGGGGATTATTGGTGAGGCTACAGTAAATTTTATTTCCCAGTTTCGTTTAGACTTTGGTATTCTTGGTATCAGTGCGATTGATGAAGACGGCTCTTTATTGGATTACGATTATCACGAAGTGCAAGTGAAACGTGCGATTATGGAAAGTTCACGGCAAACCTTGTTGGTGACCGATCATTCAAAATTTACCCGACAAGCAATCGTTCGCTTAGGGGAGCTGGGGGATGTCGAATACCTGTTTACAGATGAAGTGCCGTTTTCTATTTGTCAATATTTACAAAATGCTAAAACGAAATTAGTGATATGTCAGTAAGAAAGTGCGGTTATTTCTAACCGCACTTTTGTTTTTTAACATCCATGTCAAACCACTGATGCAGTTAAGACCAATTCAAAAAAAGTAAAACAGGATCAAATTAGAAATTTATAAGTAATGAATAGGAGAGACTCGATATACCAAGAAATGTAAGACTTGATACTTCAAGAAACACGATGATCTCCCTCTCAAATCTTGAGGCAAGATTATAGTATAAATAAGGGTAAATGGAAAGAAAAAAAATTGAGATTTGTGAAATACGTCACATTTTTAGCCTAGGTCTTAATTCTCAACAAAACTAAGTGCTGTTTCAATAACTTCAATCCCCGCCCCCTGTTTGAATGCGTTTTCACTTAAATAACGACGCCATTGGCGTGCTCCTTTACAATGTTGAAATGCGCCCAGCATATGACGAACAATATGATTGAGATAGACACCTTGGCTGAGTTGTTTTTCAATATAAGGCAGCATTGCCAGCACCGCTTCTCTTGGGCTAATAATTGGCATATCGGAGTCAAACAAGGCTTGATCGATAGTGCCGAGTAAACTTGGGTTTTGATAAGCCTCGCGTCCCACCATTACGCCGTCGACAAATTGCAAATGTTGTTTCATTTCTTCTACGGTTTTGATTCCACCGTTAATAACGATAGTCAAATGTGGAAAGTCGCGTTTTAATTGATACACGCGTTCATAATCAAGTGGTGGAATTTCACGATTTTCTTTCGGACTTAAACCGGAAAGCCAAGCTTTACGTGCGTGAATAATAAATTCCTGGCAGCCTTTATTCTGCACTTTTTCGATAAAATCACATAAAAATTCGTAACTATCAAGATCATCAATACCGATACGGGTTTTAACCGTTACAGGAATATTCACCGCCTGTTGCATATTTTCGACACATTCCGCCACCAAATCCGCTTTTGCCATTAAGCATGCACCAAACATTCCGTTTTGCACCCGATCAGAAGGGCAGCCCACATTCAGATTAATTTCATGATACCCCCGTTCTTCCGCTAGTTTTGCACAATGTTGGAGTTGCTCAGGATCACTTCCGCCTAATTGCAACGCAACGGGATTTTCACAGGGATCAAAATCCAAGAGATCATATTTGGCATAGATAATTGCCGGTGTGGTGACCATTTCCGTATAAAGTAGAGCATGTTTAGAAAATTGGCGATGAAAATAACGACAATGACGTGTCGTCCAATCAAGCATTGGCGCAACGGAAAAACGTCCGCGATAAAAGTGCGGTTGATTTTGAGGCATTTTTATTTCTCTGGTTGTTGATCCCGATTTAGCGAAGGATCTTTATGTAAATTGGCGTGGGATTATGGCGATATTGGTTTAGGAAATCAAGAGTAGGGAGGCGTGTGATAAAAACTAAAGATTGAAATAATCCTTTAATTTAAGAATATTACTATATTTATGATTCGCGATCCTTTCACGATCCTCTCGGGTTTAATTATTGACAAGGACTAGCAAAATCATTAGAATTCAGCGTCTATTTCTATATTGAAGTAGATTTTTTGAACAACATTCTATTATTGAATAACATTTAAACTGGAGCTTTTTTAATGGCAACTATCAACCAGCTAGTACGCAAACCGCGTGTGAAAAAGGTTGTAAAAAGCAACGTTCCTGCATTAGAGGCTTGCCCGCAGAAACGTGGTGTATGTACTCGTGTATATACTACAACTCCTAAAAAACCAAATTCAGCGTTACGTAAAGTATGTCGTATCCGCTTAACAAATGGTTTTGAAGTAACTTCTTATATTGGTGGTGAAGGTCACAACCTTCAAGAGCACAGTGTTGTATTAATCCGTGGTGGTCGTGTTAAAGACTTACCGGGTGTGCGTTACCACACAGTACGCGGCGCGTTAGACTGCGCAGGCGTGAAAGATCGTAAACAAGGTCGTTCTAAATACGGCGTTAAACGTCCTAAAGCTTAATGGTTCTCCGTTAAGTAAGGCCAAACGTCTAAATTAGCAAAACAATTTAAACCATAAACTCCAGTCAAAAGCGCATGCGCTGCAAAATTCCTCAATGAAGGAAGATTGCTGATGAGTTTTGGATATCCTGAAGATTAAAATACGGAGAAATTCGCAATGCCACGTCGTCGTAGTATTGAACCACGCAAGATTCTTCCAGATCCGAAATTCGGTTCAGAGTTACTTGCAAAATTTATTAATGTAATCATGGTAGACGGTAAAAAATCCGTTGCCGAATCCATCGTTTACGGTGCATTAGAAACTTTATCTGAGCGTACGGGTAAAGAACCTTTAGAAGCATTTGAAATCGCACTTGAAAATGTGCGTCCGACCGTTGAGGTGAAATCTCGTCGTGTTGGTGGTTCTACTTACCAAGTACCGGTTGAAGTTCGTCCGGTTCGTCGTAATGCATTAGGTATGCGTTGGATCGTAGAAGCAGCACGTAAACGTGGTGATAAATCAATGGCTTTACGCCTTGCAAACGAATTATCAGATGCCTCTGATAACAAAGGTGCAGCAGTGAAGAAACGTGAAGACGTTCACCGTATGGCTGAAGCTAACAAAGCATTTGCTCACTATCGTTGGTAATAAGCTTTTGGATTTAAAGGGCTTCATCATTGATGAAGCCTTACCCTTATATAAACAGATATTAAACTAAACAAGGTTATAATAATGGCACGTACAACTCCTATTGAAAGATATCGTAATATCGGTATTAGTGCGCACATTGATGCGGGTAAAACGACTACTACTGAACGTATCTTATTCTATACAGGTGTGAGCCACAAAATCGGTGAAGTACACGATGGTGCGGCAACAATGGACTGGATGGAACAAGAACAGGAACGCGGTATCACCATCACCTCTGCGGCAACAACCGCATTCTGGTCTGGTATGTCTCAACAATTCCCACAACACCGTATCAATGTTATTGACACTCCAGGGCACGTAGACTTTACTGTTGAAGTAGAACGTTCTATGCGTGTTCTTGATGGTGCGGTAATGGTTTACTGTGCTGTAGGTGGTGTTCAACCTCAGTCTGAAACCGTATGGCGCCAAGCGAACAAATATGAAGTTCCGCGTATTGCGTTTGTTAATAAAATGGACCGTACCGGTGCAAATTTCTTACGTGTAGTTGAGCAATTAAAAACCCGTTTAGGCGCGAATGCTGTTCCTCTTCAACTTCCAATCGGTGCAGAAGAAAACTTTACCGGTGTTGTTGATTTGATCAAAATGAAAGCAATCAACTGGAACGAAGCTGACCAAGGTATGACTTTCACTTACGAAGACATCCCTGCAAATATGATTGCTGACTGTGAAGAATGGCGTCAAAATCTTGTAGATGCAGCAGCTGAAGCATCTGAAGAGTTAATGGAAAAATACCTTGGCGGTGAAGAATTAACTGAAGAAGAGATCAAAGCAGGTCTTCGTCAACGTGTGTTAGCGAATGAAATTATCTTAGTAACCTGTGGTTCTGCATTCAAAAATAAAGGTGTTCAAGCGATGCTTGACGCTGTAGTTGAATACTTACCTGCACCGACAGACATTCCAGCGATTAAAGGTATTAACCCTGATGAAACTGAAGGTGAACGTCATGCAAGCGATGAAGAGCCATTCTCTTCATTAGCATTTAAAATTGCAACTGACCCATTTGTGGGTAACTTAACCTTCTTCCGAGTGTACTCTGGTGTAATCAACTCAGGTGATACAGTGTTGAACTCAGTACGTCAAAAACGTGAGCGTTTTGGTCGTATCGTTCAAATGCATGCTAACAAACGTGAAGAGATCAAAGAAGTTCGCGCCGGTGATATTGCTGCGGCAATCGGCTTAAAAGATGTGACGACAGGTGATACATTATGTGCAATTGAAGCACCAATCATTCTTGAGCGTATGGAATTCCCAGAGCCGGTAATCTCTGTTGCGGTAGAGCCAAAAACTAAAGCAGACCAAGAAAAAATGGGTATTGCATTAGGTCGTTTAGCACAAGAAGACCCTTCATTCCGTGTTCACACTGATGAGGAATCCGGTGAGACTATCATTTCAGGTATGGGTGAATTACACTTAGATATCATCGTTGACCGTATGAAACGTGAATTCAAAGTGGAAGCGAATATCGGTAAACCACAGGTATCTTACCGTGAGACTATCCGTACCCGTGTTAATGATGTTGAAGGTAAACACGCAAAACAATCCGGTGGTCGTGGTCAATACGGTCATGTTGTTATCGACTTGTATCCATTAGAGCCGGAAGGTCCGGGCTACGAATTTGTTAACGAAATCAAAGGTGGTGTAATTCCTGGCGAATACATCCCGGCTGTTGACAAAGGTATCCAAGAGCAACTTAAATCCGGTCCATTAGCGGGTTATCCGGTAGTTGACCTTGGTGTGCGTTTACACTTCGGTTCATACCATGATGTGGACTCATCCGAATTAGCGTTTAAATTAGCGGCTTCTTTAGCATTTAAAGCAGCGTTCGCTAAAGCAAACCCGGTTCTATTAGAGCCAATCATGAAAGTAGAAGTTGAAACACCACCTGAGTATGTGGGTGATGTAATCGGTGATTTAAGCCGTCGTCGTGCAATGGTTAACGGTCAAGAGGCGAACGAATTTGTTGTTAAGATTGATGCAGAAGTTCCACTTTCTGAAATGTTCGGTTATGCAACAGACTTACGTTCACAAACCCAAGGTCGTGCATCATACTCAATGGAACCGTTAAAATATGCTGAAGCGCCAACAAGTGTTGCAGCTGCAGTAATCGAAGCACGTAAAAAATAATATTTTTGTAACATAATAGCGGTATAAAATTCTTACTTTTTATACCGCACTTTTAGGAAACATTAGCAATGTCTAAAGAAAAATTTGAACGTACAAAACCGCACGTAAACGTGGGTACAATCGGCCACGTTGACCACGGTAAAACAACTTTAACAGCAGCCATCACCACAGTATTAGCAAAACACTACGGTGG
>NZ_MLHG01000039.1 GCF_001998825.1 Rodentibacter mrazii
CACTTTTATTTTGATATAGACATTTCCAATTATACTAATTTATAGCTTTATTTATGAAATTTCGGCAGAATGTAAAAAATTTTTATATTCGGAATAAAGGATAAAATGATGACTAAACATTATGATTATATTGCTATCGGTGGTGGCAGTGGTGGCATTGCTTCAATTAATCGTGCGGCAAGCTATGGCAAAAAATGTGCAATTATAGAAGCGAAATATTTAGGCGGAACTTGTGTAAATGTGGGCTGTGTGCCGAAGAAAGTAATGTTTTATGGAGCACAGATTGCAGAAGCCATTAATCATTATGCGCCGGATTATGGTTTTAATGTGGATGTGAGAAAATTTGATTTTGAGAAACTCATTGAAAGTCGTCAGGCGTATATCAGCCGTATTCACACTTCTTACAATAATGTGTTAGCGAAGAATAACGTTGATGTGATTAATGGATTTGGGAAATTTGTTGATGCACATACTATTGAAGTCACGTTAGCGGACGGTTCGGTCGAACGTATAACAGCTGATCATATCCTGATTGCAACAGGGGGAAGACCTTTCCGCCCTCATTCTGTAAAAGGGCAAGAATATGGCATTGATTCAGACGGTTTCTTTGCATTAAAAGCATTACCAAAACGTGTTGCGATTATCGGGGCAGGATATATTGCGGTAGAGATTGCGGGAGTATTAAATAGTCTTGGCTCGGAAACTCATTTAGTGGTACGTCGCCACGCACCGATGCGTAATCAAGATCCGTTAATTGTTGAAACTTTACTTGAAGTGCTGGAGCAAGACGGTATTGCTTTACATAAACATACAACGGTTCAGGAAATCGTTAAAAATGCAGATGATTCTCTCACAGTAAAATTTGATCACGAACGTAGCGTGACGGTAGATTGTGTAATCTGGGCGGCAGGTCGTGAACCGGCAACGGATAAAATCGGCTTAGAGAATGCCGGAGTAGAAACGAACGAACGAGGTTATATCAAAGTCGATAAATATCAAAATACCAATGTGAAAGGCATTTATGCTGTGGGCGATATTATTGAGGGTGGGATTGAATTAACACCGGTTGCGGTTGCGGCAGGTCGTCGTTTATCCGAGCGTTTATTCAATAATAAACCTAATGAGCACTTGGATTACAATCTTGTGCCTACCGTTGTATTTAGCCATCCTCCGATTGGCACTATCGGTTTAACTGAGCCACAAGCCATTGAACAATACGGTGAAGGAAATGTGAAAGTGTATAAATCCTCCTTTACTGCGATGTACACGGCTGTTACTCAGCATCGTCAACCTTGTAGAATGAAATTAGTGTGTGTAGGAAAAAATGAAAAAATTGTCGGCTTGCATGGAATTGGATATGGTGTTGATGAAATGATTCAAGGTTTTGCAGTGGCAATCAAAATGGGTGCAACAAAGGCAGATTTTGATAATACGGTAGCGATTCACCCGACCGGTTCGGAGGAATTCGTCACAATGCGTTAATTTTATTGAGAACAATAAAAAGTGCGGTTAATTTTAACCGCACTTTTTGTTTTTGAAGCGTGAATGAGTTGATGTAACTCCAACGGGTATGTCATAGAGTTCCATCGTCAGTTGCTTCTTTTGCTACGCCGATGATTTCTGCCACTTTATCCCCTTCTTTGAAAAAGACAAAACCGCCGTTTTCCATTTTGGTCCAAGATTCATCTTTGGTAAGGGGAAATGTCGTGATAATTGTAACTTTATCTCCGTCTTTAGCATAATCGTTAAAATCAATCACACCGTCATCATCAATACGGTGAGCTTTACCAAAAGGTGCTTTGCGTGTGAGATAGTGCAAATTGGTTGCACAGTGGGCAATCATCCATTCACCATTAGAAAGAATAAAATTAAATGTACCATGTGCCGCTAACTCTTTAGTGATATCTTGAATCGCTTCAAAAATCTGCATTTCAGTCGGTTTTTTACGAAAACGATTTTTTAAATATTCAGCCATGTAACAAAATGCAGTTTCAGAATCTGTTGAACCTATCGGTTGGCAGAAGCTCTCTGACATATCCGGTAAATTTTTTAAATTACCGTTATGGGCAAACACCCAATTTTCACCCCAAATTTCGCGAATAAAAGGATGGGTATTTTCAATATTTACTTCACCTTGTGTGGCTTTACGAATGTGTGCAATCACGTTGAGTGATTTTATTTGATATTGTTTTACACAATCGGCGATAGGAGAATCGGACGCTGGGCGATTATCTCGGAAAATCCGTACTCCCCGTCCTTCAAAAAAAGCGATACCGAAACCGTCGGAATGACGTCCTGTTAAGCCTGCCCTGCGACGGAAACCTTCAAAAGAAAACACGATATCTGTTGGTGTGTTACAGTTCATGCCAAGTAATTGACACATAAAACCCTTCTAAAATATAACTAAATGAATAACCCTACAAGGGATGTAGATTTAACACCATTATAGGGTTGATTTCAAGAGAGATAAGGGAGGATTTTTTAGACAAAAATATTACATAAAATAGCGTAAAGCTATTTATATAATTTATGATACATTTTTCTTAGCTCCGGTAGCTCGCTGAGCTTTTCTTTAGCTTCATTTAATTTATTCTGTTTCGCCAGAACCGAGGCTTCCGTTGCAACGTCAATGACTTTTTGTAACCCTTGCTGATAGCCTGAAAATTGTGATGTATCTCCGTTCCATTTAGGTGGAATGGTCGCTTTGGATTTTTCTGCGGCATCAATAAATTTTGTTATGCTATTTTGAAATTCTTCGGCAGAATCTGCACGGTTAGCAAAATTTAAACGTTGCGCCATAATGGTCATTTCATCACGAAGATTGACAAGTTCTTCTGATGAAGCAAAAGTAGAGGTCGCAGTGATTGCAATCGCAATAAGAGTAAAAAGTTTTTTCATAGTATGTCTCAATTTTGTTCCTAATAGAATTGTGCTATTTAAAAATCAGTATGATAAATAGCGGAGTAGATTTTATCCTATCAATAAAAATGCGGTCAAATTTAACCGCACTTCCGTTTTATTTTTCCAAAGCTTTCCGCAAATGCCCTTTTTTTTTGTCTAATAATGCCAGGGCTTCATTTTTATCTAAGCCGCTTAAAATCATCATTATTGCCAATTTTGCGTTTTGTTTGGCAAGAATAAGATTTTTTTCTGCGATGGTTTTATCACAATCGGTTGCTTGCATCACTATTCTAATAGCGCGAGCTTTAAGCTTTTCATTACTGGCTTGCACGTCCACCATTAAATTTTCATAGCACTTACCCAGTAAAATCATAGGTGCGGTAGTTAGCATATTGAGCACTAATTTTTGAGCAGTACCTGATTTTAAACGGCTAGAGCCGGTCAGTATTTCTGCGCCGACGACGGTATCAATGGCAATATCGGCGATTTGAGCCATTGCCGAATGTGGATTGCTGGCAATAGAGATCGTTATCGCACCTAACTGTTTAGCATAATTTAATGCACTTAAAACATAAGGCGTACGCCCACTGGCGGCAATGCCTACTAAAACATCTTGAGCTGAAAATTTGATTGCACATAAATCGTCGATTGCTGCGCTTTGATTGTCTTCTGCTCCTTCCACAGGATAGCGAATAGCAAATTCACCACCTGCAATAATTCCTTTTACCATCTCATCGCTGACACCAAAAGTCGGCGGACATTCAGAGGCATCAAGAACCCCTAAACGTCCACTTGTGCCAGCACCTATATATATCAATCTTCCCCCTTGCTGAAATGTGGTGACAATCGTCTCCACTGCTTGTGCGATCTGGGGTAATACCCGTTCAATGGCTAGGGGAACTTGGCGATCCTCTTGGTTCATTAGCGTGACGATTTCTAAGGCTGAAAGCTGATCGATATTCATAGAACGTGGATTACGCTGTTCGGTAATCAAGGTTGAAAGAGTTTGAAGAAGTTGTTCGTTCATGGTTGTTCCAATGTTTGATTGCTGAATTGTTATTTTTTCAAATTTGACCACGCCACCGCAAGCAGGATAATTGAACCGCCTATCAGCATTTTCAAGGTTGGTGTTTCGCCAAATAATATCCATGCCAATGCAATACTATAAACAGGTTCAAGTGAGATTATCATTGAGGCTGTACGCGCGTTGATAGTGTCAAGGCTGGAAATAAATAGAGTATAAGCTACGCTGGTACATAAGAAACCGATACAAAAAATCCAAAACCAGTCTATTGCCGATACTGTGAATAATTTGTTGCCGGAGAAGGGCAGTAAGAAAATCGCTGCCGCTAAATATTGCCAAAAACTTGCCTGCAAACCTGAAAGTTTACTCATGCTTTTACGGTTTACCACGGCAAGTATGCCATAGGAAATCGCAGATAAAATCCCCCAAAGTAGTCCTTGTGTATTTTCACTGCTAAAATTGAAATCCGGCGTGACCAAAATTAAACCAAGGGTAACGGCAACCAGTAAGATAATATCTTTGGCGAATAATTTCTCTTTGAAGAAAACGGATTCAAACAGGGAAACAAAAGCGGGAAAACTGGCAAATCCTAAAGTGGCTAATGCGACACCACCGACTTTTACCGCCACAAAGAATGTGACCCAGTGGATTGCCAGTAATACTCCGGAGAGCATCAGTTGCCCAAACTGCCCTTTTGTAATTTTGATAATCGGTTGTTTACTGTAAAGGAAATATAAAATTAAAATCGCGGCTGCGATCAAAACCCGTCCGAGTACAAGCGTATCCGCTGCGCTTGTTGTCAGTGCACCGAAAATGCCGGATGCGCCAAAAAGCACAGCCGTACCATGTACTTTTAATAATGCTAAATTGTATTTGTTCATTTATTCGTAACAAGCCGGTCAGGAAATCGGCAATGTGATTGCATAACCGACTTTTAGTAAATTTAAAAACGATGAAATTTTATCAATAAAACAAGATTTGAAATAGCGATGTTTTCAAGCGCTTTATACATGGAGGCGATAAATTTGGAATTATATGAAATTACTTGTGCTATTGGAAAAACTTATCAATTGTGTCACTTATAAGTTAAACAGGAGGGGGCCCCCACTTACTTTCCCACATTGAAATATGCTACCATCCACCCATTTTACATTCACTTATAAAAAGGAAACCTTTATGAAAAAGACCGCACTTTCCCTTGCATTAGGGCTAATCATGTCGACCTCTGTTTTTGCCAAAGCCGGTGATAAATTTGATACCCAACAAGCGGAGCCGTTCAGAGGTAAAGTCTTGGTGGAAGGTTTGCAAAGCCCTTGGGATATGGCGATTGACCGCAATGGGCAGCTTTGGGTTACAGAAGTGGGCGGTAATATTTTATTGGTAGATGCGGAAACGGGAAAACATCAGGTTATTCATCATTTTGATGATGTGGTGAATGGTGGTCAGCAGCAAGGTTTGTTGGGCTTGACACTTGATCCGAATTTTCTATCCGGCAACGGTGAAAACGTACTTTATGCGGCTTATGCCTATAAGGGGAAAGATAGTCAGGATCATACTAAAATCGTCAAGCTGACGTTAGACAAAACCGCCCGTAAAGTGGAAAAAACGGAGATTGTATTGGATAATTTGGCGTCTTTCACTGATCACCAAGGCGGCCGCCTGCGTTTAGGACCGGACGAAAAACTTTACTACACTATCGGTAATCAGGGCGCAAACCAATATTCCCGTACTTGTTATGCGGATCGTGCGCAACGTTTACCGACCCAACAAGAAGTGGATAACAAAGATTTCGCTGCTTATGAAGGCAAAACCTTGCGTTTCAACATTGATGGCTCGATTCCTGAAGATAATCCTGTAATTAACGGCGTGAAGAGCCATGTTTACACTTATGGACACCGCAATCCACAAGGTATTGTATTCGTGGGTGATAAATTATTCCAAGAGGAGCAAGGACCGGGTTCGGATGATGAGGTGAATTTATTAGAAGCGGGGGCAAACTACGGTTGGCCGCATGTGGCAGGTTATCCCGATAACCAAAATTACGTTTATACCAGCTATGCGACGGCAGAAAAATGTAATACCTTACCGGAAACCATCGGCGATACGAAATTTGAAACCTCTGGCGGTGCAGCGCCGAATAAAATGGTGGCACAAAAAGAGACCGATTTTAAACAGGAAGAAAATTATCACAATCCATTAAAAACCTTCTTCACTGTGCGTAACGGACATAATATGTTCGATCCGAATTGTCCTGATTCCAGTTATTTATGTTGGCCGACCGCCGCACTCTCAAGCATTGCTTACTATCCGAAAGACGGCAAAGTGAAGGAATGGCGCAATTCTATTTTAGTGTCAGGGCTAAAAAGTGGCGGAATTTACCGTATGCCATTGAATGGTAACAGCGATGATGTTCAAGGCGAGCTTTACAAACACTTTACCAGCCCGAATCGCTACCGTAATGTGGAAGTGAACCACGACGGCAGCAAAATCTATGTAATGACTGACACCGCCGGCGTTTCGCTAGGATTAGATGGAAAACAAAATATGCAAATGAAAAATTCAGGTGCGATTTTGGTGTTTGAGGCTAAGTAATTTGCAATATTCATAAAATAGAAAACGGAAGCCGGTGCTTCCGTTTTTGTTATCGGTATCAGTTACAGAAAACGTTTCCTGTTTTGACCGCACTTTTAAATTAAACTGACGAGCTATTTTATTCCGACCAGCCACCGCCTAACGCCTTGTATAACTGAATTAAATTCTTCGCTTGTTGTAAATACGCCTGAAGTAATTGCTGTCGGTAATTAAGTGCGGTGAGACGGTCATTTAAAGCATTATCTAAAGTTCTAGCATCGTACTTAAATAATTTTTCCGCTTGAACTGCTTGTTTTTCCGCTTGATTGGTTGCGCTTTGCAACAATTTTACTTGGCGGTTGATGGCGTATTGAGCTTGGTATTGATTGTCCACCTCCGCCAATGCTTGCAATAAGGCTTTATCGTATTGTAATAGGGCTTGTTTGAGGCGGCTATCGGCGGCATCAATATTTGCCTGAATACGCCCGTTGGTGAAGATCGGTAAACTGATCCCGGCACTGAGTAAGCCACTCCAGCCTTTTAATTCAGGAATATTGGTATTCAAATCAATTCGACCCGATTGTCCGAGAAATTGAATATCAAAGCGTGGATATAAATCTGCTTTGGCACTGGCGAGTTTTGCCGCTTGTGCTTGCACCAAATGGTGATAAGAATTTAAATCGGGGCGGCGGTTCAATACATCACTAGGTATTATACCGGCTGGTGGATTAGGCAAAACTTTAGAAAAAATAACCGCACTTTGGGGAATATGAAGGCCTTGTGGTGTTTGTCCGATTAAAATTGCAATAGCTCGTTCGTTATTGGCAATTTGACTGGTTAAGGTCGCTTGTTGTGCCTGTACAGCGGTTAAACGGCTTTCTACTTGCAACACATCATTCGCATTGGCTTGCCCTGCGGAAAAACGCCCCTGTATATAATTTTTCAAACGGGATAAGGTATTTTCGGTCTGTTTTAATAAATCTTGTTGCTGACGAACGGACTGAATATTGAAATAGCTTTCTGCAATTTGTCCTGCCACCAGCATTTGGGCAGCATGAATCTGAGCTTGATTGCTTAATACAATAGCTTGTGCGGCATCTGCATCGCTGCGTTTTTGTCCAAAGAAATCCGGTTCCCAACTAGCGATAATCCCTGCTATTTGCATATTACCGGTATTGTGTGTGTGTCCTGAACCAATGGGATTATCCATGCGTGAATCTATACTACTAATCCTGCCTTGTCCTTTAATGTTCATACCAAAGTCAGCCACGGTATAACGACTGTTTGCTTGTGCTTCTTGTAAACGGCTTCGAGCAAGGGCGATATCAAGGTTATTTTGTAAACCTTGTTCAATTAAACGGTTTAGTTGGGGATCGCGCCAGTTTTTCCACCATTGGGTAATTTCCGCTTGTCCGTTAGTATATTGGGTTTGCTCAAACTGTATGGGGACTTCTATTGTTGAATTCAAATCCACCTTGTTGGATTGGCATGCCACAAGGGAAACGGAAAGGGCTATCAGAGTCATCTCTTGTAATTTTTTTTTCATGTTCAACTCCTTAAATTCATTAACCTTGTTTTGACAGCATTGTTTTAAACTGCATCAATGCAATGACTAAAAACATTGTACCGAGGGTGGCCATTTTTGCTAATTTATCCCACACAATGTCTAAGCCTGCACCGCGAAAGAGAACATCTTGCGCATAAGAGGCAAAGATTGTCGTAGGGGAAAACCGGGTGAGCTGTTGTGCCAGTTCGGGCATGTTGTCCACAGAAGATACTGTGCCTGAGAGTAAGTACAACACGATGTATATGGGTAACATCAACAAACCAAACTGTGGCATTGTCGGAGCGAAAATCGCCAACAAAATTCCAAGTGAGGCAATAGAGAAAATAAACACCGCTGCACCTAAGACAAATAGAGGAACCGAACCATCGGGCAAAGGTACGCCTAAAATGCTATGACTGACAAAGCGTAATGCCAGTGTTACCACCACCAACAACACTAAACCGTTAGCAAAAATTTTGGACATTGCAATTTCGCTAGAACGCACAGGCATGACTAAAATATGTTCCAAGGTACCACGTTCCCGTTCACGAATAACGGCAGCCCCCACTAACAACATGGTGAGCAAGTTCAAGTTGCCGATAATATTCATTCCACCTAAAAACCATTTGCTGGAATAATTCGGATTGTATAACACGTTTACTGTTGCGGTTATCGGTACTTTTACTTGGGGTTGGTGAAGAAATTCAGTGATTTCATGTTTAAAAATTTGTGAAATATAAGAAGAACCTATGGCTGCTTGGGTCATGGCTGTTGCATCCACCAATAGTTGCACTTGCGGACGATGTCCAGCCAGTACATCTTTTTCATAACCGGGTGGAATATCCAGTATAAAAGTGTATTCCCCGATATCCATTAAACGGTCGATTTCTTCTGCTTTTATACGATCTACTTTCTTAAAATTCGGTGGCAATAGGCTTTGTTGTAAACGGTAGGAAAGGGCTGAGCGATCATGATCTACTATCGCTACGGAAGCATTTTTTACTTCTGTGGTGATGGAAGTGGCTACCGTGTACAGCGCTAAGGAAAACATATAAACAATGAGCACGATTAATACAGGATCAGAAAGTAAGCTGCGTAATTCTTTAGCGGACAAGTAAGCAACATTTTTAACCCATCTGAACATATTATTTCTCCTGTTTTTTGAGCAGTGCGACCGCACCGAAAAAATATATGCTGCCAATCAGTAATAATGCGGCATAGCTATTGAGAAAATCCGTAAATCCAAGCCCTTTGGTAAAACCGCCCAAACTGATTAACTGAAACCAAAAACCGGGGAATAAACGGGCAATAATATTTACATTAGTTGGCAATGTTGAGGTTGGATAGAGCATTCCTGAAAAATTAAGGGCTGGAATGATGGCGATAATAGCTGTGGCGAAAATTGCGGCAATTTGTGATTTTACAAAACTGGACACGAGTAAACCAAATGCCGTAGCAGTAGCAATCATAATGACACCGCCCAAAGACATTGCCCAGAATGATCCTTTTACCGGTACATTAAATAGCATTACGGCAACCCAAATCATTATCAGATAACTAATAAACGCCAACATGATGTAGGGTAGCTGTTTGCCGAGTAAAAATTGTAAGGTGCTGGCGGGTGAGCCGTATAAATTCATAATTGAACCGATTTCCTTTTCCCGTACCACGCCAAGCGCGGTCATCATGGAGGGAATCAACATCATTGCCAGCATAATCACACCGGGGGTCATGGCATAAATGCTTTTGAAATCTTGGTTATATACAAATCGGTTTTCCAATATATTATGGTTGGCTACCGTTATACCTGAATTTAATTCTGTGGCTTGTAAATATTGGTTGATTGTACCTAAGACCAAGGCATTTAAGTTTTCTGCTGTGGATGGAAATGTCCCATCAATAAAGAAACCGACTTCAGGTTTCTCTCCGTTTAACATTTTCCGCCCGAAACCTATCGGGATCTCAATGATTAATTTCACTTTTGAGCTTTGCAACATCGAATTAATATCTGTAACCGAATAAATATCCGTTTGGCGGACGAAGTAATGGGATCCGTCAAAGTATTCAATCAAGCGACGGCTTTCCGACGTATTATCATGATCCAATACAGTAAATTTCATCGGATTGACATCAAAAGAAATACTGGATGCCATCGCCAATAACATAATCACCGGTCCAAGCAAGGCGAAGAACAATCGAATGTGGTCACGTAACAATTCTTTTCCTTCTCGCAAGGCAAAAGTCCAGATTAACAACCACCATGCTATAAAACCTGATGATTTTTTAGTCGGTAAAATCTCGACCTTTTGAACCGCACTTTTATTGTTTTCCGTTTTTCCAACGGGGGGGTTAGTATCGTCTGCTTGTTCTTCCAAATAGAGAATAAAGGCTTGTTCCAACGTTGGGGCTTGTTTGTTAGTTCGTAGCTCTTCAGGTGTTCCCACTGCTAATACGCGCCCACGATGCATAAAGGAAATACGATCACAACGTGCAGCCTCGTTCATAAAATGGGTGGTGACGAAAATAGTGATTTTGTCTTCTCTTGAGAGTTTGATCAGATATTCCCAAAACATATCTCTTGCCGCAGGATCTACGCCTGAAGTGGGCTCGTCCAAAATCAATATTTCGGGGTGGTGCAAACAAGCGGCTGCCAGTTGTAAACGCTGGCGAATCCCCAGTGGAAGCGCTGCGGGTGTTTTGTCTGCCAAATGGCTCAAATCAAATTGCTTCATTACAGAATTGACATAGTTGTCCCATTCATGCCTGTCGATTTGATAGAGTTTGGCATGTAGGGTTAAATTTTCTCGCACGGTCAATTCTTCATATAAAGAAAAACTTTGAGACATATAGCCTACTCGTTTGCGGGTGTTAATGTCACTGGCATCAATGGGTTGACCAAGTAGGGTTGCAGTGCCTTCAGTGGGTTCAAGTAAACCGGTAAGCATTTTCATTGTGGTAGATTTGCCGCAACCGTTTGAACCAAGAAAACCGAAAATTTCACCTTTCGGAATAGTGAAACTCACGTGATCGACAGAAATGAATGAACCGAATTTTTTGGTTAATCCTTCAGCCACTATTGCAGGCGGTTCATTTACTGCTGGTTTAAACGGAGGGATTACCAAGCCATTTCCAGCCCCGCGTTTTTCCGGCGGTAGCAATTTAATGTAGGCTTCTTCTAAATTTTGGCTGCCCGTTTTTGCTATCAGCTGTTTGGTTGGTTGAGCCGCAATCAGTTTGCCATCATCTATTGCTAAAATGTGTTCAAATGCTTCTGCTTCCTCTATGTACGCTGTAGCAACAATTACTGTCATCATCGGACTTTCTTGCCGCAATGTTTCTACCAATTCCCAGAATTGACGACGCGAAAGCGGATCGACACCTGTGGTTGGTTCATCCAAAATAAGTAAATCAGGGCTATGTACCAAAGCACAGCATAGACTAAGTTTTTGTTTCATTCCGCCTGAAAGTTTTCCGGCAAGGCGGTCGGCAAAAGGCAGTAACCCTGTAGCACGAAGCAAACGTTCAATGCGTACTTTACGGTATTTTTTATCTAATCCGAATAAGCGGGCATGAAAATCCACGTTTTCGTAAGTAGATAAGGTGGGGTATAGATTTTTCCCCAAGCCTTGCGGCATAAACGCTATTTTGTGTGACAGGATATCCTGTGCTTTTTTATCGGCGACATCGTAGTCAAAAATCTGTATTGAGCCTTGTTGAATAATTTTTACACCGGCAATTAACGAAAGCAGTGTCGATTTTCCTACACCATCAGGACCAATCAATCCTACGGTTGTGCCCCGCAGAATTTGCAGAGAAAAATCAGAAAGTGTGGTAGTTTTTTCGTATGAATGAGAGAGATGTGTCACTGTTACAGCAATGTCGTGTGTCATCATTATTCATTTCCTATGGGCAGTTTCACTTGTAAATGTGAAGGCCAAGCAGCTTGTGAATCATATTTTACATAGCCTACTGCGGTCATTCCGCCTTTCAGACGGCGTTCATACTGTAGGGCGATCTCTTTAGGCATCTGTAATTTAACACGAAACATCAATTTTGCCCGTTCCTCTGCCGTTTCTACGGTTTTAGGGGTAAATTGGGCATTGGCAGCGGTGAAGGTAATTTGAGCAGGGAAGACCGCATCAACACCATCAAGCACGATGCGTGCTTCATCACCCACTTTTACTTGGTTTAATTGTTCTGATGTTAAAAATACATTGAGATAGGTATCTGTTGGGTCTAGCAGGCTCAAGACTCTCCCCCCCATGCCTAGTACATTACCCGGTTCAGCGATAAGATATTCTACCCAGCCTGCTTTGGGCGATCTAATCAACATATCATCATTTTGTGATTGCGCATGTTCTAATTGAGCCTGTGCTTGTGCTACGCCGGCGTTAGCTTCAGCTACTGCGGCTTGGGCAGTGGCAATGGTTGCCACTGCTGCTTTGTAATTTGACTGACGACGTGATAGTTCGCTGTCGGAAACTAATTTTTCACGTCGTAATTTTATCGCATTATCAAGTTCCAATTTCGCCACATTTGCTTGCTGTTGTTGTGCCTCAACAGTGGCTAAGGCACGAGTGACATTTTCTTTTGCGCGCTGTTTCTGTGCTTGTGCTGCCGCTACTTGGCTTTCTGACTGGCTGGAAGATAAACGCGCCAAACTTTGATGAGGTTTTACTTGATCGCCTTCTTGTACCAAAATCTCTTCTACCCGTCCTGCATACAAGGTGGCAATATCTAAACGTTTTAATTCAATACGCCCGTTTATACCAACGATTCCCACCAGTTCATCAGCCTGCAAACGTTGGTTTTGCCAAATCGCCAGACCTGCTGCACTAGCGAGAGCCCCCCCTAATATCAGATATTTTGTGTTCATTTATTTTTCCTTTTCCTACCAAGTCATATAGGAAAAATTATAGAAATCGAGTGAATTTTGAACAACCATCAAAAAACAACATTTTGTTGCTTAATCATATAAAAATGTCTAAATTATTGGTTAATTCCCATTTTTTTTGAGGGGGTAAAATGAATAAACAAGATATAAGAGTAGTCAGAACTTTACAGCTGATTCGTACGGCATTTTTAGAACTGTTGGAAGAAAAAGGCTTTGATTCTATCACTGTACAAGATATTTTAGATCGTACACAAATTAATCGCTCAACCTTCTATAAACACTTCAAAAACAAAGATGAAGTAGCGCTAAAATTAGTGGAAGAAGTAAAAGAAAAATTTCGAGAAAATTTCAAACATCGTTTCAGTATTTCCACTAAAACTTTCGTGCAGATGATCGCCCCGATTTACGATCAATATCATCATTTGGTTCGCCTGATCGGTAGTATTCGTACCACTAAAATCCATTTATACGAAGATTTGTATCAATTTATTCAACAACGATATATAAGCCAAGCTGCTATAAAACAGGACAAAACCGAAGAGGAACTAATGTTTCAGGGGCATCTCTTTGCTACTATTTCCATCGGAGTGATGAAGTATTTTATCGAGCAGGGAGAGCGCCCAATCCCTGAGGAAGTGTTTGATGATATTAAAAGTGTAGTGGATTTATTGGTGATTGGTTCAACGGAAGAGTAAGGTCAAGTGATTTTTTTTCTTAGATGATTAACGAAAATACAAGGAAAAATAACCGCACTTTGTTTATGATGACTACAGATTTGACTACCGATAACAACATTATTTTTCTATTTGTTCCACTATAACCACGACTTTTTCCTTAACAAGGAAAGCAAAATGACACAAAAAATGTTTGTCGCAGGGGCAAGTGGCATGATTGATTGGGCAGGCGTTATGCAAAATGTTGTTAGCGGAAGGTTTTGAGGTTTATGGTGGAACTGCAAAAGGTGTGCATAGCCTTGAGCAGCAAATTACGACTGGCAGTAGTTTTGTAGTCGCACTACGTTATGATTGGCTTTATTGCGAAGGCAATTTAAACTAATTCCATAAATCGGTATTCAATATGCTAATTCCCATTGTATTTTTTTCTCAATGAAATAATACAGCCGACAATAACAATTACAGCACCAAAACCTTGATAAATGGAAATAGTTTCGCCTAAAGTGAAGTAAGCAATCAACGTTGTAGATAGAGGCACGGTTAATTGGATAATATTGAAAACAACAACACCTTGCTTTTGAACAATATAAAAAGCGAACAACATTCCTGTTAGCATTCCATACATTCCTGCAAAGATTAACCCTATCAATAAACCGGAACTGACATCTTGTAATTGATAAATAACCCCAGTATTACTTGCCAGAATTAGATAAAAAATACCGGCTAACATTGCAGTAGATGTACTGATAACTATCGTATTTAATTTTTTTGAGATCTTTTTAACAAAAAGATTTTGGATAGATTGAATAAATATAGCAATGCCTAGAAAAAGTGAACCTGTTATAAAATCGTAGCTATCGCCGGATTTATTTCCGTAAATTACAAATATCAAAGAGCCTATTAGAGATAATATACTTCCAATATAAAAACTCTTCTGCTTTACTTTTTCTCTTTCATCTTGAAAGAAAATTGCAGCCATGATAACAGCTAAAGGCATTGACATAATACCAAAAACGCTACCGGCTAGGGCTGAGGTATATTTCAGACCATTAATAAAAAAATACATATTACCGGTCATAAAAGCAGCTAACAATAGAAGATATAAAATAATTGATGGCTCTCTTAGCAACTTAACTAACTCGTTTCTATATTTTAAGACACAAATAAAAACAAATAGTAAGCCGCCAGAGATAAATCGAACGGCGTTATTATTTAGCGTTTCAAAATGAATACTCATATAACGCATAATAGGAAAACCAAAGCCCATTAATAAAACATAAGAGAACCTTATTAAAAAGTCATTGCTCATAGGAAAAACTAACATAAGTGAGATTAGCTAATTTATAGGATTTTTTGACCGCACTTTGAGATATCGTTTAGGGCTGAATATTTTCCTTATGGTACAAAATAATGCGGCAAAAAATGGCTATCGTTGCCCGTCACTGCCGTGAAATCCTCACGTAATCCCATACCACAAGTGACATCACCAATAACCCAAGAACCAATGACGGGATACATACCGTCAAAGTTCGGTAATTCAAATTTTTGTTGGTAAATATAGCCTGAAGTATCGTAGAAAGCCGAATGCTCACTTCCTTTCGCGGCAAATTCCACGCCATTACTTTTTTCATAATAGAATACATTAGCTCCTTCCCGACCCAGCATTGGTTTTTTTACCCAAATTGCGTTTCGGTCGGTAATATCAAATTTGTTGAAATAAGCAGGCAGTAAATTCGGGTGATTCGGATAACGTTGCCATAATTTTGCCAGCAATGCTTTATTGCTTAATAACATCTTCCAAGCCGGTTCAATAAAATGGGTATTGGCTGTCGGGATATGTTGGGCAAATTCCGCCCCGCTTAACCATTCCAAAGGATAAAGTTTGAAAAGCATCTCAATAGGCGTATCGTTTAAATCGACAAATTCTTTATTTTCCCGGTTATAGCCAATATCCTCCACAGCAAGTTGATGGATATTCCAACCTGCGTTGTAAGCAACATCGGCAAGATAATCTAAATTACCCCAATCTTCCCGACCAGCTTCTTGCATTGCACTGAAATAGAAATCGTTTTTTCCGCTTTGCTGTTTGAGAAAAGTAAAATGTTTAAGTAATTCTTCGTGAATCCAATTAAATTGGTCACGATGTTGCAAGCCTTCAATTTGTTCTAACCATTGCCATTGCACAACAGCGGCTTCCAGTAATGAGGTGGGGGTATCGGCGTTGTATTCAAACATTTTTAAATTTTTGCCATCATAGCCAAAATCAAAACGTCCGTATAAATAGGGCGCTTGTTTGCGCCACGAGTCTTCAATCAACTGTTTTTGCAAATCAGTGAAACGATAATGGGCGTAATCACCCTGTCTGATTTCATTGGCGACAAAATCTAAACACATTGCGTGCAATTCATTTGTTGTATCTTCAATCCGATCAATTTCCGCTAAGGTAAACTCATAAGCAACATTATCCGACCAATAATGAGAACCGTCACTGGAAGGTAAATTGTAATAATCAAACCCGACATCAAGCAGTTGTTGCACCATATCGGGGCGGGTTGGGAAGCCGGTTACGCGTTTCATTTTAGCCTCCGCTACTACGGTTTGAATTGCTTGGGCTGCTAAAACCACCTCGTGAAATCGGTTTGCTGTTCATACTTCCTGCATTGCCTTTTACGAGCATTGGTTTACCCACAGAACGGTTGGTTTGAGGCTGGATGACTTGTCCGTTTGGGGTGGAGACAGCACGATTACTTGGATGATAGCTGGGACCTAAAAAGCTACTAATCGCACGGGCTGCCATATATCCCATCACCCCACCGGCAACCGCCGCGCCGAAGGAAGGATCACTACTTTCAACATTGGCAGTAGTTTCCCCGTTTGCATTGTTGGATTCAGATGCTGCCGGATTGTTTTGGTTAGCGTTTTGCCATTCACCATTGACGGAATTGGTATTTTCAGCGTTATTGCGTAAGCCTAGCCCAGAAAGAGAGTTGTTGTTTTGTTGGGGTTGGGCCGGCATATTAGCAGGTGCCGATTGAGTATTTTCTGTATTTTTGTCTGCTTCGCACAGCTCAATTCTTTTCCAATCGGCAAGACAGTCATCAAGGGAATGATATACATCTCGTTGTACTTCTTCTTCCGAACAACCGCCGAGTAAAGCGACAATAGAGAGTGTAACGAGGATTTGATTTTTCTTTTTCATAATAATAACAGTTCAGTTAAGTGATTGATTTCTAAAGTTGGTAGAAGAGTGGCTGTGGTAAAGTCAGCGAGCTGGCAACCAGATAAATTAATCCACACAGCTTGACAACCAGCTTGAATTGCCCCTTGAACATCTGTTGTTAAATTATCTCCTACATGCAAAATTTCTTGTGGGGAAACCTTGAAATAGAGTGAAGTTTGTTGGAACAGATCCTCATGAGGTTTTGCTCTGCCATGTTCTCCGGCACGTAAAATAAGGTCAAAGTGTGATAATCCAATACGTAAAGGATCGACATTGCCATTGGTGATGGCACAGAGTTTGTAGCCTGCTTTTAAATGATTTAATACGTTTAGTGTATCTTGGGGAATATCAATTTGATGGCGCCAATGTAAAAATTCATTCATTGAGAGGGTTAAAGTGCGGTCAATTTCAACCGCACTTTTTCCCTGTGCATTTAAAAATTGGCGTAATGCCTCTTTTCGCCATTCCGTCACATCTTCGCTTAGGAGCGGATTTTCTTGTGCAACACGTTCTTTCCAATCCAGCCATTCTGTTTCAAAGGTTGGGCATTGAGTTAAGTCTTGGGTGAATTGCACAAAACGCGAGACAGCGGTGTGAATCACATCATGATTATCATAAAGTGTGTCGTCCAGATCAAAGCTAATGACTTTGAAAGGCTGAAGATTGCGATAAAATTTCATTTATTTGATGGTTTTTACGCCAAGCCATTGCTCGGCTTTATCGTTGCTAAGTTCTTCTCGTGTCCACATACTCATTAAATTCGGTTGCGGATATTTGTTACTGTTATAACCGACTAAGCGGGCAAAATCAAATACTGCGTGGGGATAACCATTAATTAAAAGTAGGGCTAAATAACCGCTTTCATCCCAACAAATTTCCAATTTACGGGCTTCGTGGTGATTGGAGGTAGAATCCACATTGTAAACGTGTAACACATCCACAATCGGTTGACCGTTTTGGCGCATATCAAGCGCATAAAAATAGCCGGTCTCACCATCATCTTCAAACATCACGGCAAGATGAGCATAGACAGTAGAGTGAGTCCCCACTTGTTTTGGTTGGCCGAGAAAGAGTTCGTCTTCAAGGGTGAGGTGGAGCATATAAATTCCTATTTTTTAGCATTTAAAAGAAATGGCTTATTGTAGTCGAGTATGAGACTATCGGCAGTCATAAAGTAAATATTTTCTACATCCGCTTGTGCCAATAATAGCCTGTCAAAGGGATCCTTATGAACAAAAGGATAGCCAGATGATTTAACAATATGAGGGAGCTCAATCGGTAATAAATGGCATCCCACGGAAATAAGTCCCTGTTCAAGCTTTTCAACATCAACATTAAAGTGAGGTTTTCCTAAGCTGGATTTTATTGATATTTCCCAAAGGCTTGCGAGGCTAAAATATAATTCATTTTTAAAATCCTCTAATAATTCAATTGCTTGAGGTGAGAGTTTTGATTTATCGTCAAAGGCTAACCAAAGTAAAATATGTGTATCTAATAAAATTTTCATTCATCAGATCCTTCAAACATGTCGATAATTTCATCTTGGTAGAGATGGGCAAAATCATCGGGAATCACCACATTAGTACTTTTCATAAAACCAAAACGGGAGCCTGTTTCATTTGAATCTAAAGGGACAATTTTTACTTGGGGTTTTCCGGCTTTGGCAATAATCATAGGTTTGCCAAATTTTCTAACATTTTCAACGATAGACGAAAGATTTGTTTTTGCTTCGTGAATATTCACACTGGGAATTGATAATGTTTTCATGAATCCCTCCTTTTTAGTTAGTTTAATTTTTTAGTTTAATTTTATCAAGGAGAATATAGGATAAAAAAACACCGCACTTTTTCCTAAAAGTGCGGTGCGATTTCAGTTTAAATCAACCAAAAATTAGGCTTGACCTTTCACCGCTTTTAAACCCGGGAATGCAGCCGGTGTACCTGCACGTTCTAAGGCTTCTTCGATACGGATTAATTGGTTGTATTTGGCAATACGATCAGAACGGCTCATCGAACCGGTTTTGATTTGACCTGCTGCCGTACCTACTGCTAAATCTGCGATAGTCGCATCTTCGGTTTCACCGGAACGGTGAGAGATCACTGCTGTATAGCCTGCATCTTTCGCCATTTTGATGGCGGCAAGAGTTTCTGTTAAAGAACCAATTTGGTTGAATTTGATTAAGATTGAGTTTGCGATACCTTTTTCGATACCTTCTTTTAAGATTTTGGTGTTAGTTACGAATAAGTCATCACCGACTAATTGCACTTTGTCACCTAATACTTTAGTTTGGTACGCAAAACCGTTCCAGTCAGATTCATCTTGACCATCTTCAATAGAAACAATTGGATATTGTTTGCAAAGTTCTTCAAGATAGTGCGTGAATTCTTCAGAAGTGAATGAACGACCTTCGCCTTTCATTTCATATTTGCCGGTTTCTTTATTGTAGAACTCGGAAGAGGCGCAGTCCATTGCTAAGGTCACATCTTTACCTAAAACATAGCCTGCTTTTTCTACGGCTTCTTTAATACAAGCCAATGCATCAGCGTTCGAGGCAAGATTTGGTGCAAAACCGCCTTCATCGCCAACTGCAGTGCTCATCCCTTTTGCTTTTAATACTTTAGCAAGATTGTGGAACACTTCTGCACCGATGCGAAGTGCTTCACGTAATGTTTTTGCACCAACCGGTTGAATCATAAATTCTTGAATATCAACATTGTTGTCAGCATGTTCACCACCGTTGATGATGTTCATCATTGGTAATGGCATAGAATAGACGCCCGGCGTGCCGTTGAGTTCTGCAATGTAAGCGTATAATGGTAAGCCTTTAGATGCCGCCGCTGCTTTAGCGTTTGCTAATGAAACCGCTAAGATTGCGTTTGCACCGAAGTTAGATTTATTTTCTGTACCGTCTAAGTCGATCATAATTTGGTCGATTTCAGCTTGGTTTAAAGCATTTTTACCCACTAATGCTTCAGCAATCGGACCATTGACTGCGGCAACCGCTTTTAATACACCTTTACCTAGGAAACGTGATTTATCGCCATCGCGTAATTCCAATGCTTCACGAGAACCGGTTGATGCACCAGATGGTGCTGCGGCTAAACCAACGAAACCACCTTCTAAATGTACTTCAGCTTCAACAGTTGGGTTACCACGTGAGTCGATGATTTCACGACCAATCACTTTAACGATTTTTGCCATTTTAGCTTTCCTCTATTTAAGACTAAGATTAAAAGATACTGGTGTATATATTAGAATGAATTTCAAAGTTTGTCTCTTAAAAAATATGATATTGATGAATAAACACGATAAATACAACAAAAACGAAACAATCTTGCTACAAGTTTGAGTCATTTGATTGTCACAAATTTACTTTAGAATAAATTTAGTGACATACTACTTAATTAGGATGGGAGATTGTTATGTTTAATTATCGAATTTTATTTTCCGCATTGATAATTATATTAATGCCGAAAATGCTACTAGCAACTGAATTATCCTTTTCAAATACTTCTCAACAGCTACAATTAATTGCTCATCGTGCGGGAAAAGATGATGCCCCAGAAAATACTTCATTTGCAATTAATGAAGCGTTGAAAAACAAAGCGGATGCAATTTGGATTACAATCCAATTGTCGAAAGATAAAATCCCTGTTCTATACCGTCCCAAGGATTTATCGGCGAATACGAATGCTAAAGGCTTTGTTTCGGAATATTCTGCGGCTGAATTAAAAAAATTGGATGCGGCATATTATTTCAAGCCGAATGAGGGTTATCCTTATCGCAATAAAGATATTGGTATTCCCAGTTTAGACGATGTTCTAATGTCTTATCCGGAAACTTTTTTCTATTTGGATCTCAAATCGCCCGATGCTGATCCTATAAGCATGAAAATTTCGCTATTACAAGTACTGACCAAACATAATGCGTTTAACAGAGTAAGAGTGTACTCTACAAATAAGGCATTCATAGAGATTTTGTCGCCGGAAATAGCGACTTTTGCTACACGGGATCTTACTCGACAATATTTAGTCGAAACGGCATTAAACAGTAATCATTGTCCGATACCATTAAAAGAAGAATATTGGCACGGATTTGAACTTTATCGAAAAGTTAAAGTGGTTGAAACCTTTACATTAGGCGAAGGGGTAAGTGAAGCGGTATTGGCTTGGGCACCGGAAGATATAAAATGTTTTAAACAAAAGCCTCAGCACATTATTTTATTCGGTATAAAAACAAAAGAAGATCTGGAGTTGGCCCGTAAGTTAGGCGTTGACGGTGTGATGGTTGATTCCCCTAAATACTTTTCTTCTTTAGAGCATTAATATTTTAGTATTCGGTGATCGAATCAAACATTATTATTCATAAGTGCGGTCAAAATTCTCACTAAATTTTAACCGCACTTTATCATGTCAAATTATAGTTTTTCCACCAGCTCAACCGCCGCACCGATATAGGTTGCAGGGGTGAGTTGTTGTAAACGGGCTTTTTCTTCAGCCGGAATGTCAAGTTTCTCTATAAATTCGCGCATGGCTTGTTCATCTACGCGTTTGCCGCGAGTGAGTTCTTTGAGTTTTTCATAAGGTTTTTCAATGCCATAGCGGCGCATTACGGTTTGGATTGGCTCTGCTAGAACTTCCCAGTTTTGGTTGAGTTCATCACGTAAATGCTGCTCATTGACTTCTAATTTGCTGATACCTTTACGGGTCGCCGCATAGGCAATTAAACAGTAACCCACGCCCACGCCAAGATTACGTAAGACGGTAGAATCCGTTAAATCCCGTTGCCAACGGGAAATCGGTAGTTTCTGTCCTAGATGGGTCATCACGGCATTAGCAAGACCAAGATTGCCTTCTGAATTCTCAAAGTCAATCGGGTTCACTTTGTGCGGCATTGTGGAAGAACCGATTTCACCGGCAATGGTGCGCTGTTTGAAATGATTTAATGCAATATAGCCCCAGAGGTCTCGATCGAAATCAATGATGATGGTGTTGAAACGCACGATGGTATCAAAATATTCGGCGATGTAATCATGAGGTTCAATTTGTGTCGTGTAGGGGTTCCAATTCAAGCCAAGCGAGGTGACAAATTCTTCGCTGAATTTATGCCAATCAAGATCCGGATAAGCGGATAAGTGTGCGTTGTAGTTGCCCACCGCACCGTTGATTTTGCCAAGAATCTCATTTTCTTGAAGTTGCTTGAATTGGCGGCGTAAACGATAGACCACATTTGCCATTTCTTTTCCGACAGTCGTTGGGGAAGCCGGCTGACCGTGTGTGCGTGAAAGTAATGGGATAGTTTTGTATTCGTTCGCCAAGCGGGTGATTTCATCAATGAGTTTTTGCCATTCCGGTAAAATCACCGTATCACGTGCTGTTTTTAGCATCAATGCATGAGAAAGATTGTTGATGTCTTCGGAAGTGCAGGCAAAGTGAATAAACTCTGCAACCTTTGCTAATTCCGGCAAGGTTTCGCTTTTTTCTTTTAAGAAATATTCCACTGCTTTTACATCGTGATTAGTAGTGCGCTCAATTTCTTTAATGCGTTCTGCATTTTTTAGGCTAAATTCGCTGATAATGTTATTGAGGTAATCGTTTGCCTCTTTAGATAAATGAGACACTTCCGGAATTGCGGTCGTGGCTAATTTTTGTAACCAGCGAATTTCAACGGTCACGCGGAATTTAAGTAAACCGAATTCACTAAAAATGTCACGAAGTGCGGTTGCTTTGTCTTGGTAACGCCCATCAATTGGGGAAATCGCAGTCAGTGCGGAAAGTTGCATAAAATACTCCGGTGTATTAAGGGATGTTGATCATTAAGAATAAATTAATAAATTGTTGAATAGATTTCCTTCGCGGCATTAATTATTTTGCCTCGGAAGAATAATAACCGCCATTTATTGCCGCCTACTTGCCGCCATAGTACGGCAGAGCGAATGCCGGCAAGCAAACAGGTTCTAACTTTGTCTTGTACAAATTGTTGCTGTAGATAATTTTCTTCACCAACAATATGAATTTTTCGTCCTAAAGGGCTGATGATGTCAATATAAATATTAGCCATGATGGAAAGCATATGTTCATCAAGCAATTTATGGTATGTCAGTTGTTCCTGTAAACGTTGAATACGTTTTACCAGTTCGGATTTTGCCTCAGGATTTTTATTTAGGAGACTTTCTAAGCCTAATAAACCGCTCCAATAATTCACGATATTTCTATCATCAAGCGTGGACAGCTGTTCAATGAGGGTTTCCAAACCCAGTTTCAAATGCTGAATTTGCCCGCCAAAAACAGCAAGGGTGTTTTCCGGTCGGGTTTGAAAAAGGGAATTGACGGTCGTGTGAAAAGCCTCCTGGTTTTCCACTTTGCCTTTCATTGCAAGTTGATTGACTAATGCAGTGGCTTGATAAATGCCGGCTAGAGCCAGCGCCATATCATGGTAATTTGTCATATAAAAATGTAATAGGCGTGATAAAACAGGCTGAAATTGCGCGCAATATAGCATTTTTACCGTCTGTTTTGAACTATCTCATTAAAAAAGAAGCGATCTTTTGATATGATACTGACAATTTATTTTCAAGATGAAAAAGGATAAGTTATGGCAAAACCAATCGTATTTAGCGGTGTGCAGCCTTCCGGCGAATTGACCATCGGGAACTATTTAGGCGCATTGCGTAATTGGGTCAAAATGCAAGAGGATTATGAATGTATTTTCTGCGTGGTTGATTTACACGCAATCACCGTTCGTCAAGATCCCGTAGCGCTTCGTAAGGCAACCCTTGATGTGGTCGCGCTATATTTGGCATGCGGTATTGATCCGAATAAAGCGACAATTTTTGTTCAATCTCATGTGCCGGAACATACCCAATTAAGCTGGGTACTAAATTGTTATACTTATTTCGGTGAAATGAGCCGTATGACCCAATTTAAAGATAAATCGGCACGTTATGCGGAAAATATTAATGTGGGTTTGTTTGATTATCCGGTATTGATGGCGGCGGATATTTTGCTTTATCAAGCAAAAAATGTACCGGTTGGAGATGATCAAAAACAACATCTGGAAATCACACGCGATATTGCGAATCGCTTTAATGCCCTTTATGGCGATATTTTTACGATTCCTGAAATTTTTATCGGTAAAGCAGGGGCGCGCATTATGTCATTGCAGGATCCGGAAAAGAAAATGTCAAAATCTGATGATAACCGCAATAATGTGGTGACACTGTTAGAAGATCCGAAGTCTGTGGCGAAAAAAATTAAACGGGCGGTGACGGATTCTGATGAGCCGCCTGTTGTTCGTTATGACGTTAAAAATAAGGCAGGGGTATCCAATTTATTGGATATTCTTTCTGCGGTAACGGATAAATCCATTGCAGAACTTGAACAAGAATTTGAAGGGAAAATGTATGGTCATTTAAAAACTGCGGTGGCTGATGAAGTGTCTAATTTACTTGCAGAGTTACAGGCACGTTTTCATGAATATCGTAGCAACGAAGCCTTACTTGATGAAGTTCTTCGCCAAGGTGCCGCAAAAGCACGGGCGAAAGCACAGGAAACCCTCACAAAAGTGTATGAAGCCGTGGGTTTTGTAGCAGCAAAATAGTTGATTAAAATTTCAATGATACTGCGTTGGCTTGCCTTGCTGTGCCTATTTGTACTATCTGCGGCAAGCCGTCTTGTCTCATTTTTATTTTAATCCACTATAGCAATTAAAGAAGGAGTGAAAGATGGCAATTCAAACAGAAAAACCAGTTGAATGTGTGGGCTGTAATACTTTCGATATGAAATCATTGTTTGATAATCGAGATTGCACACAAGAGATCAGCTATATCTATGACACCCAAGAGCAAGCACAAACCGCACTCGATTTCTTCACTCAGAAAGCCCGTGAGGTTGAAAGTGAGCCTTGTGAAATTCAGTCAGACATTAGCAAAGTCGATGACGGCTATTTGTTAAACGCAAAATTTGCCTTTTGCTGTCAGGCGGAATTAGTGATTTTCCAAATGAAAACAGCCTAATATCGCAAAAGTGCGGTTGAAATGCTTTGAATTTATGCGATGTTATACAGTAGGGACACACTGCGTGTGTCCATTATAAAATCAAATCATTTCAATAGGTTAAAATTCGGACACACGCAGTGTGTCCCTACCACCTTTCCCCAAAATCCATTTTAAACGGCTAAAAATCTGAAATTTAGTCCTATTTTTAGCCGCACTTTTCCTCTTTTGTCCCCGATTTCTTTAAAAACAGACTTATCCTTAATTTCTTGTATTTCCACAGAGAGTTTTTTTGAAAAATCATAGGCAATTTTAAGCCATTGATGGTTTCTTATACCAAGGTATTAAATTGAGTTACTTTTAATCAATTTGTTCAATTTTTGCTTTACTTTTGTTTTTTTTTTGTACGATATTTGCGTTTTTGCGTGCAAAAACAGAAACATACTCACAGAAAATTGATTTAATTTGGAGGTAACAATGAACGTTACAATGAAAAAAACTGCGGCGGCAGCCTTTGTTGCTTTAATGTTAGCAGGTTGTGGAAGTTCTAATGACGGAGATTATTTCTCTCGTCAATCGGAAAGTCAGGGACAAACACAACCAACTCAATCGGTACAACCTGAGCAGCCAACAGAGCCATCCCAGCCAACTCAACCGGTACAACCTGAGCAGCCAGTAGAGCCATCCCAGCCAACTCAACCGATACAACCAGAGCAGCCAACAGAGCCATCTCAGCCAACTCAACCGGTGCAACCTGAACAGCCAACAGAGCCATCTCAGCCAATTCAACCGGTACAACCAGAGCAGCCAATAGAGCCATCCCAGCCAACTCAACC
>NZ_MLHG01000004.1 GCF_001998825.1 Rodentibacter mrazii
ACTAAGAAAACCAACCGCACTTTAGAATTAATACGCCACCCAGATTTTTTCTAATTCCATTTTATCAGGATGATAACGGTAAACGCTAATACCGCCGTGAACCGCTTGTCCGGTAACTAAGATATTAGCCTTCGGGGCAGAGGCGACACTATCAGACTTTTCATACGCATCTGTCGAAATAACCGGCACATTACCGATTTCGACATAACCAATAATCCAAGGGCTACCCACTCTGTATATTGAAGCGATATTCTGACCTGAGCCGTCATGAGGATATGATAGTTTAAGTTGAATAAAATCCGTATCGTTCAAAAATGCGTAAGTTACCGTGTTAGAATTCTCACGCAAGTATTTATTTTTAAATTTGTCCGGAATTGGAAGTAACTGACTTGTGTCATACATTTCTGTTTCTGAGCTATAAATCCCACTTTCTGCATTAGCCAGTTGCAACCTATGCTGCAAATTACTAACCTCCCACATATAATCCCTCAAATTTTCTCCACCCCCTACAATCCATTTTCCATCAGGGCTAAATAACGCATCTGTGTGTCCGCCAAAACCAAAAAGTTCTGCCATTGGTTTTAAAGTTTTTCTATCCCATAAAACAACTCCATCATAACTGCTTTTTTTATAAACACTCGGCTGAATAGGATCTGCGGTGGGGTTCAATTGAACAACAGAACCGTCTTCCCGAGTACCTCTACCTGATGAGGCTGTTAAAAAATATTTATCTGATAAATCAAAGTTATAATGTCGCCAAAGTGGTGTATCCGTATAAATCGGCACCATATTCTCCCCATACCCTTTAAAAATTTTGCCGGTTTGGTTGGCACTGGCATAAAAAGTTCTATCCACACTTATAATATGATGGGCTATTTCAAAATGTTTAAAGCTTTCTATCTCTTTTCCCTCGACATTTTGAATATGCACAACATTATCCTTCCCTTGCCACATAAAATCATGGCTGTCAGGAATAAAGTAAGCGCTATCCGTATTCACATCTTCCGCAATAACTTTTTTCTCCCTCTTCTCAATATCCCAAAGTACTAACTTTGTTTTATCTTTTTTTGAGTTTTTCCAGCGATGTGCGCTAATCACATATTTTCCATCACTGGAAATCCCAACCGTTCTCGCTACTCCTGTCTCTGAAATTAAATCGCCCCAATGGAAAACAACATAAATCGCAATAAAAAACACCACAATACCAAGAAACGAAAATGCAATATGTTTATTTTTCATATCAATACCGTCCAAATTTTGAATGTTCTTGAATTTTTCTCTTCATGATCCATTCTCTGTAGCTATACTTATAAACCAATGGAAATACCAGATGAACATCAATATCTTTCCATTCCCATTCCCGCATTGCTGAATGAGAAATAAAGTAATAAAACCGACCATCTTCTCTATCTTCCCACTGTCCAAAATAATCCAACTTTTTAGCTTTTTTAAACAAATCTTTAATAAACTTATCCATAAATTCTTTCTTATTAGTTTCTGACATTTCCACCAATCCAAAACGAGTTGTAAACTCTCCATTTACAGTTTGTCGTTCACCTTGATGCCCTAGCGCAGCCCTCACCTTTGAACCTTTCCCTTGCCAATTCGACACCACATTATCCGTCAACACTTCAATAATATGCTCCAACACTTCTTTCGGGAAGCGTCTGAAATGGCTCCAAGGTTTAAGGTAGTTCAGTTCGGCAATCTCACCATGAGCTGCAACCTGTTGTGCCTCCTGCTCAAGCAATTCCCTAATCCTGTAGCGACAATTTGCCACTGACTTAGGCAACTTACGATGAAGATCATAAGGGTTATCGAAAAGGACTGTGTTATGAATAGACTCACAAAATTGCCCAATCTCCGTACCCTGATAATAATCCTCAAACGCCCATTTCGGTCCCCCGATAGACCAATATTTTTTTGGATATGCTCCACCGAGAATACCTAAAAACTCATCGTCTGCGTTTTTTTTATCCTTATCTAATACCCCATCTTCCTGTGAGTACAACACGGTGATATGTTTCGGTACCTTATAGGCATAAGGGAAAATTTCCATAGCAACCGGATTGTAGGTTTTCTTTTTCTCGTAATTCTCAAAATTCGTGATGGCATTATCCGCCACCGCCGCTTCCCACATTATCAGGTTATCGATTTTGTCATCATATTCCCCATCAAAATCGCCCAACACATTCATCGCAGAAAGTGCCACTCTAGCCCCTAAGGAATGGGTAATGATATTAATACGGATACCCTTATCAATCAGTTGTTTCAATACTCCAGCTAACCGCCTACCCGATTCGTTAGCATACATTTCCGCTCGAAAGAAATTCATATCCGGATCGACACTGCCCGACCAAGTCACTCCCACAATACGGCTGTAGTTCTCCCATTGGTCAAAGTCGCTTAATTCATCCTTACCTGAGGCGGCAAGGTTAAGATAGTATTCGACATTCGGTATCCACGCCAACGCTTTAAAACCGTTATAGGTGTCTTCCAGTTTTTCATAACGGTTGGTTAAATAATATTTGGCGTAAACAGGACGCTGCTGAAACTTTTTCAGATTTATTGCATAAGGCTCTCCGTTTATTGTTCCAATCACTTCCCCTTGTTTTTCCGAAATCACATCGGATAACCGTTTCATCAGCTTTTCGTGCTGATGTAAGAATGGTCTTTGAATGTCTTCCGAATTTAAGCGGTAACGATATTGAACTTGTTCGCCGAGTTCTTCATCGGTGGCGAAACGCCCCATGTGTCCGAGTGGCACACTATAACCATGGATAAATAATGTGGCATAGCCGCCATCATCAATGATTTGCTGGATTTGTCTCTCGTTTAAATACGTGGTTTCATTCTGTCTCAATCGCAGATTCACCAAAATCGGTGGCGGTAAATACACCGCTTCTACTTTGTTTTCCGTAAAACTCACTTGTACTTTTAAGGGATCAGCAAGTTGTTTCAACGGTTCTTTTGAGGTTGTAAATTCATCATCAGACTGATTTCGGGCTTTTATCAATACATACCCGTCTGAGGCTTTAAACGGCGTATGTTCGGATTGTTCGGTTAAGCGGCGGTTATCTTTTTTCGTATAGGTTGAAGACACAGCTTCACCACCCGATAGCTGCCAAGAAATCTCACCGCATAGCACACCATTATGCTCGCTTTCGCCGCTCTTAATCTTAGCCGGATATGCCTTGCCGGAGCTATCAAACACCGTCACTACAATACCATCCGGCAGCTTACGGTATTTATTTAAGGTGTCACAATGATAAATCGTCACATTAGTGCGACACATATTTGTCGGGCTGTCAATTTGTTCCGGCTGATGAGATGCTATCATCTTATTAAGTACGGTATCTACACTAGACATGGTGTACTCCTGTTGGTTGTAATTGGTGGCGAATGCGAGCTTGTTTTTCGAGTTGATCAAAGCGCTTTTCTAAATAAAATTGTTTCTGCTGTTCCGTTAAATCACTCATTAAAATATTATTCAATTTGTTTTCCGGGTCGAGATAATTCACCGAATCACCATAAATAAGGTTTGCCAATGCCAATTGTAGAATACTGATCGTTCCTTTCATTTGTGCGGCTTTTGCCAAACGATAAGCATGATTGACCGTTTTTTCTACGATATCCTTGCCATAAGCGTTGGCAAATTCAGGGTGTTGTTCCATAATTTCTTCAATAATTTTTTTGCATAGCGATCTATCGTGAAGTTTGGTAAAGGCTTCGATTTCAAATTTATCAAATTGTTTTTTGGCTTGTTTAAAGGTCGATAAATCAACAATGGGTTCATATTCGATCAACTCATCGCCACATTTAATGCAGAATACCTTTTTAATCATCTTTCCATTAAAAAATGCAGCTAATTTGGTGGGATAAGTTTGCAGACGATCAAGGTATTCTTCTAAGGCGATAGGATCGAGGAAACGAAGATAATAATAATGTCCCGTATAATCAGGCAAGATCAGCCATTTACGGAAATGATTCAATAGTTCCTCTAATTCTGCATCAGAACGAAAAAATGTGCCGATATTACGTTCACCATAATTAATTCCTTCCACATAATTTTCACCATTACGGCAAAATAGACGAGGCAATATTTCATGCCCTTTAGGAAGCTCAAGCAAATAAGGCGCACTTTTAGCGTAGGTTTCGGCTTTTTCGCCTTGAAATAAACAAGCATAGCGAATGCCCTCACCGTGAAATAACCTCGGGAAGAAAGGGGATTTTGATGCATTAATGACCGCATAGCATTTATCACTCGGTTCGTTATTCCATAATCGGGTCTCAATAATGGGAGGTACTTCAAATAATGCAAATGTCGATACCGCACATTGTTCCACCCAAGAAGGAATAGAATAAATTTGTTTTTTGAGATTGAGTTTCGTTGTTTGAGGAAGAAGATTACGATCCGGATAAAACAAAAAGAGCGGTTGATTTTTCGAGAGTTTTTGACTTTCTGAATAGAGTATTTCTCTCAAATCTTCATCTGCGTGATGTTGTACGTAGGTTTCAAAAGGCAAAATATTAAGTGGGAAAGAAAAACGAAGTTGGTGTTTTTACTGATGATACTGAATACGGCTTTTGGCAATATCCATATTTTCACTAAGAACCAAAATCAATACTTTCTCTTGGCTTTCATCTATAATTTGGAAAGCATCTTGAACCCAAATAAAAGATAAATTGTTGAGCATAAAATTGATCCCCAATAATATAAAAGTATGCCTCATTATATCGAAAAGTGCGGATATCAAAAGAAAGTATAAAAAAGAGCGGTCAATTTAACCGCTCTTTTGCATATGTTATCGTTTTGGTAAGTAACGAATCGGATCGACCGATTTACCTTTATAGCGAATTTCAAAGTGAAGTTTTACACCATTGGTGCCTGTGCTACCCATTTTAGCGATTTCTTGCCCTGCTTTGATTTCTTGCTGATCGCTCACGAGGATTCTGTCATTGTGCGCATAAGCACTCAAGAAATCATCGTTATGCTTGATAATGATAAGGTTGCCATAACCACGCAATGCATTGCCCGCATATACAACACGCCCCGCCGCTGCGGCTTTAACCGATTGTCCACGAGAACCGGAAATATCAATCCCTTTATTTCCCCCATCAGAATTTGAGAAACCTTGAATAATATTTCCGCTTGCCGGCCATGTCCAAGCGACATTAGATGCAATAGGGGCGACGACATTTGCATTTACCGGTGCCGTATTTCCTGTTGCAACCGGAGTACTTGGTACATTTGTAGAAGTCGGTGTAGCAGAAGGAACGCCTGCACCTGATTTCACCGGTCCGATAATCGTACCGTCAGAACCAATTTGCGTACCGTTTGCACCCGGTCTGTAAGTAACAGCTGGTTCAACCGGTTTCGCAGGTACTGAGGCTGCATTTACCGGCACGGTTGTCGTTACAGTTTTAGTAACACACTTGCCGATTTTTAAGGTTTGACCAACACTTAAACTATAAGGCTCAGACATATTATTCATTGCAGCAAGCTCTTTCACATCCATACCTGCTAAGTAAGCGATTAAGAACATGGTATCGCCTTTATTGACTTTATAGGTCTCTCCTTTGTACGAGCCTTTTTGAATTTGGCTGTAATCCGGTGCATTGGTATTCGGATTGCGTGGCACGTTAATTGAGCCTGAGCTTGTACAGTCCGACACGGTCTTGGTTACTGTCTTTGTCTGGGGCTGTATAGGAGCGGATACGATAGGTTGTACCGGTTGATAAGTCGGTTGAAAATTCGGCTGCGGAGTTTGAGTTCCGACAGGCACACTACCTGTTGCATTGGTTCCCATATTATTCGGCATAGTATTTTGTTGAATCTCAGGCTGCCAAGTACCGCCGCTGTTATTATCTACCGGTTGCATGATGCCCGGTGAAAGTGTACCGCCTGCATTTTCAATCGGTGCTTGCGTATTAGATGAACAAGCACTTAAAATTGCAACACTCAGGGGTAACAATAAAAACGATTTTTTCATTTATTTTTTCCTTCTTATTTCATTGTATTCGGCATAGTTTGTTGTTCTATTTCCGGCATAAAACTGCCACCGGCAACGGCACCGGTTCCTTCAACCGGTTGCATAATGCCATTCGGTAAAGCATCGGGATCGCTCACTTGGGGTGAAGAACAGGCGACTAAAACTACCGACATAGACAACGCAAATAAATATTTATTCATAATATATCCTATTATTTCAAAATAAAGTAAGCCACTACCGCAAGTGCAACGACTGACCAACCAATAATTTCAATAGATTTACGCAATTTTGCTGCAAATTTTTCTCCGCCCCATGCGGCGAGTTTTGCAACCAGCAAGAAACGTGCCGCACGGGAAATAAATGCAGTCAAGACAAAGGGGAAAAATACCATCTGCATCACACCGGCACAAATCGTAAACACTTTATAAGGAATCGGGCTGAACCCTGCCACAAAAACGACGAGTACCCCCCATTGCTCAAACCACTTTATCGCTGTCGCCCAATGATCACCATAGCCCCATTGTTGCACAATACCTTGCACCCAATCCGTCGCAAAATAACCAATGGCATACCCCACCATACCACCGAGAACGGAGGCGATGGCGGTATAAAGAGCAAATTTGACCGCACTTTTCGGCTTCGACATCGACATTGGGATCAACATCACATCCGGCGGAATGGGGAAAAAGATCGCTTCAATAAAACTCACAAAGGATAGCCAAAACGTGGCAAAACGATGTTTCGACCATTCCATAGTTTTATCATACATTGCCCCAAAAATATTCATTTCATTCACCTTTTAATTGTCGCCGCGCAAAGTATCGCATTATTCACGTTCCAACCAATCCTGTAAAGCCTGAATTGAATGATGGGCTGTCATATCCGCTTGAATTGGGGTAATGGAGACATAACCATTTTTTACTGCATGAAAATCCGTACCTTCTTGCTCGTTCTCCGCTAAACCGGCAGGGCCAATCCAATAGATCGCTTCGCCACGGGGATCTTCTTGTTTTATCACCTCTGCCGCAGAAGAACGATAACCCAAATGGCAAACTTTATAACCTTTTAGTTCCTCATAAGGCAAATCCGGCACATTAATATTAATAATTTCACGAGGGTTTAATAATCGGTTATGCAATTTCGGGATTAAATCTGCCACCACCCGTGCTGCTGTTTCATAATGCTGACGACCATCTAAGGAAACGGCAATGGAAGGCAACCCCAAATGACGCCCTTCCAATGCCGCCGCCACTGTACCGGAATAAATGGTATCATCGCCCATATTGCAACCGGCATTAATGCCCGACACCACTAAATCCACTTGACCGGATAAAAAACCGTTTAACGCTAAATGCACACAATCTGCCGGTGTGCCGTTAATACAATAATCACCGTTATCTAAATGGCGGGGACGTAATGGTTCAACTAAAGTTAAGGCACTGGATGCCGCACTTCGATTCCGATCCGGCGCGACAATCACCACATCGGCAAACTTGCGTAATTCCGCCGCTAAAACTTGAATGCCTTCTGCGTGAAAACCATCATCATTACTTAATAAAATTCGCATTATGCTTCCTTATAATTCACTAATTCTCGAATAAGTGCCGTGGCATAGCTGCCTGACGGCAAATAAAAAGCGAGTTTTAATCCTTCCTCAATAAACTGCCATTGGAAATCCTGTGCCCGCATTAACAGCGGGCGGCGCGCCGCTTTCATTTTTTCTTGTTTCATCAAAGGTGAAAAGGCATTATGTTGTTCCACAATGGCATTTTCAATATCTGACGCAATAAGATTTTCTTCCCCAATCAAGGGAGCGGTGAGTAAAATATCTCTTGAATCTAACCGCACTTGTAATGCCGCTAAATCTTCCGACTCATCCGCTTTAAACCAACTGTGCGAACCGTTTAATTGCACAATATCATTTGGCAAAATTTGTTGGGCAAGCTCCTGCTCAATACGTGCCGCGACCACCAAATTGAAAATCTCACTACGTGCGGCAGAGAGATAAAAACTGCGTTTTTTGCGATCTTTCACCTTAATTTCACCTTGTGCCCAGCGCAATGCCTGCGTAAGATTATGACCATCACGCCCAAAACGTTGTTCCGTAAAATAATTGGGAAAACCAAAATTTGCCACCAAATTTAACCGAGCATTTAACTCATCGCTTTCCTGTGCGTCGCGCAGCAAAATTTCAAAATAATTGCCTTGTAAACTTCCCGTGCGAATTTTGCGGTTATGGCGGGTAACGTCTAAAATTTCTACGCCTTCCAATTCAAATTGAGTGAAATCCGGCATTTCCTGTCCGGGCATTTGCAGACAGAACCATTGTTCTGTTACCGCCTGACGATCTTTCAAACCGGCATAGCCCATATTTCGTTCCGATACGCCGGCAAATTTTGCCAGTTTTTCGCCAACAAATAGGGTGTTACAACTGGTTTTTCGTACTTTTAATGCGACAAATTCCCCCTCCCCCGACATTTCATAGCCAAGATCTTCAATCACAATAAAATCGGCACATTCTTGCTTTAAAAGTGCGGTGGATTTTGGCGGAGTTTTTAAGCTGAGGTAAGGGAGTTGTTCAAGCATGATTTTGACGTGTATTATTGGGTTTTGCGAGATTTTATGCGACTTTTGTAGATTTATCCACTAAAATAACCGCACTTTTCACGCCAACTAAGGAATTTACTATGACTGATTTTGTCGCCCTTCAAGCGGAAACACGGGAAATTATCACCGATTTATTAAATGACGGCAGCGATCCTTCCGCCCTTTATATTATTGAACATCATGTGTCGCACTATGATTTTGATTTACTGGAAAAAATTGCTGTAGATGCCTTTAAAGCCGGCTATGAAGTATCAGAGGCGGAAGAATTTGAAGACGATAATGGAAAAGCCATTTTCTGTTTCGACATCATCAGCGAAGTGGAATTAAAAGCAGAAATTATTGATGCCCAACAAAAAGAAATTTTGCCATTAATTGAAAAACATAAAGGGATTTATGATGGTTGGGGAACCTACTTTGAAGACCCGAGTGATGATGAGGACGAATACGGCAACGATGGTGAATTTTTTGATGAGGATGGGGTCGAAGAATCGCGTTTACACTAATTTACTAACCTGACCGCATAAATAAAGTGCGGTCACAAAAAACAACGTTTTTTGAACGTTGGCTTCGCCAACGGCGCCAAAGGCGTGAATAAATCACTTAGTGATTTATGAATAATTTTTGGAGAAATTTATGAAACTAAAATCGCTCGGTCTCATATTATTAGCTTTACCCTTTAGTACTTCAGTCTTGGCAGAAAATGCCGTAACCCGGCAAACCAATATTGTTTCATTTAATACTGAAGCAGAAAAAAGCATCGAACGTGATTTATTAAATGTACGTTTATTTTATCAAGTTGATGGAAAAGATTTAGCGGACTTAAATAAGACTATTTCAGAACGTTTAAATAAAGCAGTCGGCATTGTTCAAAAACAAAGTGCGGTGGAAATTAAAGGTAATTCCCGTAATACTTCTGTTCGTTACAATAATGAAGGTTACAATAATGAAGGGAAGAAAACAGGTTGGATTGCCCGTGCCGATCTTGTGTTGGAAAGTAAAGACTTCCAAGCCTTATCAGAAGTGCTCAATTCACTAGATGGCATTCTTGCGATTGAAGATGTGAATGCAACTATTTCACCGGAAAAATTAATCAGCGTAGAAAGCGAATTAACACAGGCTGTTATTGAAAAATTTAAAAATAAAGCGACATTAATTCAACATTCATTACAAATGAACAATTACCGAATTCTTAATTTAGACATTTCATCGGTGAATGAATCGGCACCAATCCGCCCTTACGCCTCACCACGTGAGGCTAAAGTGGCAATGTTCTCCTCCGATGCTGCCGCACCGAATGCTTTTTTAGAAAACGGAAAAGAAGCAGTGCGGGTTCAGGCGACCGCACAAATTGAATTACTTAAAGATTAATTTTCTATACAATTATTTTTTCTTCTATACAATGGCAGCGATTTTCAAACAATAAGGAAACCCTCATGAATGTAGCAAAAAATGTGGTGGTAGGCATTGCTTACCAAGTTCGTACCCAAGATGGTGTATTGGTAGATGAAGCACCGTCAAATCAGCCTTTAGAATATTTACAAGGTCACAATAACTTAGTAATTGGTCTAGAAAAAGCCCTAGAAGGCAAAGCGGTAGGCGATAAATTTGAAGTGCGTGTTCAACCGGAAGAAGGCTACGGCGAATACAATGAACATATGGTTCAACGCGTACCAAAAGATGTTTTCCAAGGTGTCGATGAGTTAGTAGTGGGAATGCGTTTCTTAGCAGATACGGATATTGGCCCTGTTCCGGTGGTAATTACCGAAGTGGACGGCGATGAAGTAGTGGTGGACGGTAACCATATGTTAGCCGGTCAAGAATTACATTTCACCGTTGAAGTTGTCAGCACACGTGAAGCCACATTGGAAGAAATTGCGCATGGTCACGTTCACGGTGCTCACGGTCATCACCATGACAGCGATGAAGAAGGTCATGGCTGTGGTTGTGGCGGTCATCATCATGACCATGATCACGGTGGTTGCTGTGGCGGTGGTCATAAACACAATCATCACGGACATGGCGGTTGTGGCTGCGGCGGTCATTAATCCTTTGAGCAAAATACAAAAAAGGCAACATTTCGTTGCCTTTCTTTTTTGATCGCTATTCTGTCGCCTCTTTCAAAGGTACTTCCGGATCAGGTTGACCGGTGATGCGATTGCGTAAATCACGACGAATAATTTCAATTGTCCAGAACCAGAAAATATGACCGACTAATTCGGAAATATGTTCATAGAGTGGCCATTCCGCAACAGGCGGTGTTAAGCCTAGCATTGGGAAAGTGATGTAGTGTACACAGATGTTGGCGATAATACCGGCACCGATACCTTGCCAAAATTTGATTTTTGGGAAACGTTCTGCCACTAAGCAGTAACCAATAGCGAACACTAATGAGAAAATGATGTGTGTCACTCCAATCCAGTTAAAGGCATGATCTGCAAAAGTGAATGCTGCTTCTGTTGGGTCGATACCTAAATAATCACGCAAGAAAACGTGTGGCGGATTTAGGAATGCACGAGAACAAACTTGTAATACTTGATCTTGGGTTAAACCTGTGATGTCCACTTTACAAGCAGCTGCAAAGAAATCAATCGGACTGCGTGGAGGGAATGGATGTTCTGCTCCCCATTTTACAAACGCAGAAATAATACCGGCAATAATACCGACAA
Source organism: Rodentibacter mrazii (assembly GCF_001998825.1). Classification (GTDB taxonomy): domain Bacteria; phylum Pseudomonadota; class Gammaproteobacteria; order Enterobacterales; family Pasteurellaceae; genus Rodentibacter; species Rodentibacter mrazii. The sequence continues at coordinate 11,267 of NZ_MLHG01000004.1, forward strand.
AAATTGCCACACCATAGCGACGACGGCTTGGCGGGGTTTGAGTAAAAATACCTGACATATTTTGCTCCGAAAATTAAAAAAACCAACCGCACTTTCTTTACATCATAAAAGTACGGGACAAAATTCCACCATTTAAATTACCGTACATTCATTTTGATTGTCTAAAAAATAAATCACCGATAATTGATGGCAAAACACAGGAACAGATTTTTCACCAATTTAGCGGCTCAGTCAAGGAGTAAAATTGTTTTCTTTTAATCTCCAAGATTTTCTTTTGCCGTTTTGCCTGTGCTCCTTAATGTCAAAATATTTCCGAAATCAAACCAACCCGCTCATAAAAAAGAAAAATGTAGAGAATACGATTGATACTTCCAGCGATAAAAACGCGCCCGTTACTTATCAAACATAACGGACGCAAAAATTTATATTGATTATATTGATTCAGAAAAAATTATAATTTTGCCGCAAGCATCGCCTCTAATTTTTCTTGGTCGATTGCGAACTTACGAATACCTTCAGCCAATTTTTCGACCGCCATGGCATCACTGTTGTGCTGCCAGTAGAACTCCGCTTCAGTTAACGGTTGAGGTTTGGCTTTCACTTCACCTTTATATTCAAGTTTACGCGCAAGTGCGGTTGAATTTTCTTGTAATTCTTTGAGGAGCGGCGGCGCAATGGTCAAGCGATCACAACCTGCCAATTCGGTGATTTCACCCACATTACGGAAACTTGCCCCCATTACCACGGTATTGTAACCGTACTCTTTGTAATAATTATAAATTTTGGTAACGGAAATCACGCCCGGATCTTCTGCCGGAGCATATTCTTTTTTATCACTGTTCGCTTTATACCAATCCAGAATACGACCCACAAACGGTGAAATTAAATATACCCCTGCTTCGGCACAGGCACGGGCTTGCGCTTCTGAGAATAATAAAGTGAGGTTACAGTTAATGCCTTCTTTTTCAAGAATTTCTGCTGCACGGATACCTTGCCATGTTGAAGCGATTTTAATCAAAATACGATCATTTGAAATACCGGCAGCGTTGTAAAGTGCGATCAGTTTACGGGCTTTTTCAACGGTAGCTTGGGTATTATAGGAAAGGCGGGCATCCACTTCGGTGGAAATACGTCCCGGGACGATTTTTAAAATTTCTAAACCAATGTTTACCGCTAATTTATCTTCCGCATCAATTAATTGTTGGGCTTTATCATTGCTTTGTGCTTTGGCATAGCTTACGGCTTCATCAATTAATGGCGCATATTGCGGTAATGCCGAAGCACTTAAAATTAAGGAAGGGTTGGTTGTGGCATCTTGTGGTTGGTATTTTTTGATGGCATCAATATCGCCGGTATCTGCTACCACCACTGTCATACTACGAAGTGAATCTAATTGAGTTGTCATTGTCTTCTCCTTATCTTGATTGATGGGCGTTACGATAGCATAAATTGAATTTAAAGTGATAGTAAGAAATCGCAATAGATCGAATAGTTTTACGGGAGAAAAAGAAGGATTTTTAGTTTTTTATCAAAACTGTGATCGATATCACCTTTGTTAGGAAATAAAGCCTTTACAAATTTAAACATTTAAGATAAATCAATAAATTCAACGATTTTAATAATGATGATTTCACAACAATTAACCCAAAAAGGAGTGACTATGCAACGTAACTTACTCAGTAAATGTATCTTTTTCTCTCTCACTTTAGCGCTCTCCGGCAGTCTTTACGCCACTCAAGTTCCAGTGGGAACAGAGCTTGCTCCGGTACAAAATATTGTCATTAATAACGGTTCGGAACCACAAAGTTTTGATCCGCACAAAACTGAGGGCGTACCGGAATCACAAGTGCTTTATCAACTATTTGAAGGATTAATAAGCACCAATTCGGACGGTGAATTAGTACCGGGAGTAGCAGAAAGTTGGGAAAGCTCGCCGGATTATAAAACTTGGACGTTCCATCTTCGCAAAGAGGCGAAATGGTCAAACGGTGATCCGGTTACAGCACAAGATTTTGTGTATTCTTGGCGTCGTGTTTAGTCAACCCTAACACCGCCTCGCCTTACGCCAGCTTTTTAGACTATATGCAAGTGGTGAATGCCCAAGATATTATTGACGGTAAGAAAAAACCGGAAGAATTAGGCGTTGAAGCCAAAGACGATTACACCTTTGTGGTTTATTCCTCCAATCCCGTCCCTTATGCCGCCGGTTTAACCACTCACCAATCTTTATTACCCGCACCACAAAAAATCGTTGAAAAATTTGGCGATGCTTGGGTGAAAAAAGAAAATATTGTGAGCAATGGTGCTTACAAACTAAAAAATCACGTTATCAATGAAAAAATTGAGTTTGAACGTAACCCGCTTTATTGGAACGATAAAGAAACCGTAATCAACACGGCGACTTTCTTGGCGATCGAAAATCCGAGTACCGATGTTTCCCGTTATCGTGCCGGTGATTTAGATATTACTCACTATACACTTCCACCAGAACAATTTGCTAAGTTGAAAAAAGAATTGCCCGATCAAGTGTTCACAGCCCGTGTTTTGTCAACTTATACCTATGAAATCAATAATCTGAAAGCGCCTTTCAATGATAAACGGGTACGCCAAGCCTTAAACTATGCCCTTGATCGTAATGTGATTACAGATAAAGTGCTGGCGCAAGGTCAAACACCGACTTATGTCTTCACACCATCTTATATCGCAGAGGGCGATCAAATCCAACAACCGGCTTATTCCCAAGAACCAATGGCAAAACGTAACGAAGAGGCGATTAAATTATTAGAAGAAGCAGGTTTCAGCAAAGCTAATCCGTTGAAATTTACCATTCTTTACAACACCAACGAAAACCATAAAAAAGTGGGAATCGCCGCCGCTTCTATGTGGAAAGCAAATACCAAAGGCTTAATTGACGTGAAATTAGAAAACCAAGAATGGAAAACTTACATTGATAGTCGCCGTGCCGGTCATTACGATGTGGCTCGTGCAGGTTGGCTTGCAGATTACAACCAAGCGACCACTTTCGGTAACTATTTCTTATCTACCTCTAGTAACAACACGGCAAAATACGCCAATGCGGAATATGATAAGGCAATGGCGGAATCTTATTTAGTCAGTGATGCCAAAGGCCGTGCGCAAGCCTATGCCAAAGCAGAAGCGATTTTGGCGAAAGATTTTGCTATCGTGCCGGTTTACAATTATGTCAATCCACGTTTAGTAAAACCTTACGTAAAAGGCTATACGGGCAAAGATCCGCAAGATCATATTTTCTTGCGCAATCTTTATATCATTAAGCATTAAGAAAAAAGTGCGGTTGGAAAAACACCTGTTTTTTTGACCGCACTTTTATTTTTATCAAATTCTTGCCTCATAAACAGAGAAAGAAAATATCTCAGTCATATTTTAGGGGGAGTAACCATGTTCAAATTTATTCTTAAACGTGTGTTAGAAGCGATTCCCACATTGTTTATTTTAATTACGTTTTCTTTTTTCCTCATGCGTTTGGCGCCGGGCAGCCCTTTCACATCCGAACGTGCCTATCCGCCTGAAGTGATGGCAAATATTGAAGCAAAATATCATTTGAACGAACCGCTGCATAAACAATACTTTCTTTATTTAGAAAATCTCTCCAAAGGTGATTTCGGCCCTTCGTTTAAATATAAAGATCAATCTGTGAACGATTTAATCGGCGCGGCATTTCCAGTCTCCCTCAAACTCGGCAGCATTGCTTTTTTATTTGCCCTCACGCTGGGTATTTCTGTCGGCACAATCGCCGCATTAAAACAAAACAGTCGGTGGGATTACATTTTGATGAGTATGTCGATGACAGGGGTCATTATGCCCAGTTTTGTCTTCGCACCGCTCCTTGTATTGTTTTTTGCCATTTGGCTTGGTTGGTTGCCGGCCGGTGGTTGGAATGAAGGCGCCTTGCCTTATTTAATTTTACCGGTTGCCTCACTCACAATTGCCTATGTGGCGGGAATTGCTCGAATTATGCGGGGTTCAATGATTGAAGTGCTTCATTCCAATTTTATTCGCACCGCCAAAGCCAAAGGGCTTTCTACCCATCGAATTATTTTAAAACACGCACTGCGCCCCGCACTTTTACCTGTTATCACTTATCTTGGCCCCGCATTTGTGGGCATTATCACGGGTTCAATGGTGATCGAAAGCGTGTTCGGTTTACCGGGCATGGGGAAATTATTTGTGAATGGCGCACTGAACCGTGATTATTCTTTAGTATTAAGTTTAACCATTCTGGTTGGCACGCTGACTATTTTGTTTAATATGATTGTCGATATTTTATATGCCGTCATTGACCCGAAAATTCGTTATTAGGAGTGTGCAATGAGACAACCTATTAATCAAAAAAATACCGAATTTGTAGAACAACTTGCAGAACGTGTGGAGGGAATGCAACTTGAGGGGCGAAGCCTCTGGCAAGATGCGAAACGCCGTTTTTTCCGCAATAAAGCCGCCGTAGCCAGTTTAATTTTATTGGCATTTATCCTGTTATTTATCACTTTTGCGCCCCTATTTTTCCCCTTTACCTATGAAGATACGGATTGGAATATGATGGGCGTTGCGCCTACTACGGAGGGATTGCATTTCTTCGGCACGGATTCATCCGGTCGCGATCTACTGGTTCGGGTTGCCATTGGCGGGCGGATTTCCCTGATGGTGGGGATCGCCGGTGCGTTAATTTCGGTGATGATCGGAACAATTTATGGCGCGATTTCCGGCTACTTTGGCGGCAAAATTGATATGGTAATGATGCGCTTCTTAGAAATTCTCAGCTCATTCCCTTTTATGTTTTTTGTGATTTTGCTGGTCACTCTTTTCGGACAGAATATTCTATTGATCTTCATTGCCATCGGTGCGATTGCCTGGCTGGGTTTGGCTCGAATTGTACGCGGTCAAACCCTTAGTCTTAAAAACAAAGAATTTGTTGAAGCCGCCATTGTATGTGGTGTACCGCGTCGCCAAATTATTCTCAAGCATATTATTCCCAATGTATTAGGTTTAGTCGCAGTCTATGCCTCTTTGGAAGTACCGGGATTAATTCTATTTGAGTCTTTCTTGAGTTTTTTAGGTTTGGGAACACAAGAACCAATGAGCAGTTGGGGCGCATTATTAAGCGATGGCGCAGCACAAATGGAAGTCGCTCCTTGGCTTTTAATTTTCCCTGCATTCTTCCTCTGTTTAACGCTATTTTGTTTTAACTTTATCGGCGATGGCTTACGCGATGCGCTTGACCCGAAAGATCGCTAGGAGAGGTTTATGGAAAAACAACAGCAAAATCAACCGCACTTATTAGAGGTGCAAAATCTCTACGTCAATTTCCATACCCCCGATGGCATTGTTACGGCAGTGAATGATCTCAATTTCACCTTAGATGCCGGACAAACCCTCGGCATTGTGGGGGAATCCGGTTCTGGTAAATCCCAAACTGCCTTTGCCTTAATGGGCTTGCTTGCAGCAAACGGGAAAGTTTCCGGTTCAGCCTTATTTAACGGCACACAACTGGTCAATTTACCAACGGCACAACTCAATAAAATCCGCGCAGAACAAATTGCGATGATTTTCCAAGATCCGATGACATCCTTGAATCCCTATATGAAGATAGGCGAACAATTAATGGAAGTCTTGATGTTGCACAAAGGTTACGACAAACAAACGGCATTCAATGAATCGGTAAGCATGTTGGACGCAGTGAAAATGCCGGAAGCCAAAAAACGTATGGGGATGTATCCGCACGAATTTTCCGGTGGAATGCGCCAGCGTGTGATGATTGCCATGGCATTACTTTGTCGCCCGAAATTACTGATCGCTGATGAACCAACCACCGCACTGGATGTGACGGTACAGGCACAAATTATGACCTTATTGAATGAGCTCAAACAGGAATTTAACACGGCGATTATTATGATCACGCATGATCTTGGTGTGGTCGCGGGGATTTGTGATCAAGTGCTTGTGATGTATGCCGGTCGGACGATGGAATACGGCACAGCGGAACAAATTTTCTATCACCCGACACATCCTTATTCCCTAGGGCTGATGGAGGCGATTCCCCGCCTTGACGGCAAAAATGAAACGCTAGTCACGATTCCGGGAAATCCACCGAATTTGCTACATTTACCGACAGGCTGTCCGTTTTCACCCCGTTGTCATTATGCCGGAGAGCAATGCAAAACTGCGCCAAAACTGACCGCACTTTCCCAAGGGCATTTACGGAATTGTTGGATTCCGGCAGAACAATTTGAGGAACGCCCCCTATGATGAAAGAGAAAAACTTGTTATTAGATGTTAAAAATTTGGGTGTATCCTTTAAAATCAAAAATGATAAAGCCCTCTTTTTTGCTAAACCGCAAACCTTAAAAGCAGTAAAAAATGTCTCTTTTCAGCTTTATGCCGGCGAAACCTTAGGTGTGGTGGGCGAATCGGGCTGTGGAAAATCCACCCTTGCCCGCGCCATTATTGGCTTAGTGGAAGCAAACGAAGGCGAAATTATTTGGTTAGGTAAAGATTTACGCAAACAATCCCCTAAACAATGGCGTGAAACACGCAAAGATATTCAGATGATCTTTCAAGATCCCCTTGCCTCCCTTAATCCTCGAACGAATATCGGTGAAATTATTGCAGAGCCGCTCAAAATTTATCAACCTCACTTAAACGCAGAACAAGTGAAAGAAAAGGTGCAGGCGATGATGTTAAAAGTGGGTTTATTGCCTAATTTGATTAACCGATATCCCCACGAATTTTCCGGTGGACAATGCCAACGCATCGGTATTGCACGCGCACTGATTATTGAGCCTAAAATGATTATTTGTGATGAGCCGGTTTCTGCACTGGATGTTTCCATTCAAGCCCAAGTGGTAAATTTGTTGAAATCATTACAAGAAGAAATGGGATTATCACTGATTTTTATTGCCCACGATCTTGCCATAGTGAAACATATTTCCGACCGAGTGTTGGTGATGTATTTAGGTAACGCCATGGAGTTAGGGAGCGATGATGAGGTGTATAACCATACCAAACATCCTTACACCAAAGCCTTAATGTCCGCCGTGCCGATTCCTGATCCTAAATTGGAACGAAATAAAAACATCCAGCTTTTAGAAGGGGATCTCCCATCCCCCATTAACCCGCCGTCCGGCTGTGTATTTCGTACCAGATGCCCGTTGGCAGACAAAAATTGTAGTATTCAAAAGCCGACGTTTAATACGGAGAACAGTACCCATTTTGTGGCATGTTTAAAAACCTATCGGTAAAAGTGCGGTAGAAAAAACACACGTTTCTCCGATATTATGTAGCAGGCGCACAAAAAGGAATTTCAACGAAATGTAGGGACACACTGCGTGTGTCCGTGTAATAAATAGATTTTATAAAGGATACACCAAATTGGGTTTGTGTAACTGCTACGTAATACCGCTCTTCTCTCAAATGGCTCAAACCCGTATTATCATAGAAAATAAAAAAGTTGGCATAAGCCAACCTTTTTATTCTGTTCTAAAATGAATTACTTTTTCAACAAATCACGAATTTCAGTAAGTAATTTTTCTTCGTTTGAAGGTTCAGCAGGCGCTGCTTCAGCCGGTTTTTTCAATTTGTTGATACCTTTTACCATCAAGAAAATAGCAAATGCAATAATAACAAAATCGAAGACGTTTTGGATAAACATACCGTAGTTTAATGTCACTGCCGGAATATCACCTTTTGCCGGTTCTAAAATAAATTTTAAATCTTTAAAATCTACACCGCCGGTTAAGATACCCAATACAGGCATTACGACATCACCCACAAGTGAACTTACAATTTTGCCAAACGCACCACCGATAATGACACCGACAGCCATATCAACAACATTGCCACGCATCGCGAATTCACGAAATTCCTTTATAAAGCTCATAAATTTTTCCTTTTACTTACAGTTGAAGACATGGCGTATTATATGTTCTTTGATTAAAAAGTAAACCCTTTAGATAAAGAACGAGCTTGGTTGGAATAACTTTTCGATTTCAGAAACCGCTTTTTTATCACCTAAATATACGATGACATGATCTCCGTCCTGAATTTCAACATTTTTATGCCCGATAATCACTTCATTATTACGTAAAATCGCGCCGATAATGCAACCGGCAGGCAAACGAATATGACGAATCGTTTTTCCCACAATATTGGAGGTATTCAAATCACCGTGGGCAACAATTTCAATCGCCTCGGAAACGCCATGGTGTAAGCTCGCTACATTTTTGATATCACCTTTACGCACATACCCCAACAAAGCGGAAATTGTCGCTTGCTGCGGAGAAACGGCAATATCAATCGTCCCCCCTTGAATTAGGCTGATATATGCCATACGCTGAATCAGCACCATGGCTTTTTTTGCTCCTAAGCGTTTTGCCAACAATGCCGACATAATATTGGCTTCATCATCGCTACTTAATGATAAAAACACATCAATATTCTCAATATGTTCTTCAAACAACAAATTTTGATCGGAAGCATCACCGTGAAAAACCAAGGTTTTCGCTAATTTTTCCGCTAAGGCTTGCGCACGCTCCGCATTACGCTCGATTAATTTTACTGTGCAATGTTCTTCCAATTGTTTTGCCACGCCGGCAGCAATATTCCCCCCGCCAACAATCATTACCCGTTTATAAGGCTTTTCAAGGCGTTGCAATTCGCTAATTACCGCTTTAATATGCTCTGTCGCACAAATAAAGGTGATTTCATCACCCGCTTCGATAATTGTCGAACCTTGGGGGCGAATGGTTTTGTCATTACGCGAAATTGAGACAATCCGCAATTCAATATGCGGCATATGCTCCTTGAAAGCCGACAAAGCATGCCCGACCAATGCACCACCGTAATAAGCTTTAACCACTACGGCACTAATACGATTCTTGGCAAAGTGCGCCACTTGTAATGCACCGGGATAAGCGATGAGACGTGTGATTTCATCCGTTACTAAATTTTCCGGTGAAATCAAATAGTTGATAGGCACATTTTCATCATTGAATAGTTTCTCTTTTTCCCGTAAATATTCCGAATCACGGATACGCGCAATACGCGTTGGCGTATTAAATAACGTGTACCCCATTTGACACGCCACCATATTAATTTCATCTGATGATGTCACTGCCACCATTAAATCCGCATCCGTTGCACCGGCATCACGCAACACTTTTGGAGAAGAAGGAGAACCCTGTACAACTTTTAAATCATGTTTTTCCTGTAAAGCTAGCAGTCGTGGTGATTCATTATCAACTAAGGTAATATCATTATCTTCACTAACCAAACTTTCCGCTAATGTCGTCCCCACCTGTCCGGCTCCAAGGATCATTATTTTCATGCCTCACTCCTTGTTAAGATAAGAGGTTGAATACCAATTTTCGCCGAATTTAGACCGCACTTTAACGTTTCCATTTGGCGACAAATTTCATCGGTTACCGCATTTGCCTGCATCATTTTTTCTTCCGTCACCTCTTCTGGTGCCTTTTGGAACAAAATCGAATCTAATAATCGCTCGGCGTGCATTCCCTCTCGACAATAATGTAGCACACCGACTTCATCAAATAATGTCGCCACCTTATTTATTCTTGTTGTTGCAATCCCCAAAGCACCGTCTTCACCGCCTAGCTCACGGAATAACACATCTTGAGGAAAACCGCCACAGGCTAGGAAAAAAGCGCGGCGAAACACCACATTCCCTCCACATGTCATTCTCATATGCTGCCAAGCAAAATCAAAATTAGGATGTTCCGCATAACGGCTCGCTAACCCTATGGGTTTTAAAGCCAAACGTACCACAGAGGTGTCCGGTTGAAAATGAAAGGTTGCCGCTGCCACTTCCAATGCCCCTTGCTCATAGGCATCATCCGCATCTAAAAAAGCGATCAATTCATTCGTAGATTGTAACACCCCCCAATTTCGTGCTTTTGCGACACCACGGTTTTTATTCATTGATTCCACAAAAATCCGTTCCGGATACTGTGCGGAAAACTGATTCGCCAGAGCAAGCGTACCATCACTTGAAGCATCGTCAATCAACCAAATTTTTCCCAAACAGGGTTGATTTAAAACTGATTCCACCGCTCGTGTTAAGGTTTTTTCTGCGTTATAGCAAGGTATGATCACGTCAATATTAGGAAACATGATTGTCCTCTTTTAGGTTAGGATCGCTTACGCAGCTTAGCATAATAGAACCCGTCTCCACCATTTTCTTGCGGGATAAATTGAAAACCGACCGCACTTTTATCATCATTCACATTCCCTTCAAAAGGGAGCGGTAATAATTCCGCATCTGAATGTTCTGATAAAAAAGTGCGAATTTGTTCATCATTTTCTTCCGGTAACACTGAGCAGGTGGCATACAGTAAAATACCGTTCGGTTTCAATTTCGCCCAAAGGGCTTTCAAAATATTTTTTTGTAATGCGGTAAGTTGTGTGATGTCCGTTTCTTGGCGCAGCCATTTAATATCAGGGTGACGGCGGATCACACCGGTGGCGGAGCAAGGGGCATCTAATAAAATACGGTCAAATTGCACCGCACTTTTTCCGATTTCTGCCAACCATTCATCGGGCTGAGTAGCATCACCACAAACAACCATCGCCTGCTGATTCAAACGTGCCAGATTTTCTTCCACCCGTTTCAAACGATGGGCTTCCACATCTAATGCAATCACATTCGCTTGTGGGGCGAGTTCCAAAATATGGGTGGTTTTCCCCCCAGGCGCAGCACAGGCATCTAAAATCCACTCATCATTTTGCGGTTCAAGCAAAGCCGCCGCCCATTGTGCACTCAAATCCTGTACCGTTACCGCCCCTTCCGAAAAATAAGGTAATTTTTGTACTGTCGTCGGTGAAGCCAAACGTAACGCCTGAGGGTGAAGGTCGGTTTCTGCCAAAATGCCCGACTCCGCCAATAAAGTGCGGTAGCTTTCTACGCTATTTTGTTGTGCATTAACCCGTAGCCACATCGGCGGTTTTTGATTATTCGCATTAATGATGTCACGCCAATTCGGATAAGCCTTTTTCAACTTGTTCACAAACCATTCGGGATGCAAGGTCTGCCAATATTTATCCACTTGCGCCAAAATGCTTTCTTGTTCTCGTAAAAAACGGCGTAGCACGCCATTGACTAATCCACGGAAGCTGTCTGACTTCAACGTTTTCGTTGCATTCACCACTTCATCCACAGCGGCGTGGGGCGGGACACGCATATAAAGTAATTGATACAGTCCAACGAGTAATAAACAATGCACAATCCGAGTTTTGCCTTTGAGCGGTTTATCCACAAGACATTGGATAATCTGTTCCAAACGAGGCAGCACACGACATACACCAAAACAAATTTCTTGGAGTAGCGGTAAATCTTGTGTTTTTAAGGAGACTTGCACATCGGGAATTAAGCTTGAAAGAGATTTTCCCTCATCAAGTACCTGTAAAATGACCTGTGCCGCCACCGCTCTGGAGGAAAGTGCGGTGGATTTTTTCGCTGTTTTTTTCATCGGTTTATTTTTTTCCGCTTTTTGCTGCGAACGCTCGTTTTTCATTAGGCTAACACCTTACCAACAGGGAACCATTCCGCACGCCCATTCAGCAAATCTTGAACCGACATCGGCTTTTTACCAGCCGGTTGCAGTTGCAAAATATTCAGTACGCCTTCAGCCGTAGCAATTTGAATGCCCGTTTTATCCGCGCATAAAATCGTCCCTGCCGGTTTATCTTGATGGGGTAATATTTCCGCTTGATACACTTTTAAGGTTTGTAAATTTTCCTCTTTATCTTCCGTGCTGAAATAAGCCATCGGCCAAGGATTAAAGGCTCGAATATTGCGTTCAAGTTGTGCAGCAGAAAGTGACCAATCCAGTTTAGCTTCTTCTTTAGAAAGTTTATCCGCATAGTTGCTTTGGCTGTTATCTTGTTTCTCGGCAATAAATTTTCCGGTTTCGAGCTGATCAAGCACCTCAATGAGTGCCGGTGGTGCCAATTCAGCCAATTTATCATAAAGACTTGCTGAGGTTTCGGTTGGCAAAATATCACAATACACTTTGTGCAACATATCACCGGTATCCAAACCTTCATCCATTTGCATAATGGTCACGCCGGTTTGAACATCACCCGCCCAAATCGCACGCTGAATCGGTGCGGCACCACGCCAACGGGGCAAAATAGAACCGTGTACGTTCAAACAGCCCAAACGTGGCGCGTCTAGAACCGCTTTGGGGAGAATTAAGCCATAAGCCACCACCACCATCACATCGGCGTTCAGGGCTTGTAATTCTGCTTGTGCCTCAGCATTGCGTAAGGATTTAGGCTGATAAACAGGAATATGATGTTGTTCGGCAAGCTGTTTCACCGGGCTGGCCTGTAATTTTTTACCACGTCCCGCCGGTTTATCGGGTTGGGTATAAACTGCGATCACATTATGTTGAGAATTTATTAAGGCTTGTAAATGCTGTGCCGCGAAATCAGGCGTACCTGCGAAGATAATATTGAGTGGTTTCATCATGTTCTACGTTATGTTGAATAATGTTTCCGATAGTACGGGGGAGAAAATAAAATGCTGTCAAAATTAACCGCACTTTTCGTGATTATATCGCTGTTGCACAGGGTGGAAAACTGTAGGGACACATCTGTTATAAAATCAACTTTCAATATATATAATAAGCGGACACACGCAGTGTGTCCCTACGTTTCGTTGAAATCCCTTGGTACATTGGCTACATAATATCGGTTATTGTTTTGCCATTTGTTTTTTGTATTTAACCAATTTTTCTTTGATACGTTGGCGTTTAAGCGGTGAAAGATAATCTACAAACAAAATGCCGTTGAGGTGATCAATTTCGTGTTGAATACAAATGGCAAGTAAGCCGTCTGCGTTTAAGGTAAATTCTTTGCCGTCACGGTCTAGCGCCTTTACAGTCACTTTTTCTTTCCGTGGCACTAAGGCACGAAAACCGGGAATCGACAAACAACCTTCTTCAATACCGGTTTCACCTTCAGACGCCAAAATTTCCGGATTAATTAATACCAATTGGCTTTGTTTATCACCCTCAATATCAATGGTAATAATACGTTGTAAAATATCCACTTGCGGTGCGGCTAAACCAATGCCTTCTTGCTGATACATCGTATCAAACATATCATCTACAATTTTTCGAATATCATCATTAACTTCGGAAACAGGCTCACAAACAACTTTTAAATGCTCGTCAGGATAAATTAATACATTAAGTGCGGTCATAATTTCTCTTATTTTTTAAATTGTAATTTGTTGCGTAATTGTAGCACAGGAAGGTATCTATGTCCTTAATTAGGGTGATTGACACAAAAGCCATTATGCAAACTCTAATTCAACCGAGCTTTCCCCCAACATATTCGCTAATTCCGTTAAAATTTCATCAGTCGGTGTAATTGACCATTGAATCCCGAGACGTAGTAACGCTCTGCCTTTCGGGCTTTGGTAGTAAACGTTAATCGGTAGCCCCCCCCCACTCACCGGTGTCAGCTTTTCTTTTAGCTGTTTAATGAAAATTGGGGTAATTTGCTCGTCCGATAAACAAATAGCAAGGGACTTCGCATAGCGTGAACGGGCTTCATCTAATGTCATCATATCCCGTACGGTCATTTTTAAACCACCGGAGAAATCATCAAAACTCACTTGTCCGGATACCACAACAACCGTATCTTTTTGCAATTTTTCACCAAATTGCTCTAAACTTTCACCAAACAAGGTGATATCCAAGCGACCTGAGCGATCATCTAATGTCGCAATGCCCAGTCTATTCCCCTTTTTGGTAATCGCTATGCGTGATGACACAATTAAACCTGCCGCCGTACTGATTTGCCCACGGCGGTTTGGTGTGAGTTCCTTTAAGCGTGTTGAACTGTAATGGGAAAGTTCTTTCAGATAACGGCTAACCGGATGACTGGTTAAGTAAAGCCCTAGGGTTTCACGCTCGCCATCTAGGATTTGTTTTTCCGTGTAAGGCGGCGTATTGGCATAGGCGTTTTCCACTTCTTCATAGGTTTCAGTCAATACGCCAAACATATCCGATTGCCCCATAGCTTCGTCTTTAGCGTGTTGATCGGAGGCTTTTAATGCGTCTTCCAAATTTTTAGAAAGCGCCGCACGATGCGGCCCTAATTTATCAAATGCACCAGACATAATCAGGCTTTCAAAAGTACGTCTATTGATTTTTTTCAAATCAACACGGGCGCATAAATCAAATAAATCTTTAAAAAATCCCCCTGCATTGCGTGCCGTAATTAATGCCTCAATCGGCCCTTCACCCACACCTTTAATCGCCCCGATCCCATACACAATTTCACCGTTTTCGTTCACACTGAAATGATGTTTGCCCACATTAATATCCGGCGGTGTGACTTTTAACCCCATACGCAAACACTCATCGTACAAGCCGACAATTTTATCCGTATTGTCCATTTCCGATGTCATCACCGCCGCCATAAATTCCGCAGGGAAATGGGTTTTCAACCAAAGGGTTTGATAAGAAACCAAGGCATAGGCAGCCGAGTGAGATTTATTAAAGCCATAACCGGCAAATTTTTCCACCAAGTCGAAAATTTTCATGGCGAGTTCACCGTCAACCCCGTTTTTGATCGCTCCCGCTTCAAACACAGAGCGTTGTTTCGCCATTTCTTCCGGTTTTTTCTTACCCATTGCACGGCGTAATAAATCCGCACCGCCCAATGTATAACCGGCTAAAACCTGTGCAATTTGCATCACTTGTTCTTGATATAAAATAATGCCGTAAGTCGGTTCTAAAATAGGTTTTAGACTTTCGTGCTGATAGTTCACATCGGGATACGAAACTTCTTCACGGCCGTGTTTACGGTCGATAAAGTTATCCACCATGCCCGATTGTAGCGGACCGGGACGAAACAGTGCCACCAAAGCAATAATATCTTCAAAACAGTCCGGTTGGAGGCGTTTAATCAAATCTTTCATACCGCGCGACTCCAACTGGAACACAGCGGTGGTTTCGGCACGTTTGAGCAATTCAAAAGATTCCGGATCATCCAAGGGAATAGAGGCAATATCTACCATAGGTTTCCCTTCCCGAACTATACGGGCATTGACCATATCCAATGCCCATTTGATGATGGTCAGGGTGCGTAACCCCAAGAAGTCAAATTTGACTAAACCGGCATATTCCACATCATTTTTATCGAAATGAGTAACGGGATGAAGCCCTTCACTGTCGCAATAAAGTGGTGAGAAATCCGTGATGAGTGACGGTGAAATCACCACACCACCGGCGTGCTTACCGGCATTGCGGGTTACGCCCTCCAGCTTGCGTGCCATATCAATCAGCGCTTGGACTTCCTCATCGCTGTCATAGGCGGCTTGTAATTGCGGCTCAATCTCAAAGGCCTTGGCAAGTGTCATGCCCGGATCGAGAGGAATCAATTTAGAAATGCGATCCACAAAACCGTAGGGATGCCCCAATACCCGTCCCACATCACGAATCACCGCTTTCGCTGCCATTGTTCCGAAAGTAATAATTTGTGATACCGCACCACGCCCATAGGTGTCCGCTACGTGCTCAATCACGCGATCCCGCCCGTCCATACAGAAATCCACGTCGAAATCGGGCATGGACACACGTTCAGGGTTTAAGAAACGTTCAAAAAGCAAATCAAATTCTAAGGGATCGAGATCGGTAATTTTTAACGCATACGCCACCAATGACCCCGCACCGGAACCCCGTCCCGGCCCCACGGGAATATCGTTATCTTTCGACCACTGAATAAACTCCATCACGATCAAGAAGTAACCCGGAAACCCCATTTGGTTAATGACGTCGAGTTCCACTTGCAAGCGTTCGTCATATTCCCCACGTTTTTCCGACCGCACTTTTTCATCGGGAAATAAAAATGCCAGCCGCTCTTCCAAGCCCTCTTTCGATTTCATCACCAAATAATCTTCCGTACTCAGTTCCCCCGTTGGGAATTGTGGTAAGAAATATTGCCCAAGGCGCAAGGTAACACTACAACGTTGTGCGATTAATAGCGTGTTTTCAAGGGCGGAAGGAATATCGGCAAATAAGGCACACATTTCCTCTTCAGTACGGAAATACTGCTGTGCCGTGTAAAGTTTAGGGCGTTTGGGATCATCCAAGGTATAGCCGTCATGAATCGCCACGCGGATTTCATGGGCTTCCGCATCATCCGACTTTAAAAACACAACATCATTGGTTGCCACAAGCGGTAAATTTTGCGCCTCCGCAAGGGCGCAAGCGGCTTTGATATAGCGTTCTTCATCAGGCTTGCCGGTTCGGGTTAACGCTAGATAAAAATGATCAGGAAAAAATTCTTGGTAAAAACCGACCGCACTTTGTGTTTCAGCCGTATTTTCTTTCAACAATTTTTTACCCACATCACCTTTTGTCCCGCCGGATAAAATAATCACCCCCTCACGGTGTTCGATCAACCAATCTTGATCGATATAGGGCAAATCGTAATAACCCCGTTGGTAAGCCTTCGACAAGAGCAGTGTGATATTTTTATAGCCCGTATTATTTTTCGCAAGCAAGGTCAGCTCAAATAATTCCTCACCGCACAGCTCGCTGCGCACCCGCACATCCGCACCAATAATCGGTTTAATGCCGGCGGATAATGCTTCTCCATAAAAGCGCACGACACCACAAAAATTGGTAAAATCCGTCAATGCCATCGCCACCATATTATTTTCCGCACAGCTTTTGACTAAAGGTTTCACCTTGGCAATCCCATCAATCATGGAGAAATCACTGTGTGTACGGAGATGGACGAAACGGGGTTGTATCATTTAAAATCCTTGAAAGTGCGGTTAATTTGAATACGTTTTATAGGCGTGTATTATACGGAAATTTGAGATGAAGGGAAAATAAAGGGCTGAATGATCCATGTCAATTCAGCCCTTTGTTTTATGCCATATTCCCTTTTGTATCTTATGATATGGAAAACCGCTTTTGCCATTGTTTTGGGCTGATATGGTGTTTGGCTTTAAAGTGTTGGCGGAATGCCGTTGTGGAATGAAAGCCTATTTGGTGAGCAATTTCATCAATCGTTAATTTGCTACTTTCTAACAATTCCCGCCCTTTTTGTAACCGAACCTCAATCAGCCATTCGGTAAATGCCATCCCCGTTGCTTGACGAAAATGACGAGTGAATGTGCTGCGGCTCATCATTAATTGTTTGGCTAACTCATCAATCGAATAATTTCCTGTTAGATTAGTTCGTATAATATCTAGCCATTCATTGATATTCTCATTAGCGGTTTTACGTGCAATAGGTTGTTCAATAAATTGTGCCTGTCCTCCTTCCCGATGAGGAGAAATCACCAACAAACGTGCCAGTTGATTGGCAATTTTTACACCATATTGGCGGCGAACAATCGCAAGACAGCAATCTAACCCTGCAGACGTTCCTGCAGAGGTGATGATATTTTCATCTTCAATATAAATTGCATTGCAGTCTAATTTCACCTGTGGGAAACGTTGTTTAAAATCCGTTTCACCTAACCAATGTGTCGTGGCCTTTTTACCATTCAGCAATCCGGCATAAGCCAGTGAATATGCCCCATAACACAGCCCCACAATCATCGCGCCACGTTGTGCCGCTTGTTGTAATGCCAGTATTAAAGCCTCGGAGGGAGGTTGATCGACATTATCCCAACCCGGTATCACAATAAAATCAGCTTGAGCTAACAAACGCAAATCGCCATCAGCTACAATCGTAGCAGGATAGGACTGTGCCACCCTTGGATTTTCCGCCACAATCTTGACATTAAATAAAGGTTTGCCCTCAATTTCTGTTGAAAAAACCATATAAGGCACAGAAAACTGAAAAGGGTTAAATTGGGGATAAAGTACAAGTGCAACAGTTGGAATAGGCATTTTTTTCTCATGTGAATAAATTTGACCCAATTTTTTCGATATTTGAATAATAAGTCAATATTTTTTATTTTATCTCTCTTTCATAATAACCACACCGCACACAAGCGGTTTAATTTATCTTATTTTTACAAGAGGAAACAAAATGAAATTAAAACCTATCTTATTGACACTCGTGGCTGCAACCTTGGCAACAACGGCTCATGCCGAAATCAGCTATCAGCATATCCGTAATGCGACCGCCAAAATTGAAATGGCAGGTAGCACGTTTTTAGTCGATCCCTATCTTGCCCCTAAAGGCACTTATGCAGGCTTTGAAGGCACGATTAACAGTCAAAAACGTAATCCGTTGATTGATATGGCAGAACCTGTTGAGAAAGTATTAGAAGGCGTTGATGCGGTGATTGTGACACATACCCACGCTGATCATTGGGACGAATATGCACAAAAAATGTTACCGAAAACCTTACCGATTTTTGTACAAAATGCCGGTGATGCACAAATTATCCGTTCACAAGGCTTTAAAGATGTTAGAGTCGTAGGTAAAAATACAGAATTTAACCAAGTAAAATTAAGCAAGACCGGCGGACAACACGGTACGGATCAAATGTACTCTACCCCACAATTTGCTGAAATTTTAGGTGAAGCAATGGGCGTGGTAATGCAAGCGGACGGAGAAAAAACACTGTATATCGTAGGCGATACCATTTGGAATGAAGAAGTGGATTTTGCACTCAACCGTTATAAACCCGAAGTGATTGTCATGAATACGGGTTATGCACAAATGGAAGGTAATTCAGATAGTATTATTATGGGGAAAGCCGATGTGGCGAAAGCCCGTCAGGTTGCGCCAAAAGCCGATATTATTACCGTCCATATGGATGCGGTCAATCACGCTTCGGTGACTTCCGATGAAATGCGAAAATTCGTGAAGGAAAACAATTTGAGCAAAGTTGCTGTGCCAAAAGAGAGTGAAGTCTTGAAATATTAATGCAGAGTAAGAAATGAGTTAGACGAAATTCTGTCTATTCTTTTCAAATTAAAACCTATAATGAAAAGCGGTCGTAAAATCTTAAGGATTTTCGACCGCACTTTTATTTTAAAAGTCTTATTTTCTCGCAAGAGGAGGAACAAATGCTAAACCTAAATCCCAAGGTTGTTCAATCCATGTGTTTTGCGGAATGTCGATGATATAATCGTCCACTAATTTTGCCCCTGCCGGTTTGGCGAAAACGGTGACAAATTTTGCATTAGGATACATTTCACGAATTGCACGAGCGGTATTGCCGGTATCGACCAAATCATCAACAACGATAAAGCCTTCTCCACCGTTTGGTACTTCCGCAGCATGTAAAACTTGGAGTTCGCCTTGGCTTGTGTGATCGTGATAACTGGCGATACAAACGGTTTCTACGTGGCGAATGCTTAATTCACGCGCTAATACCGCTGCCGGAAATAAACCGCCACGGCTCACCGCAATAATGCCTTTCCATTGGGAAGCGGGAAGTAAACGTTCTGATAATTTGCGGGCGTGCATTTGGAACATATCCCAAGTCACCACATATTTTTCGCTCATAATTACACCTTAATATCAATAAATAAAAATTGCGTAAGGATAACCTGAAACGGGGTTTTATGCTATTATTTCGTGAAATTTTTCGCAAAAAGGAAAGAATATGTCTGAAATTACCACCCTACAACCACAATTATTATGGAAATGGTTTGATCAAATTTGTGCAATCCCTCACCCTTCCCATCATGAGGACGAATTGGCAAATTTCATTGTCAATTGGGCGAAAGAAAAACAGTTTTTTGTGGAACGTGATGACGCGGGTAACGTGTTAATTCGCAAGCCTGCAACCGCCGGAATGGAAAACCGCACGCCGGTGGCATTGCAAGCTCATTTGGATATGGTGCCGCAAGCCAATGAAGGCAATCCACACGATTTCACCCAAGATCCAATTCGCCCCTATATTGACGGCGATTGGGTGAAAGCACAAGGCACCACATTGGGAGCGGACAACGGAATTGGTTTAGCCTCTGCCCTTGCGGTGTTAGAAAGTGATGATGTGGCGCATCCGCCTCTTGAAGTGTTGCTCACAATGACGGAAGAAACCGGTATGGACGGCGCATTAAATCTTCGCCGTAATTGGTTGCAATCCGAAATACTCATTAATACGGATACGGAGGAAATCGGTGAAATTTATATCGGTTGTGCCGGCGGCATTAATGCCAATTTGGAATTACCGATAGAACGAGAAAATAATGCTTTCGAGCATTGCCTTCAACTCACCTTAAAGGGCTTGCGTGGCGGGCATTCCGGTTGTGATATTCACACCGGCAGAGTGAATGCAATTAAGTTGCTTGCCCGTGTGTTGGCAAAACTTTCGCAAAATCAACCGCACTTTGCTTTAGCGGAAATTCGTGGTGGCTCAATTCGTAATGCCATTCCCCGTGAAGCAGCTGCCGTTCTAGCGTTCAACGGTGAGGTTAATGCTATTGAAAGTGCGGTCAAAAATCTTGACGTTTTACTCAAAGAAGAATTGGCGATTGCTGAACCGAATTTAACCCTTTTTGTTGAACCGACCGCCAAAGCCGAAACGGTATTCACCGCACAAAGCACAAAAACGGTAATTCATTTGTTAAACGCCTTGCCAAACGGCGTGATTCGCAACAGTGATGTGATTAAAAATGTGGTGGAAAGCTCACTCAGTATCGGTGTATTAAAAACCGAAGGAGATAAAGTAAAAGGTACAATTTTAGTTCGTTCACTAATTGAAAGCGGTAAGGCTTATGTGACCGAGCTATTAAGCTCCGTTGCCGCCTTAGCCGGTG
>NZ_MLHG01000040.1 GCF_001998825.1 Rodentibacter mrazii
GATAAAGATAAAGATAAAGAATAATAAAAATGCCCTTGTTTTTAATCAAGGGCATTTTTTCTTAATACAAACTAAGGTTAATTACGTAATTTCCAAAGTTTGATCAATCGTTGATAACGTTGAGAGACTTGTTGAATCAATTCGTCATCATTTAATTTATCCGCTAACCACTCCATTGAAGGTTGCCCAAAGATTGTTCTTCCTACCGCAAAGCCTTTAACCAACGGTTTATTGGCAGCCGCATTAAAAATCGATTCAAATTGTTCTTCCGGAGCATCCAAACCTAAAATTAAAATACCTCGGCAATAGACATCATTTTTTTGGATTAGCTCGCTGATTTTGTCCCATTCTGATGAAGATAATCCGGGTAATTTCCACCAATCCGGTTTTATGCCTAATTGATAAAAGTGAGTAATCATTTCAGCGTAATATTTCTCATCTTGTTCCATATCATGAGGCAAAATAACTTCAAGTAGAAATTCATGTCCGGTTTTACAACAAGTTTGATAAATTTGTTTCAAACTTTCGTCTTGTTCCATCTTCATTTCAGTTGCATCTTTTGGATGGTAGAATACCAAACATTTCACGATATGCTCTTGTGGCCAATTGACTAATTGGCTACCAAGGTCGCCATGCTCTAAACGCAAAGGGCGAGAAGAAGGGAGTTCAATTGGGCGACCAA
The DNA here is from genome assembly GCF_001998825.1 of Rodentibacter mrazii. Taxonomy (GTDB): domain Bacteria; phylum Pseudomonadota; class Gammaproteobacteria; order Enterobacterales; family Pasteurellaceae; genus Rodentibacter; species Rodentibacter mrazii. The sequence goes on from NZ_MLHG01000040.1 coordinate 683, forward strand.
TCCACCATTTTTTGCCGGTAATTTCATTAAGTGCGGCTTGCCCGAATGTGGTATCGGCCAAAATGCCTGCGTGTCCTTGAGTAATATTTTCACCACTTGCCGCTTTTTCTGCTGCTTTTAAGAGAAGCTGTTTTAATTTCGGTATTCTTGTAATGTCTGCACCGACTTTTTTCGCCATATCAACAAGTTGTTTGCGATGATCAAAAGCAAAAATACATAAATTGTCCCATTGATTTTTTCTTGTCGTAACTCGATGTAAGTGGTTAAGTCTTTCATCAATATCAGGACGGGGAACAAATTGTACTCTAGCCAAATAATCATCTAATTCGGCTTTTGTTGGCATAGCAGGAGCGCAACCATGACGGGAAACGACTAAAGCACCACAGGCATTTGCATAACGGCAAGATTGTTCCCAACCTTCGTTATTAATGTAGCCTCGAATTAATCCTGACATAAAAGCATCACCTGCACCGAGAACATTCAGCACTTCAACACGAACACCGAATACATTAAGACCTCCGTCAAGATCATCGGGAATTTCGTGCTCAAAAACAGAACAGCCTGATGCACCTCGTTTACACACTAAAACGGCATCACATAATTGACGAATATTTTTTAATGCGGTTAATGTATCGGTAGAACCGCCGGCAATATGAAATTCTTCCTCCGTTCCCACTAAAACATCAAAATGGTGTAACACTTCTTGTAACGATTTTGTCACGGCTTCTGAATCGATAAAACGTGTTTCGCCATCGCCTAAGGAAGTGAGTCCCCACAGAACAGGGCGATAATCAATATCAAGTAAACGCTTAGTATTATTCCGCCCCGCATATTCTAAGGCTGTTAATACAGCCTCACGTGTTTTAGGATGAGATAAATGGGTTCCTGTGATTGCCAATGCCTTTGCAGAGGCAATGTATGCTTCGTCAAAATCGTTTTTGTTAATGGCCATATCGGCACAATTTTCACGATAAAAAATGAGAGGGAACGTATCCTGATCTTTGATACCCAAAATAACGAGTGCGGTTAATCGCTCTTTATCTGTAATGAGATGGCTCGTATCTACACCGACACGTTGGAGTTCTTCACGAAGAAAACGCCCCATATGCTCATCACCGACACGAGCCAGCATAGAGGATTTTATTCCTTGAACAGCCGTTCCATAAGCAACGTTACCGGAAGAACCGCCAAGGTATTTAGAAAATGATGAGGCATCTTCTAATCTGGCACCGATTTGCTGTGCATAAAAATCAACAGCGACACGTCCCAAACAGATAAGATCTAATTTTTTTTCAATTTCTTTCATAATGTTACCCTCTTGTATTTTTTTAAATCTATCATCTATCGGTATTGAAATGTTTTTTTCAAAAAAAATCAACTTTAAAAAAATGATTTTGAGATGTCGATCACATATCTTTCTAAAGTTTGTGGACGATTTCCCTTAAAAGTAAATGTACCGCCAATTAAAATTGGTGACATTAGCCTAAAAGTTTGATCTATGTCTCAAAAATGAAATTTTCATTTCAAATATATTTCAATTTAAAAAAAGCATAAATATACTACAACGGATATCAAATTATCCCGAAGGAGGTTGTAATGAAAGCGATAAAACTAACTGTTGCACAAGCATTGGTAAAATTTCTTGATAATCAGTATGTGGAATTTGATGGTAAAGTCACGAAATTTATTGAAGGTGTATTTGGTATTTTTGGGCATGGCAACGTATTAGGAATTGGGCAGGCGCTTGAACAAGACAGCGGCGAACTGATTGTAAGACAGGGACGTAATGAACAAGGAATGGCGCATGTGGCTACAGGATTTGCAAAGCAAAATTTACGTAAAAAAATTTATGCTTGCACTTCCTCCGTTGGTCCCGGTGCAGCAAATATGATAACCGCTGCGGCGGTCGCAACGGCCAACAGAATTCCACTTCTTTTACTCCCCGGTGATGTTTTCGCCACTCGTCAACCTGATCCTGTGCTACAACAAATTGAGCAACCTTATGATTTGAGTATCAGTACCAATGATGCTTTTAAAGCAGTGAGTAAATACTGGGATAGAGTGAATCGTCCGGAACAACTGATGACTACTTGTATCAATGCTATGCGTGTATTAACGGATCCGGCGGAAACAGGGGCTGTTACTATCGCTCTTCCACAAGATGTTCAATCTGAAGCCTATGATTTCCCTGATTATTTCTTACAAAAACGGATTCATAGAATTGAACGAATCTTACCAACCGAACCCATGCTTTCTTCCGCATTTGAGCTCATGATGAAAAGTCAAAAGCCCCTCATTATTTGCGGTGGCGGAGTTCGTTATTCTGAAGCGGGGGAACAATTGAAAATTTTTGCAGAAGCATTCCATATTCCGTTTGCGGAAACACAGGCAGGAAAAAGTGCGGTCATTTCTTCTCACGAATTTAACATAGGGGGCATTGGTGAAACCGGTTGTTTATCCGCTAATTTACTTGCCAAAGAAGCGGATCTCATTATCGGAATAGGAACGAGATATACCGACTTCACGACCTCCTCAAAATGGCTTTTCCAAAATCCAAATGCAAAATATTTAAATATTAATATTGCCCGATTTGATGCTTATAAACTTGATGGTGTGCAAGTTGTTGCTGATGCGAAGAAAACACTGGAAAAACTGACCGCACTTCTACAATCGGCACGTTACCAAGCAAACTGGGGAAATCAAATATCAGAAGCAAAACAACGTTTTAATGAAGAATTACAGCGTATCTATCATATTTCTTATTCTGATAATTTTATTCCGGAAGTGGATGATGCATTAGATAGAGAAAAAGTCTATAAGGAATTTATTAATCTTACGAAATCTCGTTTACCTCAAAGTCGGGTACTTGGAATTTTAAATGAAGTTTTAGATGAAAATGCAGTGATTGTTGGTGCTGCCGGCAGTCTCCCCGGCGACTTACAACGGGCTTGGCAATCAAAAGGCGAAGAAACTTACCATTTGGAATACGGTTATTCCTGTATGGGTTATGAAATCAATGCGGCTTTAGGCGTAAAGTTGGCTCAACCTGAAAAAGAAGTCTATGCGTTATTGGGTGACGGTTCCTATATGATGTTGCATTCAGAGCTTGTGACTTCTATTCAAGAAGGCAAAAAAATTAATGTGATTCTGTTTGATAATATGACTAACGGATGTATTAACAATTTACAAATTGGTCATGGAATGGGGAGTTTTGCAACAGAATTTCGCTTCAGAAATCCGCTAACGAACCAACTGGATGGAAATTTTGTACCGGTTGATTTTGCGATGAATGCGGCTTCTTACGGTTGTAAAACCTACAAGGTCACAAATGAAGAAGAGTTACGTTTCGCACTTGAAGATGCGAAAAAACAAGTAATTTCAACCTTAATTGATATCAAAGTTCTACCTAAAACGATGATTCACGGTTACGGAAGTTGGTGGCATGTTGGTGTGGCAGAGGTTTCTGAGAAAGAACGTATTCAAGAGGCGTATCAAAATAGTGTGAAACATATTCGCGAAGCTCGGCGCTATTAAACACAGTATTTGCATTTAATCATTTAATTAGTGAGGAAAAATTATGAAAGCTGAAAATGTGAAACTAGGGATTGCCCCTATTGGTTGGACTAATGATGATATGCCGGATCTCGGTAAAGAAAATACTTTTGAACAATGTATTAGTGAAATGTCGCTTGCCGGTTTCACGGGCTGTGAAGTGGGCAATAAATATCCGCGCGATGTAGAGGTACTGAAACATAAATTAAATGTTCGTGGTATTCAAATTTGCAATGCTTGGTTTAGTACGTTTTTTGTTGAGGGCAAAAAAGAGGAAACCATTCAGGAATTTATTAAACATCGTGATTTCTTACACGCGATGGGGGCGACAGTTATCGGTTGCTCGGAACAAAGCCGTAGTATTCAAGGAACAACAAAAGCTGTTTTTAAAGAAAAACCAATTTTTACTGAAGAAGAGTGGCAAAAACTTGCTGAGGGGTATAATGAGCTTGCCAAACTTGCAGAAGAAAAAGGGATGAAAGTTTGTTTGCATCATCATATGGGAACAGGGATTCAAACGCCGACCGAAGTTGATAAATATATGTCAGTTGTCAATGATAACGTTTATTTACTCTTTGATTCCGGTCATCTTTATTATTCCGAAGGATCTCAAAAAGCGATGCTTGAGGTATTAGAAAAATATATCGACCGCATTTGCCATGTTCATCTGAAAGATGTGCGTGATGATGTTGTTACAGAGGTGAAGGAGAAAAACTTAAGTTTCTTAGAAGGGGTACGTAAAGGAACATTTACTGTTCCGGGCGATGGAGTTATTGATTTCAAACCGATTTTTGAGATTCTTGAGAAGCACGATTATAAAGGTTGGATGGTGGTAGAGGCGGAGCAAGATCCGGCTATTGCCAATCCGTTTGAGTATGCCGTGAAAGGCCGTCAATACATTAAAGAAACAGCGGGGATTTAATTATGATTAAGGTTGGTATTATTGGTGCCGGACGTATTGGTCGTGTGCATTCGGAAAGTATTACAAAATACGTCAAAAGGGCGGAAGTTAAGGCAATTTCAGATGTAAAAATAACAGACGAACTAATCAATTGGGCAAAAGAAATGGGGATTCCGAATATTTATGAAGATTATAAAAAAATTCTTCAAGATCCGGAAATTGATGCGGTTTTAGTTTGTTCCTCAACTAACACTCATGCCCTTATTTCAATTGAAGCCGCTCGAGCTGGAAAACACGTTTTTTGTGAAAAACCGGTGGATGCCGATATTAACAAAATTAAAGAGGTACTCCATGAAGTAGAAAAAGCAGGCGTGAAATTCCAAGTGGGGTTTAACCGTCGTTTCGACCATAATTTTAAAGCCATTAAAACACGAGTAGAAAATGGGGATATCGGTGAACCGCATTTAATCCGCATTACATCCCGTGATCCGGATGCTCCGCCAATTGAATATGTAAAAGTGTCCGGAGGGATGTTTTTCGATATGACAATCCATGATTTTGATATGGTTAGATATTTATCCGGTAGCGAGGTGGTTGAAGTCTATGCAGCCGGAGGAGTATTGGTTAATCCGGAAATTGGAAAAGCAGGGGATATTGATACAGCGGTGATTACCCTAAAACTGGCAAATGGTGCGATAGCGGTGATCGATAATAGCCGTAAAGCGGTTTATGGTTATGATCAGCGCGCCGAAGTATTCGGTTCAAAAGGCGCGGTTCAAACAAAAAATGATGCCGACTCAACAGCCGTTTACTCTTGTGAAATGGGTGTGATCGCTGAAAAACCGAAATATTTCTTCTTAGAGCGTTATATGCAATCTTTTGCCGATGAAATGTCTTGTTTTATTGATGCTATTATCAATGACAAACCAACATTGGTGAACGGTAATGACGGGTTACAACCTGTCGTTATTGCGCTAGCGGCTAAACGTTCTCTTGATGAAGGACGACCAGTCAAATTAAGTGAAATTGTTTAATATCTTTAGAAGGCATTCCTTGTACTGAATGCTTTCTCTCCAATCTAAATTTCAACTTCGATAGAATAGAACAAGAAATTTTCTAATAATTGTAAATTTCGGTTTAGGGATGAAAACTTGCTAAAATTGCAACTGTTTATAGTTGCAATTTTATCATCCCAGTTTAATTTAAAAAAACTCTAGTCGATTAGCTAAAAAAAGGGAACCAAATTTTTATCTCAAGGATTAAACAGCTATTCACCTCCCTCCCTTTAACTAATCACTAAGTATCTTCTGAAGCCTAATCTACCGAGATTACCCATTGAATCACTATATATCCTTTGTTGATAATAAATGTCATATAACGTCATTGCCGTCACAATTAAAAACCACGATAATGCTATATTGTTTTTCACTCATTAATAATATCCCTCAAAAGTAATACTGCTTCAAAATACTTGGCAAACATTTTATCCCAAAATATGTTGGTTTCTTCACCTAACTTAGGATAGTTCTCATAGAAGGTAAATAGCATAAGCTCTCATCTGTGGTGACTAAAAAATTTGATTATAGGAGCAAAAAATGCGGTTAATTTCAACTGCACTTTATTGTTTTTCTGTATTCATCTCCGTTTGTGCAACAGCTACATCATACTGCTATTTTCCGTATTAATCTAAATGTTCATGACTACTTAAAAAGCCACCACTTTGATGTTTCCAAAGTTTTGCGTACAAACCATTTTGTTCAAGTAATTCGCTGTGTGTACCTTGCTCCACAATTTGACCTTTATCTAACACAATCAAACGGTCCATTGCCGCAATGGTAGATAAACGATGGGCAATAGCGATCACCGTTTTATTTTCCATCATTTTATCGAGACTTTCTTGAATCGCCACTTCCACTTCCGAATCCAACGCACTGGTCGCTTCATCCAGTAACAAAATCGGCGCATCTTTCAACATCACACGGGCAATGGCAATACGCTGACGCTGACCACCGGACAGTTTAACACCTCGCTCACCCACGTGCGCATCATAACCTTTTCTACCTTGCGCATCCGTCAAGAACGGAATGAAATCCGCCGCTTCGGCACGCTCTGCCGCCCATTTCATTTCCTCATCCGTTGCATTCGGGCGACCATAAATAATATTGTCACGTACAGAACGGTGTAATAACGAGGTATCTTGTGTCACCAAGCCAATTTGGCTACGCAAACTTTCTTGTTGGACATCCAGTACATTTTGTCCGTCAATGGTGATTGTACCGTGCTGAGCCTCATAAAAACGCAGTAAGAGATTAACAATCGTCGATTTACCCGCCCCGGAACGCCCGATTAACCCGACTTTTTCTCCCGGTTTAATAGTGAGATTAAAATGATTCAATAAAGGTTTTGTCGGATCATAAGCAAAAGTAATATCATTAAATTTAATTTCCCCTTGCTTGACCTGTAACGGCGGACAATTCGGTTTATCCACAATGGTGTGCGGTTTTGTCAGCGTCGCCATTCCATCATTTACCGTACCAATGTTCTCAAATAACCGTGCCGATTCCCACATAATCCAACGGGACAAGCCATTCACACGCAATGCCATAGCGGTCGCTGTGGCAATCGCCCCTACCCCCACGTGCCCCTGTTGCCATAAAATGACACCCAATATTGCCGTGGTTAGGGTTAAGAAAATATTGCTTGCATAGGTTAAGGTATCAAGGGAGCTAGCAAGACGCATTTGCGCATGTACTGTCACCATAAATTCTTCCATTGAACGTTTAGCATAGGCTGCCTCACGAGAACCGTGAGAGAATAATTTTACCGTCGCAATATTGGAATAAGCATCGGTTACCCGCCCGGTCATCAAAGAGCGGGCATCTGCTTGGCGTTCTGCCGTTTTCGCTAAACGAGGAATCAGCAATTTCAAAATGGTGATAAAGAGCAAAATCCAAATAGCAAAGGGCAATAAGAACCAAATATCTAACGCCGCCAATACCAAACCTGAGGTGATAAAATACACCGCCACATAAACCAACATATCAGCAATCGTCATCACCGTATCACGCACGGCGAGGGCGGTTTGCATCACTTTTGCCGAAACCCGTCCGGCAAATTCATCTTGGTAAAAACTCAAACTTTGTCCAAGCATTAGACGGTGGAAATTCCAACGCAACCGCATGGGGAACACCCCTTGCAAGGTTTGCAGCCGAACATTCACTCCGATAAAAGACCACACAATACTGAACAAAAGCAGCGCCGCCATACCAATAAGCAAATGCCCTTTTTCCTGCCACAAGGTCGCCGGTGTATAAGCGCCAAGCCAATCCACGAGCAAGCCCATAAATTGGAATAGTAATGCCTCCATCACACCGGTACCAACCGTTAAAATTGCCAGCAAGAAAATCCAGCCTTTCATACCGTCAATGCTTGACCAAATAAAACGGAACAGCCCTTTTTCCGGTGTCGTCGGATTGCTTTCCGGATAAGGATTTAAACGGTTTTCAAACCATGAAAAAATTTTATCAAACATAAGATTTCCTTAAAAACAAAAGGCAACATAGGTTGCCTTCAAAACCTGAACATTATAGCGTAAAAAAACTTCAATTTACACCTGACAGAGTTTATACCTTGCGATAAAGACTTGGTGAAATTTGATAAGCATTTTTGAAAGCTTTACTGAAATGTGCCTCAGATTGATACCCGACTTCCAATGCGATAGCCAAGACGTTTTTTTGAGAGTGTTTTAATAAAAACGCCGCCAAATCTAACCGCACTTTGGTGAGAAATTTACCGGGAGGCATCCCAACCTGCTGTTGAAACACACGGATAAAATTCGCCCTAGACATCGCCGCCAAATCCGCAAGTTGCTCAATATGCCAATTTTGTGCCGGTGCTTGCAAAAGCCGAATAAGCACCGGATTCAACCGTTTATCCTGAAGTGCGTAAAGAACACCACGTTCAATCATTCCAAGACTGATAGCGTGACGAAGAATATAAATAAACAACACATTTGCCAATGAATCTATTACTGATTGATTGCCGCTCTCTTGCTTTTTGGCTTCCTGCAGAAATAATTGCACGAGTAATTGAATTGAGGTGTCACACAAATTTAAATGCAAATAATCCGGTAATGATGCCATCAACAAGGTATTTTCCTGATAATAAAATACCCCACAAAACATCTTTAAATCCGGCGTTCCTCGCCCGATTTTTTGTACTTCAAAAATACCTTGTCGTCGCTTATTAGGCAAAATATTTTTCCCATTTTCCGGTAAACTTCCTACTAAGTGCGGTCGATTTTGCGGCAGAAAAAAGATATCCCCTTGAGTTAAATGAAATGGTTTATCACCAAGAGTAAGCCAACATTCCCCTTCTTCAATCAAATGAAAAATCCCTTTATTATTTGATTGTTCATGATGCACCAGTTGCCACTCCCCCTGAAATTCACAGCAAATATTAATTTCGCCCCTAACCTGAGCCAAGTGGGTCAGTTTATCTAAATAATCTATCATGAGATTCCAACCATATAAATTGAGACAAATTGACAAGTCTGTTTGTATAAAAATACTATAATTTGTCTCGAAAATTAATCATTACATCATCATATTTGAGGAGAAAATATTATGTTTACAGATTGGAAAGAACACACTTCACACGTTAAAAAATCATTTGGCGAACTTGGCAAAAAACACCCAAAAATGTTGCAAGCCTATCAAGCATTAGGTGCTGCTGCGGCTGAAGGTAATATACTTGATGCCAAAACCCGTGAATTAATTGCCCTTGCCGTGGCTGTTACCACCCGTTGTGAAAGTTGTATTAGCGTTCATGCGGAAGAGGCGGTAAAAGCAGGGGCGACGGAAGAAGAAGTTTCCGCAGCCTTAGCGATGTCTATCGCCCTCAATGCCGGTGCGGCTTATACCTATTCTCTGCGTGCATTAGAAGCGTTTAATGTGCAAAAAGGAGAATAATCTTTCTCACATTATATCCCTATTGGCGTTCAATGAACGCCATTTTTGCTACCATAAATTCAATTTTTCCATCTGTGCAATCACCTCTTTCACTTGAATTTCCGCCATCAAATTTTTCCCTTTCAATTTTGTTGCCCAAGGCAATTCAGAGGAAGGTCGACCAAATTCCTTTTGTGCATTTTCTTCATACACCGATACCACATTTTCTATATTATTATAAGGTGCGGTACGTAATGGATTATGGTAAGCATATAATCCGATGACCGGTGTTCCCTGCGTTGTTGCAATATGGGTAGGACCGGAATCCGGCGAAAGCACAAGATCTACTTTAGCAATCAATGCAGTGAGTTGTTTTAAGCTCGTTTTTCCCGCGGCATTGGTGGGCGCAAAATCACAAAGTGCGGTTATTTTTTTCACCATTTCCATCTCGCGTTTCGCTGGGGAACTACAAAAAATCACATTCACATTATGCTGATTTGCTATATTTGCCACTTCCGCATAACGTTCCACCAACCAATCTTTTTCAACCTTACTGGAACAAGGAGAAATTAATAAATTTTTACGGGTCGGATCAACAAATTGTTCAGCAACCTGCTGATCCTGCGCTGAAATTGACAAATGCCAAGTAGGTTTCCCATTCGGCACACCAAGATATTCAGCAAACGCCATAAAACCATCCAATACATGAGGCGATACCGGATCGTTCACACGGCGATTTACAAAAAAGCGTTGCCCCTCACGAGAACGTTTTTGACCAAAACCGATTTTATATTTTGCCTTGATCCCTAACGAAAGAATGGAGGCTCGAAATGCTGTTTGCATATTCAACAAGGCATCAAAATGGGGATTTTTAAGTTGTTTCCATAAGGAAAGAATACCCTTCCAGCCAGTTTTCTTATCATAAGGGAGCAGTGTCACATTCGGTATCCCTTCTAACAAAGCTGCTTCCGTTTTTCCCACAATCCAAGTGATTTTTGTCTGTGGATAATAGGCCTGAATACGTTGTACCACCGCAAGGGCATGACACACATCCCCCACAGCCGACAGGCGAAGGATACAGATTGATGTAGGAGCTTCGGTAAAAAGCGGCATAAGCGTTCCTTTCTCGTTTAAATTAGCGTTATTTTAAAGTAGAATGGGGGCATTTTCTATCATTCAATCCACCTAAAATGCTTGAATTCCAACAAGATAACCAATTTTTTATCTTTAATTTTGACCGCACTTTTGACCAACAACATCAGTTTTTCTACCCACAATTTTGGCAAACAGAAAACCGTATTCTTGGTTCGGCGAAAGGTCGGGGAACCACTTACTTTTTGGCAACACAAGATTGGTTTGGCGTAAATTGTGCCCTTCGTCATTATTATCGGGGCGGCTTATGGGGAAAATTCAATAAAGATCGTTATCATTTTTCAAGCCTTGCCAAAACACGCAGTTTCTCAGAATTTTCTTTATTACAACGCTTGTATGATTCGGGTTTGCCTGTACCCAAGCCTATGGGGGCTCGTATAAAAAAAGGTCAATTCGGTTTTTGTTATCAAGCGGATATCCTCACAGAAAAAATCGAAAATGCACAGGATTTGACCGCACTTTTGCAAACCCAAAGACTGGCTGATGAAACTTGGCAACAAATCGGTGGGCTAATTCGTCAGTTACATGATCTGCAAATTTGCCATACGGATCTTAACGCCCACAACATTCTTATTCAATATACAGAAGTCAAACAAAAGTGTTGGCTGCTGGATTTTGATAAGTGCGGTGAAAAATCAGGAGATTTTTGGAAAGTGGAAAACTTGAAGCGTTTACACCGCTCTTTTATGAAAGAAACAGAAAGAATGAAGATCCAATTCACAGAACAAAACTGGGCTGAATTAATGTTCGGTTATCATCAAAATTTCAACAAAAAGGATAAATAATAATGCAAAAAATTGTACTTGCTACCGGCAATCAAGGCAAAGTAAAAGAAATGGCAGATGTGTTGGCGACGTTCGGATTTGAGGTGATCGCTCAAACGGATTTAGGCATTGAAAGCCCGGAGGAAACGGGGCTAACCTTTGTAGAAAATGCTTTATTGAAGGCCCGTTATGCCGCAGAAAAATCAGGTTTACCCGCAATTGCGGACGATTCTGGTTTAGTTGTCAACGCCCTCAATGGTGCACCGGGTTTGTATTCCGCCCGTTATGCCAGCGAAGAAGGCGATGATGCGAAAAATCGTAAAAAATTATTGGCAGAACTTGCCGATGTACCAAAGGAAAAACGCCACGCAAAATTTGTGAGCTGTATAGTGTTATTACTACACCCCGCCGATCCTTCTCCTATCATTGCAGAAGGGGAATGTCACGGTATGATTGGTTTTGAGGAAAAAGGGGAAAATGGGTTTGGTTACGACAGCTTATTCTTCAGCCCGGAACAAGGTTGCACCTTTGCAGAACTGGAAACAACAGAAAAGAAAAAAATCTCTCACCGTGCACGTGCGTTGCAAGAATTAAAGGCAAAATTGAGCGTATAATAAAAAACCAGTGTTATATAACTGATGCACAAAAACAGGTATTTCAACGAAAGGTAGGGACACACGCAGTGTGTCCCTACAAATGAGCCTCAATCGGATCTGCTATATAATGCAAAAAATGAAAAGAAACGACCGCACTTTAATGCTTAAAAGTGCGGTCGTTTTTGTCAAATTTTTTAATTTTCTTCTTGTTCTTTTTCTTTCGCTCTTAGCAAGATTTCTTGAATATCTGCAGCCATTTTTTGGTCGCATTCTCGAGCAATATCTTGTAATACCGGGCTTTTAAAAAATTCTGATTTTGGCTCATAAACCTGAGACATTAATCTCACTTCATGGCGATCACCATGGAAATAATACTCTGCAATTTCTTTTGCCACCTCAGGTTCCATTCCTAGACGTTCTAATGCTAATCGACCGGTACGCACTGCGGAATCAAAGGTTTCACGAACAACTTCATTTGCACCGGAATTATATAAATCAAATGTGTGGAAACGGTCGTAAGAACGGGCAATAATTTTAATATTCGGATTCACTTCTCGGGCAAAATGCACGATGGCAGATGCCTGCTCTTTGTTGTCAATGGCGACTACTAGCATTTCTGCCTGCTCCAATCCTGCCGCAATTAAAAATTCACGACGTGAGGCATCACCAAAATAAGATTTAATACCATATTCATTAAAACCTTTTATCATATTTGGATTAAGATCCACTATCGTTGTGGCATACCCGCTCAAACGGAGCAAGTCATTCACTATTTGTCCAAAACGTCCCATGCCGATAATGAGGATTGGATGCTGTTCATCAATTTCATCGTGTTGAATTTCTTCTGCAATTTCTTTCGCACCGTATTTTTCATAAAGCACAAGAATAATCGGTGTCATCACCATAGAAAGCACAACGATTGCCGTCATGTTAGCATTCACAGTTTCATCAATCACACCTTTTGATAGCGCTGCTGCAAAAAGAACAAAAGCAAATTCTCCCCCTTGTGCCATTAAAAGTGCGCGTTCTAATGCTGTTTTATGGGTGCTTTTCGCCATACGTGCCACAAGATAAATACAGATTCCTTTGGTGAGCATTAATACAATCACGCCCAAGAGGATTAATTGCCAATTTTCCGCCACTACTTTTAAATCTAATGCCATTCCAACACCAAGGAAAAAAAGCCCCAGCAATAAGCCACGGAAAGGCTCAATATCGGCTTCTAATTGATGGCGGAATGCGGATTCAGACAGCATTACACCGGCGACAAAGGCCCCCATCGCCATAGATAATCCCGCTTCTTCCATTAACAATGCCGCCCCTAACACTACAAAAAGTGCAGCCGCCGTCATTACTTCACGCGCTTTGGCATTGGCTAAAATCCGGAAAACCGGATTTAAAATGAAACGACCAATAAACACTAATGCGGCTAAGGCAAGCATCGCAATGCCGGCTGATTGCCACCAAGGCATGGAGGCTTCTGTTTTTTCAAAAGGAGAAAGAAAGGTAACAACGGCAAGCAATGGTACGATTAATAAATCTTCAAAAAGTAAAATTGAGACGATTTTTTGACCGCGCTTTGTGGAAAGTTCTTTGCGTTCGCCTAATACTTGCATCACAATCGCGGTGGATGTCAACACAAAACCGGCTGAAGACACAAATGCGACCTCCCAAGATACACCAAATTGAGCGCCCACAATCGTCATTAAAATAGCGGAGATAATCACCTGCATACTGCCGAGCCCAAAAATCTGACGACGTAATCCCCAGAGATGTGAGGGTTTCATTTCAAGTCCAATCACAAATAAGAACATCACAACACCAAATTCTGCAAGATGAATAATAGCGCGATGATCATCAATTACTTGTAAACCATAACGACCAATTGCCAACCCTGCGGCAAGATAACCCAATACAGAGCCTAATCCTATACGTTTAAATAACGGCACAGCCACCACTGCTGCACCCAGCAATGCCACCACTCGAATTAAATCACCTGAGCTTTCCGCTGCCATAGTCACTCCTAAAAAGAATTAAAAAAGTAAAAAACAGGCACATTTTACTTGGTTTCAGTTGAGATTTATAGGGAGTAAACTGAGTATTTTTTTAATATAACTCATAGTTTTTTTTGGAGATTCTATTGATAAATCCTATCATACCGTTGTGTCCATACTAAGAGTAAAGCAATTATCGTCATCTATGTCCCAGTCATAGACATCGTACCATAATCACCGATAAAGGATAAAATAAGGCTACCTACGGCATAGTAAATAAAACCATGAGTAAAATTAGTGCCATTCGACGATTAAAACGATTAAATGCGAGTGTCATTAAAGAAGCACCGAACCAAGTCATCATTTGCACACCTGCTGATTCCATACGACGCCAAGCTGCATCACGAGTCATTTCGTTAAATGTTCCTGATGCATCAGCAATAACAAATACATCAAACCCTTCTTCAATGGCAGAAAGCGCAGGGAAAGCCACACAAACTTCAGTGACCACACCGGCAATAATCAATTGTTTTTTACCTGTTGCTTTAACTGCTTTAACAAAATCTTCGTTATCCCACGCATTGATGTTGCCCGGGCGAGCAATATAAGGTGCACCAGGGAACATTTCTTTTAACTCCGGTACTAACGGACCATTTGGACCGGTTTCAAAAGATGTGGTTAAAATAGTTGGGAGATTAAAGTATTTTGCTAAATCCGCTGTAGCTAACACATTATTTTTGAATTTGTCCGGATCAATATCACGAACTAAAGATAAAAGACCGGTTTGATGGTCAACCAACAGCATTGCTGCATTATTTTTATCTAAGCGAACATAAGGTTTTGCCATTTTTACTTCTCCTAAAATAGTTAAAAAACAGACCGCACTTTTAGCCGTATGCTTTTTAAAAAACATTAAAGTTTGACGTACACCTTAGTTAAGTCTAAGATGTACGTCGTTTACAGCTCAAAATAACTCTCACATTGTTTCAATGTTGCCGTGCTACAGCTCGCATAATATAGAGGTAATATCACTCTGTTTGTAGATCTACAAATGAGTTTCCCTGTTGCATATTTGGAACAATAAAATGAAACATAATTTAGACTTAAATGATCTCTATTTATTTGTACAAGTAGTTGATGCCGGAAGCTTTAGTGAAGCCAGTCGTCGCTTTGCTAAGTTAGAAAAAGTACTTGGTGTTGCACTCATTCAGCGAAATACCCACCAATTTGAAGTCACATATTTAGGTGATCAATACTACCAATATTGCCTCAGTTTGGTTCAACAAGTTGAACAAGCACAGCGCTTTATTGAGCAACAATCCGAATCAAAAGGACAAATTAGGCTGAGTTGCCCTAAAGAGTTATTGGATCTGTATGTGAATGATATGCTTGCTGAATTTATGGCAACCTATGCCGATATTGAATTATTCGTAGAAAATACAAGTAGAAAAGTTGACTTAATTAAAGAGAGGTTGGACTTCGCATTAAGAGTACGCCCTTATCCCTTTGAAGACAGTGAAGTTGTCACAAAAACATTTTGTTTATCCCAACACTATTTAGTGGCAAGCCCAAAGCTCGTCAAGGAACCTTTCAAAACTCTGAAACAAATTCATCATTACCCTGTTTTGACTTGGGTAAGACAAGATCATTCTTGGCCATTTGAACATCAAAAAGAAGGGAAACAAAATATTGTTTATTACCCTAAATTAATCAGTGAAAATATTTATCTTATTCATAAAAGTGCGGTTAAAGGCGTTGGGATAGCAGTATTGCCGGAAGTATTAGTCAGAAAGGATTTAAACCAAGGAAGGCTGCAAATTATTTCACCGGACGGGTGGCATATCCCCAAATGGATAGTACACGTTGCATATAGCTCAAGAAATAGTTTTCAACCTTCCGCAAGGTTATTAATTGATTTTCTCTCGGTAAAATTTGCTGAATCGGATATTGTAATCTAGAAAAATCCCCTTAATGACATTAAGGGGATCACTGTATTTTTAATAAAAATTCTTATTCTTACCATTTTATGTCATTCAATTAATTTTAGGGGCACTTAAAGGATTCATTGTGCCCCCTAAATGTCCCCTAAAAGCCTACCGAACCGAAATTAACCAGCTATCTATTTGATAAATAACAGAACAAATATTTACTTGTCACGGGGTAGTATTTTATATGTTCAACATGGTTTGCCGGTATTGTTGCGGATCGATATTTTGTGCAAGCAATGATAAAAATTCATCTCTGACCTTGCGTGCTTGTGATAAAGAAATATCGGGATATTTTCCCAAGCCTAGCAAAACTCGCTTTCTAGGGCTGCTAAAAGGTTGATAGTAATTAAATCGCCATAGCTTAGCCCCTGATGGCTTAATCAATAAATAAAGCCCCTGTCCGTCTGATAAAGTGCAATCTTTATCTTTTGGCTTTGCTCGCTCTATTTCGGTGTTGGTGAGTGGTTTAGTTATACGTGCCATAATTTAAGCCTCTATAAAATAAAAATCCGTATAACTAAACGGTAAAAATAATCCTCTTCCAGCCCAGTAAATTTAAGGGTTAAGCAATTTTTAGTTATACGCAATTTGTTTCGCATTGTTGCGTATAACTAAGCGTATAACTAAAATCTGTGGCTGTAAACGTATAAATGCGTAAGAAAACGTATGAGAAAATAAAGTAAAATGGCGTTGAAGTCAGTGTTTACAAGGGTTTAGTTTATGAAAACGTAAGAGGAAATAAGAGGAGAAAAGTCCGTTTGGTCCCCCCTACCGGACTTGAACCAGTGACCAAGCGATTATGAGTCGCCTGCTCTAACCTACTGAGCTAAGGGGGGAAAGTGCGGTGATTATAGAGAAATAATCTGTTGAAGTCTATAAAGAAAAGGATGGTCGCTGAAAAAACAACCACCCTTATACTCAATTATTGAAGCACTGAAATATCCGCTACTTGTAAGAACAAGCTTTGTAACGTGTTTAGGATCGCCAAGCGGTTTTGACGTAGTGCTGGATCTTCTGCATTTACCATCACATTGTCAAAGAAATTGTCCACCGGTGTACGTAAGTTGGCAAGTTTATCCAACACATCCGTATATTCACCTTGAGCAATTAACGGCTTCACTTTGGTTTTCAATGCCAGCACGGCTTCAGCTAAGGCTTTTTCCGCAGGCTCGACACAAGCGTATAAATTAATCTCACCGATAGTAATATCCGCTTTGGCAAGAATATTTGCCACACGTTTATTTGCCGCAGCCAAGGCCTCCGCAGAATCTAAGGTACGGAAATGAGACACCGCACGCACGCGAGCATCAAAATCAGCAGGGCGGGTTGGGCGACGAGCCAATACTGCTTGAATCACATCCACCGCAATGCCTTCATCTTGATACCATGCACGGAAACGCCCGAGCATAAAATCCACCACGTCAGCAACCACATTTTTATTCGTGAGTTTATCGCCAAAAAGTGCGGTGGCTTTTTGCACAAGATCTTCCAAATCAAGAGGGAGATTTTTCTCTACGATAATACGTAATGCCCCCAATGCGGCACGGCGTAAAGCAAAAGGATCCGCACTACCTTTTGGTGCTTGTCCAATACCGAAGATTCCTGTCAGGGTGTCGAATTTATCCGCTAAAGCGACCGCACTTGCTACCAAGGATTTCGGCAACTCATCGCCGGCGAAACGTGGCATATATTGCTCGTTTAACGCTACCGCCACTTCTTCATCTTCGCCATCGTGACGGGCATAGTGCATTCCCATTACCCCTTGGGTATCTGTAAATTCAAACACCATATTGGTCATCAAATCACATTTTGAAAGCAAACCTGCTCGCTTCGCTTTGGTTTCATCTGCCCCGATTTGTTTGGCAATTTCGCCTGCAAGCTGTTCAATACGAGCAGTTTTATCACGCAATGTACCGAGTTGTTGTTGGAACAATACGGTTTCCAAACGTGGCAAGCGATCCACCAATTTTTGTTTTAAATCGGTTTTAAAGAAAAATTCCGCATCCGTTAAACGTGGACGCACCACTTTTTCGTTCCCTTCAATAATCGCACTTGGATCATCCGGGTTAATGTTCGATACGAAAATAAAGTGCGGTAATAATTTGCCCTCTTTATCATAAATCGGGAAGTATTTTTGGTCGCCTTTCATCGTATAAACCAAGGCTTCCGCAGGCACGGCAAGGAAACGTTCTTCAAATTTCGCTGCCAACACGTTAGGATATTCCACCAATGAAGTGACTTCATCGAGCAAATCGTCTTCAATATCTGCCACCCCACCAAGTACGGTCGCTTTTTCTTGAGATTTTGCCAAAATTACTGCTTTACGTTCGTTGAAATCAGCGATCACCGAGCCTTTTTCACGCAATAATTGTGGATATTGATCGGCGTGTTGGATTTCAAATTCAGACTCGCCCAAGAAACAGTGCCCACGAATAGTGCGACTACTTGCCACACCTAAAATTTCACCTTCAATGAGTTCATCACCCAGTAACATCGTTACCGTATGAACAGGACGAATAAATTGCACGGTTTTGTCCGCCCAACGCATCGGTTTTGGAATTGGCAATTTCGCTAAAGCGGTTGCCACAATCTCACCAAGCAAATTTTTGGTCGGCTGACCTTCAATTTTCGCACGATGAACCAACCATTCGCCTTTGTCCGTGACAAGGCGTTCTGCCTGATCGACAGTAATCCCACAACCACGCGCCCAGCCTTCCGCTGCTTTGGTTGGTTTGCCTTCCGCATCAAATGCTGCCGATACTGCCGGCCCACGTTTTTCAATTTCTTTGCTCGGCTGCTGTGTGGCAAGTGCCAACACTTTCACCGCCAAACGGCGTGGCGCAGCAAACCATTTGATTTTATCAAAGGTTAAACCCGCTTGATTCAATTCCACCTGCACGTTATCTGCAAAGGCAGTGGCTAATGTTTTCAGAGCTTTTGGCGGCAGCTCTTCTGTACCGATTTCTACTAGGAAGTTTTGGGTTGTCATTGTTTTTTCTCTTATCTAAAAATTCCGCGGGTTAAAATTATTATTTCTTCGTTTCTCACTTCTGCCAAATCTCCCCTAACCCCTC
>NZ_MLHG01000041.1 GCF_001998825.1 Rodentibacter mrazii
TGAAGGTGGATTTTTACTGCTCAAAATAGAAAAAAAGTGCGGTGAAAATTTTCTGTGATTTTTCAACATTATGTAGAAAATGCACAAAAGCCGTCATTTTAGGACACACTACGTGTGTCCATTATAAAATCAAATTATTTCAACTGTTATAAGCGGGACACACGCAGTGTGTCCCTACAAAAATAAAATTTGTGTAACAGCGATATAATACCGTGATTTTTCACCACTCTTTTTGCTTTCTAATTGTCGTTCTGTGAACTCGGCTTTCTCCGCTTCCCAATATTTTTCGTATCCTTGTGCCGCAATTTCACTTTTTTCTTCGCCGCCTCTTTTTTCTTTTCCTCAAGTTTGGCTTTTATACGGGCTTTTTGTTTTTTAGTCACCGATTTAATTTCACCGTCTTTCGGTGGTTTGGTGCGGGGTTCCAAACCTTCCAAAACACGGGCTTTTAATATTTCTTCCGTATAACGCTTAATTTTGCCGAGTAATTTATAATCGTGGGCTTCCACAAAAGATACTGCAGTGCCTTTTTTGCCTGCTCGAGCGGTACGCCCAATACGGTGTAGATAGGTATCCGCACTATATGGCAAATCAAAATTCATCACATGACTGACATCATCAATATCAATACCTCGAGCCGCTACATCCGTTGCCACTAATACTGTCACCACACCCGATTTTAATTTATCAATGGCATTATTACGCTGGGTTTGTGCCATTTCCCCTTCTAAATAGGTGGAACGAATCCCACGCTTGCGTAAAACTTCAGCCAGCTCTCGTGCCTCCTCACGGCGACGTACGAACACAATACCACGATGGACATTTTCCGTTTCAATAAAACGAGCCAGTAATTTCACTTTGTGTTCATGACTATCGGCGTGGTAATACCACTGATTGATTTTTTTCCGTTCACGGCGGCTGGGTTCTGCGTCCACTTTTACAGGATCATTAAGCAAGCGTTCGGCGAAATCCACCAACAATTCCCCTTCAAGGGTGGCAGAAAACAATAAGGTTTGTTTACGCCAACGGGTTTCCGCTGCAATTTTTTCCGCATCTTGTCCAAAGCCCATTTGCAACATTCTGTCTGCTTCATCAAAAATTAATATTTCCACCGAACGACAATCAAAATTTTCTTCTTGAATGTATTGCAATAAACGCCCCGGTGTCGCCACTACCAAATCTTGATTGGTGTTAAACACTTCGCCGTGGTTTTGATAGGCCACACCGCCGGTGATGGTAGCGATATTTAAATGGGTAAATTGTGCCAATTCTTCCGCTTGTTGTGCCACCTGCATCGCCAACTCACGGGTTGGGGTTAAGACAAGAATACGTGGAGGACCCGGTTTACGACGTGGATAATCAAGCAGATGTTGCAATACCGGCAATAGAAATGCCACCGTTTTTCCTGTTCCCGTTGGGGCAGAACCTAACACATCACGGGCTTCCATTGCCGCAGGTATGGCATTTAATTGGATCGCCGTTGGGCGTGAATAGCCTTTTTTTTCAAGGGCTTGAAGAAGTTCAGGAGAAAGATCGAATTGCTCAAATTGGGGAAAATTCATTATTCTACGGTTCTTTGTTAAAATTGGCGCGAATTATACCTGAAAAGCCCTGAAATGCCTAAAAATAAACAGGAAAGTGCGGTCAATTTAAGAAATATTTATGAGTAGTTTCACCTTTAAACAATTTCACATTAATCAACAACATTGTGCAATGAAAGTGGGCACGGATAGCATTTTACTGGGTGCTTGGGTAGATATTGCACAGGTTAAAAATGTGCTGGATATGGGCAGTGGCACCGGTCTGTTAGCCTTAATGCTCGCACAACGGAGCTCACTGGATTGTTTAATTTCTGCAGTGGAATTAGATCCTGCCGCCGCTCAACAAGCACAAGGGAATATTGCCCATTCCCCTTGGCAGGAACGTATCAATCTGATTCAAGCGGATGTGCGAGATTTTTTGCATACCAGCTCCGAAACCTTTGATCTCATTGTCGCCAATCCGCCCTATTTCGATCAAGGTGTGGAATGTAAAAATGAGGAGCGGGAGCTCGCCCGCTATGCCAAACAAAGCCATTTAGATTGGCTGATCTGGGCGGCTGAACGCTTATCCGAAACAGGAAAAATCAGTTTTGTTCTGCCTTATGAGGCGGCAAAAACACTCGAAAAACGGACCGCACTTTATTGCATCAAACAAACAGAGATCATCTCTAAAGTCGGCAAATCGTCGCAAAGAATGTTAATCACTTTTTCCAAACAACCACAAAATTTATTGCGTGATCAAATCGTAATTTATGATGAGGAAAACCACTACACGAATGAATTTATCGCACTAACGAAGGATTTTTATTTGAAATTTTAATAAAAAAGCGAACCCTAAGATTCGCCTTTAGCTTCTAAAGTGCGGTTAATTTTGCAACTATTTTGTTAATTTTGTCCAGTTGTAATAGCCGTAAAGGGAGTTCAGTAAATACGCACTGTACATTAAATACATCGCCGGTGTTTCCGCCCATAAAATAATAGAAAGAATATTAAGGACAATCCACAACAGCCATTGTTCACGATAACGCAAAATCATCAGCAACTGGGCTGCCACCACGATAATGGTCGTTAAGCCGTCTAAGCCTGTTGAACTTCCACCCGCTGCCTGCAAGGCCTGCACAAATAAAAGCGTACCAATACCGATAAAAAGCGCGAGGGCAATCCAACCTTGTGGAGTGAGTGCCTTTGCCACCACGCTTTCTCCGCCATTGTCATTTTGCATATTGTTTTTCCACATAAAATAGCCGATAAACTGTGCCGGCAAATAGACATAAAGTACAGTGTTCATTTCCCCTAAGAAATTTTGCCCCCATGCCACATAAAAATAGGTATAAGCAAAAATCAAGCCGAAGAAATAGTTGCTGATTTTCCCTTTACTCACCAATACCACGCACAAAATGCCCGAGATGCCAGAAATCATCTCTAGCAAAGAATTATCATCTTGCTGCACATACGCCCAAATTTGCGCAATAATAAACACCACCAACCAGATCACCTCAAAAGGTTTCCAACCGGATAAGAACTCACGTTTAAGACGAGCAGACCAATCCATTTTTTACTCCATAATAATGAAAGACCACATCATTTTTACACCGCACTTTGGCAAAGTAAAGTATAGAATCCGAGTATTCATTACGATTGTGATTGAGATCACGGTTTTCATTGCTTTCCCTTTTAATCGGGCTACAATAGCCGCCCAAATTTTAATGAATAAAAAATAGAGAATTGTATGACATCTTTTGCCCTTGGTCAGCGTTGGTTAAGCGGAAGTGAAAATAATCTTGGATTAGGCATCGTTACCGCCTTTGATTCACGTACTGTGACGTTGCATTTTCCCGCCTCTGACGAAACACGTATTTATTCTATCGCTCAAGCACCCCTTACCCGTATCCAATTTAACAAAGGCGAAATGCTGAAGCATAAAGACGGTTGGCAAGGCAAGATTGTGGATACTCAAAGCCTAAACGGCTTGAATTTTTACTTGGTAGAAAATCCACAAGGAGAACAAGTTATCGTGCAAGAAGGCGATATTTCACCGATTATTTCTTTTAGTTCGGCGAAAGATCGACTTTTTTCCGCACAACTCAATCGCAGCCATCATTTTGCTTTGCGTTATCGCACGTTAAAGCATCAACAAGCCCAATTTCAATCACCATTGCGTGGTTTGCGTGGTATTCGGGCGGGGCTCATTCCTCACCAGTTGCATATTGCCGCTGAAGTGGGTAACCGTGTGAATCCTCGAGTATTGCTTGCTGACGAAGTGGGGTTAGGGAAAACCATTGAAGCTGGGATGATTTTACAAAATCAACTGTTTGCCGAAAAAGTTCAACGTGTATTAGTGCTTGTGCCGGAAACCTTGCAACATCAATGGTTGGTTGAAATGCTCCGCCGATTTAATTTGCATTTTTCATTGTTTGATGAAGAACGCTGTGCCGATTTTGCCACTATGGGTGAAAATCCTTTTAGCTCGGAATCGCTGATTATTTGCGCCTTAGATTGGTTAGTGAACTCGCCAAAACGGGCAGAACAAGCTCTTGATGCGGTTTTTGACTGCCTCATTGTAGATGAAGCCCATCATTTGGCTTGGTCTGAAACCGCCCCAAGCCGTGCGTATTTATATGTTGAACGACTTGCAAAAGTGATTCCTTCCGTATTATTGCTCACCGCTACACCAGAACAATTAGGGCAAGAAAGCCACTTTGCCCGCTTGCGATTACTCGATCCCGAACGCTTTTTTGATTATGCAGCCTTCCAAGAAGAACAGCAGCACTACCAACCGGTTGCGGATGCCGTTCAATCTCTATTAGCGGAAAAACCGTTAAGTGAGGTGGAAAAAAATCAGATTTCTACGCTATTAAAAGAACAACATCTCGATCAACTTTTCCAAGAATTGGCCTCCCAAAATGGGGAAATACAACAAGCGGCGCGTCAAACATTAATCCAAAACTTGATTGATCGTCATGGCACAAGCCGTGTGTTATTCCGCAATACGCGCCAAGCAGTGAAAGGTTTTCCACAACGTATTTATCACCCGATCACTTTAACGGTTGAAAATACCGCTCAAATGGAAGAAGTGAAAGCCCAATGGCTGTTAGATTTTTTAAAAACACGACGTGATAAAAAAATCTTTGTAATTTGCCAAAGTGTGCAAACAGCCATTCACCTTGAACAATATTTACGAGAAAAAGAAGGAATTCGAGCCACGGTTTTCCATGAAAAAATGTCTATAATTGAACGTGACCGTGCAGCGGCTTATTTTGCTGATATGGAAAATGGCGCACAGGTTTTACTCAGCTCCAGCATTGGCTCAGAGGGGCGAAATTTCCAGTTTGCAGACACTTTAGTCTTATTTAATTTGCCACAAAATCCTGATTTACTTGAACAATGTATTGGGCGTTTAGATCGGATTGGACAGTTGAATGATGTGCAAATTTATGTGCCTTGTGTGGAAAAATCTGCCGATGAGGCATTGGCTCGCTGGTATCACGAAGGATTAAATGCCTTTGAACAAACCACGCCAATGGGTATGGCATTATTTGAACAATTCTCTCGCTCACTACAAAAAGTGCGGTCAAATTCAACCGCACTTTCAGAGCTAGGTAACCTCATTGCAGACACTAAACAAGCACGTGAAAAACTCAAAATTGCATTGGAACAAGGGCGTGATCGTCTTTTAGAACTGAACTCCAATGGAGGAGAACAAGCAAAACAGTTAGCCAATGCCATCGCAGAGCAAGATAATGAGGCAGAATTAGTCAACTTTGCCTTGAATTTATTCGATATTATCGGTGTAGAACAGGATGATCTCGGCGAAAACAGTATTGTGATCACCCCGACCGGCACAATGCTTGTCCCAGATTTTCCGGGCTTAAAAGAAGAAGGTGTGACAGTCACCTTTGATCGCCAACTAGCCCTTGCCCGTGAAGAACTGGAATTTCTCACTTGGGATCACCCGATGATCCGTCAAGGTATCGATCTCATTGCCTCCGGAGATATTGGAAAAGCGGCAATGGCGTTACTAATTAACAAGCAATTACCTGCAGGTACATTATTGTTAGAATTAATTTATATGGTAGAAACACAATCGCCGAAAGGATTGCAGCTCAACCGTTTCCTACCCCCTACGCCGATCCGCTTGTTGCTTGATAACAAAGGCAATGATATTGCAGAGCAAGTCGAATTCGATACCTTGCACGGCAAATTAAAGCCTCTTGGTCGGGATGTGGCAAATAAAATAATAAAAATGGCGCGCCCGACTTTGGAACAACTCCTTTCCCTAAGTGAAAAAAAAGTCCAACCTCTTGCTCAAACTTACATTAACCAAGCGCAGCAATTGGCGGATCAAACATTGAGTGCGGAAATCCAACGTTTACAATCTTTACAGGCAGTAAATAAAAATATTCGCCAAAGTGAAATTGAGATTTTAGAAATACAGCGTGCTCAATCTTTAGAAACATTGGCAAAAGCAACATGGCGATTGGATAGCGTTCGCGTTATCGTCACCAATAAGGAATAATTATGGCACTGATTGAATATCATCCTCCAATGGAGCCTTATTTAGACATTGTTTATCAAGATAACTATATTTGTGTCGTCAATAAACCAAGCGGGCTCCTTTCCGTACCGGGTAATCAACCGCAATATTACGACAGCGCAATGAGCCGAGTAAAAGAAAAATTTGGCTTTTGCGAACCAGCACACCGTCTCGATATGGCAACCAGCGGCATTATTTTATTTGCCTTGAGTAAAATGGCAGATAAAGAACTCAAACGTCAATTCCGCGAGCGAGAGCCCAAAAAAAATTATCAAGCCTTAGTGTGGGGACATCTTGCACAAGACTGTGGCGAAGTTAATTTGCCGATGATTTGTGATTGGGAAAACCGCCCACGCCAGCGTTTAGATTTTGTCTTTGGCAAAAGAGCGGTCACCAAATTCGAAGTTTTAGAGCGTTTACCCAATAACAGCACAAGGGTAAAACTCACTCCCATTACCGGCCGTTCCCACCAACTCCGCTTACATATGCTGGCATTAGGCCACCCGATTTTAGGGGATAAATTCTACGCCCATCCGCAAGCGAAAAATATGTCGCCACGCCTCTGCCTTCACGCAGAAAGCCTAAGCATCACCCACCCTATCACGGGGGAGCCAATGACTTTTTGTGCAAAGGCGAGTTTTTAAAGAAAACCTCCTCCCTAGAGCATAGGGAGGAGACCAATCATCTAATCTTCTTTTCCTAAAATCTGATTTACTTCGCTTTTATATAATACCGCTTTCGCCCCAAAAACGGCTTGAATCCCACCACCGACTTCCAACACATCAATCGCCCCAAGGGATTTTAATCGTGCTTTATCCACTAATTTCACATCTTTAACCGATACCCGTAAACGGGTAATGCAGGCGTCCACATTTTCAATATTTTCTGCCCCACCAAGACCCGTAATAATATAGTGGGCATTTTCAGTGCGAGACGTCATTTGTAATTCCGCGCTTTCCTCAGTGTCTTCCGCTCTTCCCGGTGTCATGACATTGAATCGGGTAATGAGGAAGCGAAATGAGAAATAATAAAGTAATGCCCAAGGAATCCCTACGAAAACCACACGAATCCAATGTGTATTCTCATTGCCTTGTAAAATACCGAAGAGTAAGAAATCAATAAGCCCGCCAGAAAACGTATTCCCAATGGAAATATTGAGTAAATCGGCAATATAGAAAGAAACACCGTCTAAAAATGCATGAAATACATAAAGCCAAGGTGCAACGAATAAGAACATAAATTCGATAGGTTCGGTAATGCCGGTGATAAATGAGGTTAATGCCGCACCTAAAAATAATCCGCCAATTTTTGCCTGACGGGATTTTGGCACGCAATGATACATAGCCAAGCAGGCAGCCGGCAACCCAAACATCATAGTATCAAAACGACCGGCAAAGAAACGCGTACCTTCGGTGAATAAACCTTGATGGTTAGGATCAGCTAATTGAGCAAAGAAAATTTTTTGTGCCCCAATGATGGTTTCTCCATTTACGATTTCCGTCCCGCCTAATTCGGTGTACCAAAATAGCGGATAGATCATATGGTGTAATCCCACTGCGCCACTTAACCGCATAAGAAAACCATAGAAAAATGTTCCGATCTCACCTATTGAAGCGATGCCTTTACCGGCAGATACCAGCCAGCCTTGAAAGGTCGGCCAAATTAAAAAGAAAACTGCGCCGATAAAAATTGCCGCAAATGCCGTAACGATCGGCACAAATCGAGAGCCGCCAAAAAAGCCCAAGATTTGCGGTAATTGGATATTATGGCAACGATTATGTAGTTTTACCGTTACCAAGCCCATGACCAATGATCCGATCACACCGGTATCAATACTTTTTACCTCAGGAGAAAAGAGGGGAATTAAAGCAGAAATCGTCCCAGTCATAATTAAATAACCGACTACTGCTGCAAGTGCGGCAACACCTTTATCCCGTTTTGCCAACCCAATACCTAAACCGATACAAAGAAACAATGCCAAATTCGCAAAGACCACCGAACCAGCAGAAGACATAATTTGAAAAATCCCCTGCAACAAGGAATTATCCAGTATAGGATAGGCTTGCAGTGTGGCTTTATTGGATAATGCCCCACCGATCCCAAGTAGCAAGCCAGCAGCAGGTAAAATAGCAATCGGCAGCATAAAGGCTTTACCGATTTGTTGGAGTTGTTTAAACATAGGTTCCTCACATTAATTTAAAATTTGCGATTTCTATTATAAAGCTAATAGCCCCAAGCGAAATCATAAATGACACTATTTTTTCTTATCATCAGATCAGACAAAAGTCCAAATAGCAGCACTCTATGACTAAATAACCTTGTGATCAATAAGCAGACTTTCATTTTGTGGTAGTACTAACTCTCTTTACAGAAATTTCATTTCCTAACTTTCTCTCTTTAAGAGTACTCGTAATCAGACAGCAAATGGGCTGCTAACCGTAACTCTCAAACTTTATATAAGGAGAAAATAATGAAAAAATTGAACAAAACTATCTTAATCTGCACAATGTGAAACATTTGATTTTGTACATTTCCAAATAATTAAAATAGTTGTGGTCAAATTACATGTAAAAAAATAGAATACTTAGGTTTTAACATACCTAATTGCTTCATTAAAGGATCACACAACATGATAAAAATTAACTTATCCGCAACCTTAGCTGCATTGAATGATGTTTCAAAATTAATGTTGGAAGAATCCGCAGCCTATGCTATCAGTTGTGGAGAATCTGAAATTCTACCTGCCCATTTACTACTCAAATCGTTAGATAATCCGTTCTCTGATATTCGTTTTATTCTCAACAAGCTTAATATATCTCATGAAGAATTGACCGCACTTTTATTGCACAGAAACCAAAACTCAAATACCAATATCGACTCTATTCCCAGTTTTTCCCCACTTTTAGTCGAAATGTTGCAAGAAGCGTGGTTGCTCGGTTCCCTTGAGTTTGAACAGTCCAAAATTAGAAGTGCCACTATTTTTCTTGCATTAACACTAAATACCTCTCGCTATTTGCCAACCTCCGTTGCGAGTTTCTTAAATCAAATCAATAAAGAAACCTTACGAC
This sequence comes from Rodentibacter mrazii, assembly GCF_001998825.1. GTDB lineage: Bacteria > Pseudomonadota > Gammaproteobacteria > Enterobacterales > Pasteurellaceae > Rodentibacter > Rodentibacter mrazii. The sequence goes on from NZ_MLHG01000041.1 coordinate 9,144, forward strand.
AATCTTTGCTGGAATTAGCAAAAGGATCGGCAGAATCCCAAGTCTTACCAGAAAATACAGCGACAAATAAACACATTCACACCGATATTTCCGATTTATCCCGTTTCGCTGAAAACTTAACAGAGAAAGCGGCAAATGGGGAAACCGATCCTGTTTTAGCCCGTGATCAAGAAATTGATTTAATGATCGATATTCTTTCTCGCCGCAGAAAAAATAATCCCATTATTGTGGGCGATGCCGGTGTGGGAAAAAGTGCATTGATTGAAGGATTAGCATTACGTATTGTCAATAAACAAGTCCCCCCTCATTTGCAACATGTTGAATTATGGAGTCTCGATCTTGCAGCGTTACAATCCGGTGCCTCCATTAAAGGGGAATTTGAGAAACGTTTAAAATCCGTAATTGATTTTGTAAAAAACAGTACAACGCCAATTGTCCTCTTTATTGATGAAGCACATACGCTCATCGGTGCTGGCGGCAATGAAGGCGGAAATGATGCAGCAAATCTATTAAAACCGGCACTTGCGCGTGGTGAACTCCGTACGATTGCTGCAACTACCTGGTCGGAATATAAAAAATATGTTGAACGAGATCCGGCTCTTTCCCGCCGTTTTCAATTAGTGAAAGTTGATGAACCTTCCATTGAGGAAAGCATTGTCATTTTGCGTGGTTTGAAGCCGCTCTATGAAAAAGCCCATGGTGTCTATATCACGGGTGAAGCACTTGAAACAGTTACGAAACTTTCAGCACGTTATATTGCGGCTAAAAAATTACCGGACAAAGCCATCGATATTTTAGATACTGCCTGCGCCCGTGTTTCCACAGCAAAAGATACGCCTCCTAAACGCCTGAGCTATTTGGATAATAAAATTCATGAAATTAACGTTGCTATCGCCGAGTTTGAGCGTGACTATCAACTAGGCGAGGCAGTAGATAGCCATGTAAAAAGCAAACTAGAAAACCAGCTTTCGGAACTAACAGAAGAAAAAATTACGCTTTCTACACAATTTGAAACACAAAAAGCACTGGTTGAAGAAATTCTATCACTACGCGAAAAACTATCTGATTCTGAAACAGAATATACGGAAGAGGAACGTCAAGAATGGATTACACAGCTAAAAGTCAAAAAAGCTGAATATGAAACAATAAAACCTGAGGAGTGTTTAATTCACGCAGAAGTGGGAAGTAAACAGATCACCGCTGTCATTGCCGATTTAACGGGTATTCCTGTCAATAGCATGACAGGAGATGAACTCACTAAATTAACCGAGCTTCCTGAAATTCTTAATGACAACATTAAAGGTCAATCGCAAGCCATTGAACAAATTCACAAAAATCTACTCACTGCGATGGCGGACTTACGCCGAGCCGGTACGCCTCTCGGAGCCTTATTGTTGGTAGGTCCAAGTGGTGTAGGGAAAACCGAGACAGCTCTTCAAATTGCTGAACATATTTTTGGAGGAAAACAATTCCTCACTACGATCAATATGTCTGAGTATCAAGAAAAACATACTGTATCACGCTTAATCGGCTCACCTCCAGGTTATGTGGGGTATGGAGAAGGAGGCTTGCTTACCGAAGCCATTCGCCAAAAACCTTATTCTATCGTACTATTAGATGAAGTGGAAAAAGCCCATCCGGATGTACTCAACTTATTCTATCAAGCCTTTGATAAAGGTGAACTTGCCGATGGTGAAGGTCGTTTGATTGATTGTAAAAATATTCTCTTTATGCTCACCTCAAACTGTGGCTTCGATGCTGCTAACGACCGTTTTGCCGTGAAAACCGATGAAGAACTCCGCCGTTCTCTCCTCGCATTCTTCAAACCGGCATTATTAGCGCGTATGCAAATCGTTCAATATCATTATTTAAGCACTGATGTAATGCAACGCATTGTAAAAGCAAAACTGGCAAAATTAGAAAAATTAGTCTCTGAACGTTATAAAGTCGCTTTCAGTATCGCCCCTAATATCCTTGAACATATCGAACAACAATGTGAAGCCGATGCCAATGGTGCCCGTTTAGTCGATGCGATTTTAGAAAGTCAGCTCTTACCACCACTTTCTTTAGCTTTACTTCAACGTATCGCAAGCGGGGAGAAAATGACAAGCATCACCCTTAATTTCGACAAAGAGGAATATCAAGTTCATATTGAATAACCCTGATTGTTCGTGATAAAAATACCTAAAATCTTGACCGCACTTTTACTTTTATTTTAAAGTGCGGTCAGTTTCATTTTATTATTTTTAAATTTTTGGGTTTATTATGGAAAAATCACTTTGGCTTGCTACGGCTCATGTGCAACTCGCCCATCAATCAGACCAATTTGTCGCATTAGCGGCCTTTGTTCAAACAAGTGAAGAATTTGAACAACGCGTACAACAGCATTTTTCTCAATATTCGGCACACGTTTGTTTTCAACTTGCCCCTATTCCGGCAAATATCTTTTTTCAACGTCACGGAAGAACCTGGTTACTCCACCAAGCTGCTACCCTTACCGAAGAGGAAATACGTGTAATCCCGCTAAATGATGAAGCACCTCAAGTGCAGATTGAAGAAGATATTGAATATCTGCATTGCCATGTGATTGACAATGTAGAACCACTTGATATGCAGCTTAACCGTATGCCTGCTCTCTTTGCCCCTGAGTCGATTGCATTGCTTTTATGGCCCGATTTCCCGATTCCACCTAATCTGCTTGATTTTCAAAATCGGGACAATCCCCCTATTTTCCATTTCCCCCAACCAAAAATTGATGAGTCCGTGCAAAAACGTCATCTCGACCAATATGCCCATAATGAAAACAATCCCCTTAGTCTAAAAACCTATTTTGTACTCGATGCCAACAAAATACAGTTCTTTCATTCACTTAGTCTGAAAGCCAAAATGAAAAGCCTGTTCCAAGGTAAATTTGGCGATGATACGGCAAAGGTTGCCCCTTATCTCATTGAAGTGATTCGTGATGAAGCCCATATCCACACCGGTGAAATGATGGGATTATTTAGCTTAAAATCCGCCCTACATGAGTTTAACTGGGAAGATAATCTTGGTATTTTTATTCATTCTTATGCTGATTTTGATACGGTTTATCAACATCTGCGTAAGTTCCCTATGCTACAAGATGAGCGTGGGAAATGGCACTTCTTCCGTTTTTACGACCCCAAAGTCTTACGGGATTATCTCAATATCATCGCCAAACGACCGGCAAAATTGCATAAGTTTTTCGGTTATGACAACAACATTATTTATGCCTTTGGCTCAGGCTTTGGCGATAGTTTTCATTACTACACATTAAAAGCCCTCCCCGAGGATACCTTGCCCGCACCTGTGGTAATGACGGATTGGGAGATAGAGGGATTTAAGAAAAAGAAATGGTTGGAAACAAGACAAGACTATTTAGATGAAATCTGGCGAAATTACAACGATAATTTCCTAGAAGAGGATAAAAATCGGTTATTGGACTATCTCGACAAGGCAGTTATTCATGGGTATGAAGATAAAAAAACGATCATTTTCTACGCATTAGCATTATTTTACTCAGATAAAAAACAGATAAACCTTGATGTACTGAAATCATCTTTTATCCAACAAGGGTATAATAAAGATGAAATTACCACACTTTTGTACAAAAAATTAAAGTAAAGACACAATGCCTAAACAATCTATTGATAAACAAGTTGCTAAAAATATTTCCCCTATAAAACAATGTCAGGAAAAAAATATTATTTATCCTGCTCGTTTGGCGCTAACATCCGCACGATTAGCAAAAACCGCCCTTTCTGCAGAAGCATTATCCCTGCCCCAAGGGTTACCTGAGCCTGAAGGATCACCAGACTATGAGTTACGCCGTTTGCGTGACGGGTATATTTATATTCTCACCCTTAATATCGGTGAGAATAATGAGGCAAGTTATACTTCTGATGATTATCAGCTTTATCTTTATAAATATTCGTCTCCCGAATTCACAAGGGATAATGAAGACATCCCCTATTCTTTCCGACAACTTTTTTATTCCAAAAGCCTCAATGAAAAGCCGACTAAAGCCCACCCACCCATGATATTGGTCGCCAAACAATACATTGAGTTACCAAAATCAGCGAGTACGATTGATATTCTTTATAGCGATATGCTGTTATCTCCCGAGCTATTATCCACATTAATGAAAGATGACAGCAGTAGAAAAATCTGGATGAGACGGGTTAATTTATCACAAGGTTCCGGCGTTACCTCTCTGGATAATCTTGAACAATACGTTAAAGACTTTTCAAATGATGCTCTCCCTATCAATAAAGATATAAGTAATTTATATCGTTTTTTCCCTATTGGAAAAACCGGCAAGCCGATTCATCTTCATTCTGAATCGGGAAAAGGATTTATCGTCCCTGTTGAGGATTCTATCGGTACGGCACGGGATTTAGCCTATTACCATCACCACCTAATGCAACTGCGTCAAGATAAACTCAGAAAATACGAGTACGCAATCATGACCGCAGAGTTCATTCACAGTCATGTATTAAGTGAACATTGGAAAGATAAATATCATTACGACGCATCTCTCACTGACGGTTCGGCAGCATGGTATTCAAAAAGACAAGACGATACATTGCAATCTTACTATCGCAAATTATCTATCCATAAAAGCCATTTGTCAGCCAATAGCGATCAAGAAATTTTTAATGTTATTGCGAAAGACCTAGAACTGAACCCGAATGAGATTAAAGGAATGAATGCGATTCATAAAATGGCGATGATTCCCAGCCTGTACGGTTTGCCTTTCAAAAATTTAGCCAATGTGATGGTAAAACATTTAAATAGCGATAATATTCTGCAACGCCTTGCTATGCTTCGTCATATTTTGCTCACCCAATCCTCTGAAAAATCAGCCTCCAACTGGTGTTTATTTATGCACGGTTTATTATTTGGGCTTGATTTTACCTCTTACGGGCGTAATGCGATACTCGCTTCATTAACGACGCAAGAGGACAAATTCAATTTTCCACCGAGCGAGCAAATTGATCACAATCTCAATGGCTTATTAAAAGATCATTTTGATAATCTGGAAAAAATTCTTAGTGTGTTAGAAACTCTCGCCAAAGCCAATACCTTTGATATATCGGCTTATGATTTATTTGTCGATATTATGATTGATAAAGTGTATATCAAAGACTATCGGGGGAAACGTGGAAAACTCGCCTTAAGCGAACAAATTCGACGGGTTTACCAAGTGAACCCCTATACGCAAGAGATTCATTTAAAAGATAACGGCAAGCATGGCGAAAATAAAGTGAAGTCGCCTAAAAATATGAAAAAAATCAGTGAGCGATTCAAGCTGGTAAAAGATAAAAATAATTTGCCGTCAATCACACAAAATCCGATAACAACATCAATTTTCCAAGAAAGCGCCGGCACCTATGCCGGTCTAACCAAGTTATTGGCTTTTGCACCGATTTTTGATTTCTTCTCCGAAGATAAAAGCAAAACCCTAGAAGGGCGTTTAGCCAATGATCCAACGCTTTCCTTAATGCTAATACTTGCACAAGAGGCGGCAAACACGGAAAGCGGGCTAGAACGATACAGTAAACAATTAACCAAACGAATTTACTCGGCCGTTGAAAATTTACCTAACAAAGAGATCATCATGCTTGATCCGGCAAAAACACCGGATAAATTCGATCGATATTTTACCCGTTTTAGAGCCTCGTTAATGAGTGTGAATACCCTATTTGCTTCGATTGGTGCATTGGTTGAATACGGCAACTGGAAAGAAGCAAATTACAAAGGCGATAACTTTTCCGGCTATGGTGCAATGTTGAGAGGCATAGGCGGTTTAACTGTCGAAACCGCCTTTGGCGCATTAGGGATTTTAGCCGGAAAACAGACCGCACTTATCAGCCGATTAACCTTACTCGCCCGTTTGAATATCTATATCGGGCTTGCTATGATTTTTGTGGGCATCATTTTCTCCACCTTGAAAAAAGAAGATATTGAGCTTTGGATTAAGAATGGATACTGGGGGGATAGTGAATTTTATTGGGGGAATGCTGTTGGGGAATTTAGTTGGCTGAGTGATACTAGACAAAAAAGTTTTAGAATTCAATTTGAAAAAAGTCAATTTATAGAATCCTCACATTTAGAAAAAATTATTTATTACTATGAAATAGAAATGCAACGCTATTTCCAATTTAAAGAGGATATTATTCTATCAAAAGTGACTTCTAGAAACATCCTTGTTAAGCATCCTGTAATTATGAATAATGAATTGGCACAATCCATCAAAGTTGAAAAATTACAAATTAACGGCTATTGGATGTATGAAAAACAACCTAGTCAAATTGAATATATTGAACCAGGTAAAGCCATTCTTCACTTTAATACGCCTTGGCAAGAGCTTACTTTAATAAATGTTGAAGATCCCATTTATCTGACAATAAATGAAGATCAAGTTCATACCATAGCGATAAAAGTGTCTATGTCAGACTACCAAGGATCAGAATCCCGTTTTTCTTCTACACTTCAAGAAATTAATATGAGATAAAGAATTATGCAGAAACAAGATTACAAAGAGCTAGGCTTTTCCATAAGAAAATGCGGAAAAGATGAAATTGAAATTCGTCTTTCTACATTCGATGGCTATATCCGTGGATTTGTTCGGGCAATCTTAGTGGGAATGCTCTGTATTGGTATATATTTTGATACTAGCCATGGAATAAAGCCATTTAGCCAAGAAATAGTAAAAATAAAAAATGACTTTATATGGGCATTTTATCCTGATCAAATAGTAAAACCCTTATATTCTGAATATATAAATTTTTCTACAGATCCCAAAATGATAGAGAAGTATAATATTACTTCATTTGAATCATATCAAGAATATAAAGCTGAGTACCTAGATGAATATAAATGGTCCCGAGTTCGTGCTTACTTTCATTTTCTCTGGATACCCTTTGTTATCTTTCTAATCTTTTTCCCAAGAATGAACGGCATTCGGGTAAACCGCAAAAAACGCCTGATTTATTGGCAAAGTATTGCAAAAACCTTTGAAATTGCCTATGTGCCTGAAAAGGGCAATCCCTTAG
>NZ_MLHG01000042.1 GCF_001998825.1 Rodentibacter mrazii
GTACCATTACCGTCTACGATAGTAATGGTATGCGTACCGTTTGTTGCATCGGTCGTCACGTTTGCTTGTGCATCTTTACCTGCCGCACCCGTTGCGCCAGTTGCGCCTGTAGCACCGGTTGCGCCGTTTACAGCTTTCGCATCAAAGGTATAAGTTACATTACCATCAGCGCCAACAGTTTGATTAATCGTTAAGCCTTCACCTGCATTGAAATTAACCGTTTTTCCCGGTTTAATTAATGTATTTGTTGCAGTTGTTCCTGCTTTTAGATTACCGCCTGCATTCGTATGCCAACCTGAGTTATTTACAGCATTAAGCACATCACCGGCAGTTACTGCTTGGTTAAGATTAGTTGCATTATTAGTAACATTATCTCCTAAACCAATGGTACCATTGTCGTTTGCTTTAATTGGAGTATTATCCGTCACAACACGGAAACCACCACCACTACTTGTATTAATAAACTCTACTCGTGTTAAACCGGATGAGGTAACATCAAGAATTTGGCCTGAATTAATATCGGCAGCCCCTTCTTTATCATACTCAACCGTATCAGTACCCAAAATATTCGCAACCTGGAGTTTAAATCCAGAGTTTGAATTTCCGCCTGTTGAAGAAATCTTAATTGAGCCATCGGTATTATTCGTAAATTTAATATTATCACCGGCAACATAAGTTGGTGTCTTAATTGTTACAAGCGTTCTATTACCACTAGTAGCAGCAACAGTTACATTTGCCGAACCTGCTCCAACAAAATCTACACGGTCACCAAAATGAACATTATTTACCGGATTACCCGCGTGAGTGGAACTATTCCCAATCCCCCAAAATCCTTGGTTTACAGCAGTCACAACATCATTCACTGTCGCAACGCCTGTATTAGCATTAGGAATACTAGTATTTAAACTACCAGTTACTGTTACAGGTGAGAACTTACCCTGTTTTACATCAAAGGTAACGTTCGCATCCGCACCGTTATTTACCCCATCGACACGAGAAGTAGTGAGGTTACCGTTTACAAAACGGACATAGTGATCGTTATTGATACGAGCTTTTGATGTATTAGCATTATCATGAACATTAAAGCCCATATAATTTAATACATTGTAAAGCTGGGAGCCATTGATAGCATCGGTGGAATTAGCCGCTACACGTCCAGCACCCACATGCTGAATTTGACGTTCTAGGCCCGCTCTACCAACAGATACTACCGTTGTACCCTGTGCTTTAGAAACATTAGTAATCGCATTTGTAGCATAACCATATTCCAAACCAGTAACCGATTTAAACGTACCGCAATATTCTTGCGTTATAGTTTGTCCACTTGCATTTTTAAATGTAACATTCGTTGAAGATTGCTCATTATGAAACCCTTCACTTACAATTGATCCTGTTCCTAGAGCAACCGAAAGAGTTTCGTTATCTTGAACTTTCGCACCACGTCCCATAGCAACACTGCCGGCTGAGTAACCATGAGCACCGTGGCCAATAGAAACCGAACCCACACCTTCACTCTTAGTTTGAGTAACAATAGGTATATTCTGACCATTATCCAATGTACGAGTACTAGTGGTTAAATCTCCACCAGCAGACCAACCAATTGCAACCGACCCCGACTTAGAAGTAGTAGCCCCAGCCCCTTGAGCAATAGAATAAGGGCCTGTTGCATTAGAATAAGTACCGATTGCCATCGCATGACGTCCAGAAGACCAAGCACCATTACCCAATGCCATACCAGGTGCCGATTTACCATTTAGGTCTTGGCTTAATGACACAGCACCAGAACCGAATGCCAAACTATCCGGCATTGCATAAGAACTAGATCCAATAGCGGTTCCAAGTGGTAAAGCTGCGGCAAATGAGCCTATTGCTAAACCACCGGAACTATTCCCACCAACGACAACACTAGAATTATGATATTTACCTCTCCCCGGATCCTGGTCAGCTTGAACAGATTTCGCATTAGTACCAATTGCAATACCACGGCGAACTGTTGTGCAAGACATATTACCGATTGCAATACCTTCACTTTGTGTAGTATTAGCTTTAAATCCAAGCGCAATAGAAGAATCAGCAAGCGCTTTTGTCTGAGCACCTAGTGCGGTTGCAAAATTACCCGATGTTGTCGCTTCATTACCAATTGCAACATCTTGAGTATTTGGTGCTTTTGCTCCCCAACCAATAGCAATAGCACTCGAACCACCGGCTGGAGCATTATTAGGATTATAAGAAAAACCATCACCAATAGAGACCGCTGCTAATGCGGAGCCACCAATTACCGTCGCCCCTGCAGTGATAAGCGAAACGGCAAAAACTGAAATTTTCTTTTCTGTTTTCGATTTAGTTTTTCCTTTTGCTTTCGTTAATTCGGACACAGCGACCCAAGATTGGGTTGCATGATTCCAAATTACTCTAAATATCTTATTCATTTAAGTTGTCCTTGTTTTTTATTATTCATTTTAGGTAGTCTAAACAAATAGAACCTATTCCCATCCCAAACAACAGGATGAAAACCTCGCCGATTTTACGGAGAGCTATAACTCATAACAAACAACTTTGCCTATATTTACATAAGCTTACAAAAGGTTAAGGTTCAATATTGGCATTGCTAAAATTTAGGCAAATTATAAAAACAAACAAAAAAATGACCGCTCTTTTTAAAAAGAAATAATAAAAATGAAAAGGAAATGAGGGAAAGAAATCGATAGGATACAGTAATTTAAAAAGCCAATGGCATTACACCATTGGCTTTTATTCTCTATGATTGTGAATTAAGCGATAACCGCTTTTTCAACAACACGAACTAATGTCCAAGACTTGGTTTTTGATAGAGGGCGGCACTCGCGAATCTCTACGGTATCACCAACTTTGGCTTCATTGTTTTCATCGTGTACGTGTAATTTTGTTGTACGACGGATAAATTTACCGTATAACGGATGCTTTACCTTACGTTCAATTGCAACAACGAAAGATTTTTCCATTTTGTCGCTAACAACTTTACCTTGTACGCTACGAATTTTATCAGTCATTACTCACCCGCCTTTTCGGTTAATACAGTTTTTACACGTGCAATATCACGACGCACTTGTTTAGCCTGATGGGTTTGTTGAAGCTGACCGGTGGCTGTTTGCATACGCAATTTGAATTGTTCACCTAGAAGGTTTAATAATTCAGCATTCAGCTCTTCAACACTTTTTGTACGTAAATCTTGAGCTTTCATTACATCACCGTCTTAGTTACGAAGGTAGTCTTAACCGGCAATTTTGCTGCTGCTAATGCAAAAGCATTTCTTGCCACTTCTTCAGACACACCATCCATTTCATAAAGCACTTTACCCGGTTGGATTAAGGCTACCCAGTATTCAACGTTACCTTTACCTTTACCCATACGGACTTCTAATGGTTTTTCAGTAATTGGTTTATCCGGGAATACTCGAATCCAGATTTTACCTTGACGTTTTACCGCACGAGACATCGCACGACGTGCCGCTTCGATTTGACGAGCGGTTAAACGACAACGACCAACAGCTTTTAAACCGTAAGTACCGAAGCTCACTTCAGTACCATTTGCGATGCCACGGTTGCGGCCTTTGTGAACTTTACGGAATTTTGTACGTTTTGGTTGCAACATTTAGCGTTTCTCCTTACTTACGACCTTTACCGCGCGGCGCTCTTTTAGGCTTGTCGGCAGGTTGTTGTTCTGATTGCGCAACGGCAGCCATTCCACCAAGAATTTCACCTTTGAAGATCCACACTTTTACGCCGATTACGCCGTAAGTTGTGTGTGCTTCTGCAGTGTTATAATCGATGTCTGCACGAAGAGTATGGAGAGGTACGCGACCTTCACGATACCATTCTGAACGTGCAATTTCTGCACCACCTAAACGACCGCTAACCTCAACTTTGATACCTTTCGCACCTAAACGCATTGCGCTTTGTACCGCACGTTTCATTGCACGACGGAACATTACACGACGTTCTAATTGAGAAGCGATGCTTTCTGCAACTAATTTCGCATCTAATTCAGGTTTTTTCACTTCAGCGATGTTAATTTGAGCCGGAACGCCAGCAATTTTAGAGACTGCGTTACGTAATTTTTCAACATCTTCGCCTTTTTTACCGATTACGATACCAGGACGAGCTGTGTGAATAGTTACACGAATACTTTTAGCTGGACGCTCAATAGTAATACGTGAAACTGAAGCATTTGCTAATTCTTTGTTTAAGAATTTGCGTACTTTGAAATCGCCTTCAAGATTGTCAGCGAAGTCTTGTGTATTCGCGAACCAAGTAGAGCTCCAAGGTTTAACAATACCTAGGCGAATACCATGTGGATGTACTTTTTGACCCATTGCTATTCTCCTACTGATTAACGATCTGACACAACCACAGTGATGTGGCTAGTACGTTTTAAAATACGATCTGCACGACCTTTAGCACGTGGCATAACACGCTTCATGCTAGGACCTTCATCTACGAAGATTTTAGCAACTTTAAGATCATCAATATCTGCACCATCATTGTGCTCTGCGTTTGCAATAGCTGATTCTAAAACTTTCTTCACTAAAGACGCAGCTTTTTTGTTAGTGAAAGTTAAGATTTCTAATGCTTGTGCAACTTTTTTACCACGAATTAAATCGGCAACTAAGCGAGCTTTCTGGGCAGAAGTGCGAGCGTAACGATGTTTTGCGATAGTTTCCATCTCTTTACCTCTTATTTCTTAGCTTTCTTATCTGCCGCGTGACCGCGGTATGTACGAGTCGGTGCAAATTCACCTAATTTATGACCGATCATTTCATCAGATACATAAACTGGAACGTGCTGACGACCATTATGGACTGCGATGGTCAATCCGATCATTGATGGAATGATCATTGAACGACGGGACCAAGTTTTGATTGGTTTTTTGTCCCCGCTTTCCACCGCCTTCTCTACCTTCTTCAACAAGTGTAGGTCAAGGAAAGGACCTTTCTTGAGAGAACGTGGCATGGCTAATCCTCTTAATTTAATTTATTATTTGCCACGACGACGTACGATATATTTATCAGTACGTTTGTTGTGACGAGTTTTCTTACCTTTGGTTTGAACGCCCCATGGAGTAACAGGGTGTTTACCAAAGTTACGGCCTTCACCACCACCGTGTGGGTGGTCAACTGGGTTCATTGCAGTACCACGAACTGTAGGACGAATACCTCTCCAGCGGTTAGCACCGGCTTTACCCAATACGCGAAGCATATGTTCTGAGTTACCAACTTCACCAATTGTCGCTACACATTCAGCCAATACTTTACGCATTTCGCCAGAACGTAAACGTAAAGTCACATAGTTTCCTTCACGTGCAATGATCTGTACATATGCACCGGCAGAACGAGCAATTTGACCGCCTTTACCCGGTTTTAATTCAACGTTATGTACTGTTGAACCAACTGGAATATTACGCATTGGTAATGCATTACCCACTTTAATTGGTGAGTTAATACCAGCTTGAATTTGATCGCCTACTGACAAGCCTTTCGGTGCTAGGATATAACGACGTTCACCATCTTTATAAAGCACTAAAGCAATGTTAGCAGAGCGGTTTGGATCATATTCTAAACGCTCAACAACCGCTGGGATATCTAACTTGTTACGTTTGAAATCGATTAAACGGTAGTGTTGTTTATGACCGCCACCAATGTGACGAGTTGTAATACGACCATAGTTGTTACGACCACCGGTTTTAGATTTAGTATCTAGTAATGGTGCGTAAGGTTTACCCTTGTGTAATTCAGGGTTCACGATTTTAACAACGTGACGACGACCAGCGGAGGTCGGCTTACATTTTACGATAGCCATTCTCTATTCTCCTCCGATTACTCTGCACTGTCCACGAAGTCCAAGTTTTGGCCTTCGGCTAAAGTTACATAAGCTTTTTTCCAGTCGCTGCGACGACCCATTTTAGTACCACGGCGTTTAGTTTTACCTTTAACAACCACAGTACGAACAGAATCTACTTTTACTTCAAATAATTGAGCAACTGCAGCAGCAATTTCAGCTTTGTTCGCATCTAAAGCAACTTTAAGTACAACAGTGTTAGATTTTTCAGCATTGTTGGTTGCTTTTTCAGAGATATGCGGTGCACGAAGCACGCTCAGCAAACGTTCTTGACTCATGCTAAGATCTCCTCAATTTGTTTCACAGCATCGACAGTAACAATCACTTTATCGAAAGCGATTAAGCTTACCGGATCGATACCTTGTACATCACGTACGTCAACTTTATATAAGTTACGTGCTGCTAAGAATAGATTTTCATCTAAACTCGCTGTGATAATTAACGCATCTTCAACTGCTAAATCTTTTAATTTTTGTACTAAAACTTTAGTTTTTGGTGCATCAATTTCAAATTTCTCAACAACCATTAAACGGTCTTGACGAACTAATTCAGAAAGAATGCTTTTAATTGCACCACGGTACATTTTCTTGTTCACTTTTTGGCTGTGATCTTGTGGTTTTGCCGCAAAGGTTGTACCACCGGAACGCCAAATTGGAGATTTAATATCACCAACACGAGCACGACCTGTACCTTTTTGACGCCAAGGTTTTTTACCTGAACCAGACACTTCAGCACGAGTTTTTTGCGCACGAGTACCTTGACGCGCACCTGCTGCATAAGCAACAACAACTTGGTGGATCAACGCTTCGTTAAACTCACGTCCGAAGGTAGTTTCAGAAACAGTGAGTGCATTTGCACCTACAACTTGTAATTCCATCTCTATCTCCTAGACTTATGCTTTAACTGCCGGCTTAACGATAACATCGCCATTGATAGCACCAGGTACAGAACCTTTTACTAATAGCAATTTACGCTCAGCATCTACACGAACAACTTCAAGTGATTGAACGGTTACACGCTCAGCACCTAAATGTCCTGCCATTTTTTTACCTTTAAACACACGACCCGGAGTTTGGTTTTGACCAATAGAACCAAGGACACGATGTGATAAAGAGTTACCGTGGGTAGCATCTTGAGTACGGAAATTCCAACGTTTAACACCACCTTGGAAACCTTTACCTTTAGAAGTACCGGTAACATCCACTTTTTTAACATCTGCAAAGATGTCAACATTGATTTCTTGACCTAAAGTGAATTCTTCACCTTCAGTACGGAATTCCCATAAACCGCGACCAGCTTCAACACCTGCTTTCACGAAATGACCTGCTTCAGGCTTAGTTACACGATTCGCTTTTTTAGAACCAGTAGTAACTTGAATTGCAGTATAGCCATCGTTTTCAAGAGTTTTAACTTGAGTTACGCGGTTGGCTTCGATTTCGATAACGGTAACTGGTACTGACACACCGTCTTCATTGAAGATACGGGTCATACCAACTTTACGACCGACTAAACCAATCATTGTAATAACCTCTTAATTAACCTAGGCTGATCTGCACGTCAACGCCGGCAGCCAAATCTAAACGCATTAATGCATCAACAGTTTTTTCTGTTGGCTCTACGATATCTACTAAACGTTTGTGCGTACGAATTTCGTATTGGTCACGAGCATCTTTGTTCACGTGTGGAGAGATCAACACGGTGAAACGTTCTTTACGAGTTGGTAAAGGAATCGGACCACGAACTTGCGCACCAGTACGTTTAGCTGTTTCTACGATCTCCGCAGTAGATTGGTCGATCAAACGGTGATCGAACGCTTTTAAGCGGATACGGATTCTTTGGTTCTGCATTAGACCAGAGCTCCAATAAAATTTAGCTAATAAAAAACTAACACCAATCACAATTCTAACTTCAAACATAGAAAAGGAGGTGCAAGTTACCTGTTATATAGTCTCCAAATCGGAAACATTGTTTAACACAACATATCGTTGCGCACGTTTAATAAATGATTACATTAAACGGCTCTCATATCGAAAGCCCGCAAATACTACATAAAACCGAAACAGATTGCAAGGTATTTATTCAAAAATATACAAAAAGTGAGGTTATTTTCTCATATATTTTTATAAACCCGGGGCTTTCCATAATGACGTTGTTAATCCGTTATCGACTAATTGTAATTGTTTCTTATAGATATCCTGCCAACGAGATTTATGGGCTTGATATAACCTGTGATTGTCGGCATTCGGTTGATGTTGACGCTCAAATTTCACCAGTTTTTTACCGGCTTCAGATAAGGAAGCATAGATACCTATCCCCACACCTGCTGCAATTGCACAACCTAATGCTGTTGCCTCTTTCACAACCGGAATATTAACCGTCAAACCTGTTACATCAGATAAAATTTGGCTCCATAATTTTCCTTTTGCGCCTCCACCGGCAAACACAATAGAGGTTAATCTTACACTGGAAAATTTTTGCACTTGTTCCAAATTACATGAAGACACTATCGCGGCATTTTCCTCTAATGCACGGAATAAAACCGCTTTATTACATTTATCAGGATCAATAGAAAGATTAATAAAAGAAGGCGCAGCGTGATACCAAGATTTGAAATGCATCGCATCAGAAAAGATAGGAATTACATCATAAGATCCAACCGGTACTTTTTCAGCCATTTGTTCTAAAAGTGCATACGCATCCGTCCCCAATCGTTCCGCCAGCCGCTTTTCTTCATCGCAAAAAGCATCTCGGAACCAACGCATAGTTAATCCGGTAAAAAAACTAATTGATTCGGCTTGAACTAAAGGTGAAATAACATGGGGATTAATACGAACATTCATTTCAGGATCCGTTACAGGATGTGGTAAATTCACCACCTGTTGCCAAAACGTCCCCCCGATAACTGCCGCCTGCTCTGGCTCAGTCACACCTAAACCAATACAGCCAAGTTGAACATCCCCCCCACCGACAATAACAGGCGTCCCCTGTGTTAATCCTGTTTGACGGGCTATTTCTGCCGTTACGCTACCTAGCAATGTCCCGGTTTCTTTTACCGGTGTTAATATATCCGATACAAGTCCTGCCATATCCACTAACTCTGCCGACCACTGACGAGTTTTTAAATCCAACATCCCTGTCGTACCGGCGTTGGAAGGTTCAACTGCCAACTCCCCACTCAGCATAAATGCCAACCAATCACTAATCATTGAAATCGCTTTCGTTTTACGATAAATATCAGGTCGATGGTGAGCGAGCCATAATAAACGAGGCACAGCACTTAATGCCAAAGTTTGACCGGAAATAGAATATAAATATGATTCAAATGTATTGTTATAAAGCGTCTTTAACTCTTTGACTTCTTCTACCGCACGCGCATCTACATTGCCACATGCCCAAATCGGTTGTTTTTGCTCATCATAAAGCACGATACCTTCACGCATTGAACAAGTAGAAATCGCCGCAATCTGTCCGGCTTGAATTTGCGATTGTTGCAAAGCCTGACGAATACATTCACAAGTTAATTGCCAATTATTTTTTAAATCAAATTCCATAGAACCGGGAATATTAGGATCCGACAAATGCGTCCATTCTCGTTGAGCGGCGGCAATCTGATTACCTTCTATATCAAAAATAACCGCTCTTACACTCCCCGTTCCGGCATCTAATGCCATTAAATAAATTGCTTGCTGTGTATTCATCATTTTCTCCTTTCAATTAAGAAGAAAATAAGCCCTTTATTGCTAAACCAACTGCGCTAACATCATTCGAGCCGTGTTTTCTTCTGTGACTAATGAATTAATATAATTTCCCTGCAATGCGCTTAAAATCGCCTCCACCTTATCTTCTCCGCCCGCAACACCAACGACATTAGAAATTTTCTTTAGATTTTCAAGCGGTACACTAATCAGTTCTTCATGTAATGGCATATCAGGCTGCAAACTTCCGTCTCTACGCATAAAATAGCCCAAAATATCCCCTACTGCGCCCTGGTTACGGATAATTTGCTGTTTTTCCTCCGTGATATAGCCTGAACGGAGCAATGTCGCTTGCCCCTTTTGGCGCGTTGCTCCTATACCAACAATTGCTGTATTGGCACTGCACGCGGCAAGCATCATGTCACGAACACAGGCTTCACGTTTAAATAACCTTGCCGCCTCAATGGAAGATGCACGTAAAGGAGCAGGAATAATGCTTACAGAACAGGAGCCGTCCAATTGCCCGATCCCTTTCATATAAGGTCCCACCCCACCTGATAAGGTGATCAATTTAATGTTATTGTGGGTAATAAACTCGCTTGCGTACTTTAATGTCTTCATAATCGTATCGCCGAAACCAATCGCTAAAACTTGATTTGGTTTCATTAATGACATCAACATCTGAGCGGCTCCAACGCCTAAACGCTCATTAATTTCATGCTGTTCTAATGCCGGTAAAATACGAATATACTTTAATTGAAAATGTTGTTGTAAGGCTTCTTCTATCTCAAAACAACCTGTAAAACGAGAGTTAATCTGTACCTTAATGATTCCTAATTGCCGGGCTTTTTCTAATAATCGGGAAACTTTTAAGCGAGGTAGCTTTAATTTTTCCCCAATCTCACTCTGCGTTAAATTATCGTGATAATAAAACCACGCCATTCTGGCAAGCAGCTCTTCTTCCGTCATGTTTTGGGAAAATTCACCGTTATCGTCTATTCGTTCATTCATATTTCATTCCTTCTTTGTCTGATATTATTCATTTGTTTAAAAACTTTATCAATTGTTCTTTTCTTAATTTTTACAAAAACGTGAACAAGCTCACATTTCTTAAATACAAACCACAAAAGATCAAAAAATATTCAATTATGTGAGATTGATCACTGTTTTTTCTCATCTTTTCAGATAAAGTTGTGAACAAATGATTAATTTAAATTACATTTGTTAATTCAGCATGGTGAGATTATGTGTGATAAAACTCAAAAATGTCTTCTTTCAGCGCATAACATTGGCAAATCATTTTCCGGTGTTGAAGTCTTGAAAGAGATTAATTTTTCCCTTTTTGAAGGTGAAGTTCATGCGTTATTAGGAGGGAATGGCGCAGGAAAATCGACATTAATGAAAATTATCGCCGGCATTCACCCACAGGACTGCGGTGAGCTCATTATTCATGGTTCGCAACAAAACCGACTTTCCCCTCATAAAGCGCATCAACTAGGTATTTATTTAGTTCCCCAAGAACCTCTTTTATTTCCTAATTTAACGGTGAAGGAAAACATTTTATTTGGTTTATCCCGGGATGCAAAAACAACTGAAAAACTGACCGCACTTTTACAAGAACTAAACTCACACCTCAAACTTGATATGCAAGCAGGTTCTCTTGAAGTTGCCGATCAACAATTAGTGGAAATTATGCGAGGGCTTATGCGCGATGCCTCTATTCTTATTTTGGATGAGCCAACCGCGTCCCTCACGCCAATTGAAACCGATAATTTATTTAAAAAAATTAATTCCTTACTAACAAAAGGCGTGGGTATCGTCTTTATTTCCCACAAGTTACCGGAAGTCTGGCAAATATCGCATAGAATCAGTGTTATGCGTGACGGCTATATTGCACTTAATGGAAAGATTGATGAAATCAATAAAGATGACGTGATCAAAGCAATTACACCAAAGGCCAAAAACTCACCACTTAGCGAAGCTCAAAAATTATGGCTTGAGCTTCCGGGGCACCAACGAGTAAAAACAACAGATCGCCCACTTCTACAAGTTCATCATTTGACCGGAGAAGGGTTTAAAAACATTTCCTTTGATATTTATCCCGGTGAAATTCTAGGTCTTGCCGGTGTAGTAGGTGCAGGAAGAACGGAATTAGCAGAAACCTTATATGGTTTACGTCAATCAAAGTGCGGTCAAATTCTGTTTGAAAATCAAGAAATCAATCCTCTCTCTATCAAAGAACGGCTCCATAAAGGGATTGTATATCTTCCCGAAGATCGTCAAGCCTCGGGCTTATACCTTGATTCATCACTCACTTGGAATGTATGTGCACTAACCTACAACGATACAGGGTTTTGGCTAAACACCTCAAAAGAAAGTGCGATCTTAGAACGTTACCATCGAGCAATCGGAATTAAATTTTCAGATGAACAGCAAGCAGTCAAGACACTTTCCGGTGGAAACCAACAAAAAGTACTTATCGCAAAATGTTTAGAGGCGAATCCTTCATTATTGATTGTTGATGAACCAACACGTGGGGTAGATATTGGCGCTAGAGCGGATATTTATCAATTAATCAAAAATATTGCAAAACAAAATGTTGCCGTTTTATTTATTTCCTCAGATTTAGAGGAAATAGAACAAATGTCTGATCGCGTATTGGTTATGCATGACGGACAAATCAGCGAATCATTATGCGGAGAACAAATTAACACTAACAACATTATGCAAATGGCATTTGGTAGCAATGGGCATTAAGGAGAAAAATATGTGGAAACTCATTCAAGATAATCGCGAATTGACCATCTTAATTGCTATCGGCTTGTTGTTTGCCCTATTAGGGTTTATTGGTGCCGGATTTCATTTGCAAACACTCACGATGATTTTTAATTCGGCTCAAATCGTGATTTTACTGGCAATTGGCGCAACTTTTGTCATTTTAACGCGAAATATTGATGTATCAGTCGGTTCCACAATGGGATTAAGTGCAGTTATTGTCGGGAGTCTGCTCAATGCCGGATTCGGACTTGCAAGTGCCTTTACCCTCACTTTACTTTGCGGTTTAACCGCCGGATTACTGAATGGCGTATTAGTTACGCTCTTACGAATCCCTGCTATTGTGGCAACCTTAGGAACATTAGGTTTATATAAAGGAATGATGTTATTGATCACAGGTGGGAAATGGATTGAAGGTTTACCGCAAGACCTAAAAACCTTATCGGCCCCGATTTTTCTAAATATCTCCGTTATTGGCTGGATATTAATTCTCATCATTCTAGCCACTTACTATTTCTTAACAAAATGCTCAACCGGACGGTATTTTTATGCTGTGGGAGACAATTTACAAGGTGCAATGCAACTTGGTGTACCGATTAATCGGGTCAGAATTATTGCCTTTGCGATAAATGGCTTAATGGCTGCCATCGCCGGTATTGTGTTCACGTCTCAAATCGGATTCGTGCCAAACTCAACCGGAAATGGGCTAGAGATGAAAGCGATAGCCGCTTGCGTATTGGGCGGAATTAGTTTGTTAGGTGGTGCCGGTAACTTAATCGGTGCGGTGCTTGGCGCCTATTTCCTCATTCAAATTGATTCTATATTGGTTCTTCTTAAAGTACCGGCTTACTGGAATAACTTCGTTGCGGGTATCGTGCTTTTAGCCGTCTTGGTCTTTGACGGTCGAATCCGAGTCATGATTGCTCACAATCTCAAATTACAACGCTATGCACGATTTTTAAAAGACAACTAGCCTCATTTGTTTATCAAAGTGCGGTCATTAAAGGAGAAAGATGATGTTAACGATAAAAAAACATGCTTGGGAATTGACATTGCTACTGCTATTAATACTTGAAATTCTGGGATTCGGTCTATTCAATCCCTTAATGCTTGATCTCAACGTACTCTTATATAGTACAAGTGATTTCATCTATATTGGAATGCTGGCACTTCCGTTAACAATGATTATTATCAGTGGGGGCATGGACATTTCTTTCGGTTCAACGGTTGGCTTATGCGCCATAACATTAGGCGTGTTATTTAAATTGGATATTCCGCTTAGCCTTGCTATCTCGGCAACCTTTGTTGTGGGGCTACTGTGTGGGGTCATTAATGCCGGGCTTATTCTTTATACAAAAGTTAATCCCTTGGTGATCACGCTAGGCACCATGTATCTTTTTGGTGGTGGCGCATTGCTCCTATCCGGTTTCGCTGGGGCAACCGGTTATGAAGGTATAGGTGGATTCCCTGAATCACTGTTAGAATTTGCCAATCAAACCTTATTAGGTATTCCCACTCCTATTCTTTACTTCATATTAATGACGTTTGTTTTCTGGCTACTTATGCACAAAACCAAAATTGGAAGAAGCATTTTTCTAATTGGTCAGAGTGAACGAACTTCTCGTTACAGTGCAGTTCCGATTCAAAAAACACTTTTTCTCATTTACGCATTTATCGGACTTGTTGCCGCTTTTGTCGCAGTGCTATTAGTGTCCTATTTTGGTTCCGCCCGTTCAGATTTAGGCAGCTCATTATTAATGCCGGTGCTGACCGCCGTTGTATTGGGTGGTGCCAATATTTATGGTGGCTCAGGCTCAATTATCGGTACCGCTATCGCTGCCCTATTAATCGGTTATTTACAACAAGGTTTACAAATGATCGGTATTCCAAATGAGATTTCAAGCGCCTTATCCGGTGCCTTACTGATTATCGTATTAATCGGCAAATCCGTTAGCTTGCACTACGGTGCAATAATGCAATGGCTACGCCGAAAGGCTAAACATCAAGCAGTCGTAGATTAGTCGTTAAACACTCAACCTTAAGAGGAGAACTTGTTATGAAAACTCGTATGAAAATGACCGCACTTTCCATATTGCTCGGTTTATCTGTGACGACTGCCGCACAAGCAGCTGATCGCATCGCCTTTATCCCCAAATTAGTCGGTGTCGGCTTCTTCACTAGCGGTGGGCAAGGTGCAACTGAAATGGGAAAAAACCTTGGGGTGGATGTTACCTATGACGGTCCTACGGAACCGAGTGTTTCCAATCAAGTACAATTAATTAATAACTTCGTCAATCAAGGCTATAAAGCCATTGTAGTTTCGGCGGTTTCACCTGATGGCTTATGCTCTACATTACAACGAGCGATGAAACGAGGTGTAAAAGTATTAACTTGGGATTCAGACACTAAACCGGAATGCCGTAGCCACTACATTAACCAAGGAACACCGGAACAATTAGGTTCTATGCTTGTTGAGATGGCATCAAGCCAAATAACCAAACCTAACGCTAAAGTTGCCTTCTTTTATTCCAGTCCAACGGTCACTGATCAGAATCAATGGGTAAAAGAAGCAAAAGTAAAAATCGCTAAAAATCATCCGAAATGGGAAATTGTCACCACTCAATTTGGTTACAACGATGCGATTAAATCACTTCAAACCGCAGAGGGTATTTTAAAAGCTTATCCGGACTTAGATGCCATTATTGCACCGGATGCCAATGCATTACCGGCCACCGCACAAGCTGCTGAAAACCTCAAAGTAAATCATGTTGCTATCGTTGGTTTTAGTACCCCTAACGTGATGCGACCTTATGTAAAACGAGGCACGGTTAAACAGTTTGGTCTTTGGGATGTCGTACAACAAGGCAAAATTTCCATTGCCGTAGCAAATGATTTGCTGAAAGGCAAGCCGCTTAATGTCGGTGATAAAGTAGAAGTTGAAAGTATTGGCACAATTGAAGTATCACCAAACAAAGTTCAAGGTTACGAATATGAAGCGAAAGGTAACGGCATTGTGCTATTACCACAACGTGTCGTTTTCACTAAAGACAATATTGATCAGTACAATTTCTAACTAAGGAGTATAACAATGGCAGATTTAGATGATATCCGAGATGGCAAAGATTTTGGGTTGGATACCCCACAAACTCACCAAGCTTTCTACTTAAAAGGATCGGGTGCGCTAGATTGGGGGATGCAATCCCGTTTAGCGAATATTTTTAATCCTCAAACCGGCAAAACAATTATGTTGGCTTTTGACCACGGCTATTTCCAAGGGCCAACAACCGGGCTTGAACGCATTGATTTAAGCATTGCACCGTTATTTGAATATACCGATGTTCTAATGTGTACACGGGGTATTTTACGCAGTATTGTTCCCCCTAGCGTACGTAAACCAATTGCTTTGCGTGCATCAGGTGCAAATTCAATTTTAACGGAACTCTCCAACGAAGCCGTTGCAGTATCCATTGAAGATGCCCTTCGATTAAATGTTTCCGCTATGGCGGCACAAGTTTATATCGGTTCTCAATATGAACATCAGTCTATTAAAAATATTATCCAACTTGTAGATCAGGGCACTCGTTATGGAATGCCTATTATGGCAGTAACCGGCGTAGGTAAAGATATGGCACGTGATCAACGTTATTTCTCCCTCTCAACCCGTATTGCTGCAGAAATGGGTGCACATATTATTAAAACCTATTATGTTGATAAAGGTTTTGAACGCATTACAGCCGGTTGTCCGGTGCCGATTGTCATTGCCGGCGGAAAAAAACTCCCGGAACATGAGGCCTTAGAAATGTGTTATAAAGCAATTGATCAAGGTGCATCTGGTGTAGATATGGGGCGTAATATTTTCCAATCTGACGCACCAATCGCTATGTTAAAAGCCGTTAATGCAATTGTCCATCGTGGAGAAAATGCTGAACAGGCATACCAATTATATCTACACGAAAAAAACAATCACCGTTAACCAATCAACATTCCTCCTTGCTATACAGGAGGAATGTTATTCCATATTAAAACTAAGGAGAAATTATGTTTGCTATGCTCGTTGAAATTAATATTAAAGAAGGTAAAGAACAAGAATTTCTTGATGTATTTAAACGCAACCACATCGGAACACGCCAAGAAAAAGGTAACCTACGCTTTGATGTTTTACGTGATCCGGACATTAGAACCCGTTTCTATGCTTATGAAGTTTATGAAGATGAACAAGCATTGGAGGAACACAGAAAAACGGTCCACTACCAACGCTGTGTAAAAGAACTTGAATCTTTAATGACAACGCATCGAAGCAAAAAAATCTTTGAATGGCTCTTTCCTGAGGAAATAAAATCATGACCACAGAAAAAGAGCGGTTAATTTCAGCGTTAAAATTACAGCCAATCAGCGTTGGAATATTAGCATCCGATTGGCTTGAATTTTCAAAAAATCTTAACGTATTAAGTCAAAATCAACTGAAACTCTTGCATTTTGATATTGCCGACGGTCAATTCTCTCCTTTTTTCACAGTAGGGAGCATGGCAATACAACAATTTCCTAAAACATTTATAAAAGATGTGCATTTAATGGTAAAAGATCAGTTTAGCATTGCCCAAAAATGTGTCACAGCTGGTGCGGATATCATTACCCTGCAAATTGAAAATACCATTGATCTTGAAGAGACTTTGCGATGGTTAAAAATGCAAAAAACGATATTGTGCGGCTTAGCTATTTGCCCTAACACGCCTTTAGAATCACTTTATCCCCATTTACCAAACGCTGATTTAATTCAAATTTTAACACTGGATCCAAGAACTGGAGAAAAAGCTAATCTTGATAAAATAGCCGCTCTCTTGATCCAATTATTTACTCATCTTAATGATTCACGACAGGAAAAATTGGTATCTGTTGATGGCGCAATGACATTGGAATTGGCTTTATATTTGAAAAAATATGAGATCAATTGGGTTGTATCCGGTAGTGCATTATTTTCATCGGATTCCTTTGAAAGTACAGTAATAGAATGGAAAAAAATGCTATCCCATTAATGCAAAAGTGCGGTTATTTTTCACCTTGTTTCAATATCAAAACACGATGGAATACAACCGCACTTTTCAAAATTCACACCTTAAACCCGGTTATCAATCAATGTAATATGTCTTTTGGCGGCAATCCACGCACCGATATAGCCCATGATTAAACAACTTGCCAAGAGAAAAATTAATTCTCCGACAGCTAAACCGTTTAGAGCAAACTGCACGGCGAAAATATCCGTCACATACTTCACCGCAGAGGTAAAGTAACCGATGATAAAACTACTAAAAACAGCGGCGACAAAACCACCCAGCACTGCATAAATCATTCCGGTGTAAAGGTAAGGACGAAGGATAAAATTATCCGTAGCGCCCAGCAATTTCATTACGTCAATGCTGGCTCGACTGCTATATACGTCGGAGCGAATACTGTTGCCAATCACTAAAAATACTGCAACGGTCATCAATACCGTACAGAAAATCGCCACATGTGCCACCAACCATGAAAGTGCGGTCAATTTTTCCATCCAATCATTATCTAAACGAACCTCTTGTACCCCTTTGATTTTATCGAGATTTGTGCGTAATGTTTCACGTTTTTCGGAGGTTTCAAAAGCTTTCGACGGTTTCACCATCACCACTGCCGGTAACGGATTGTCATCAAGAATTTCCAGCTCTTCACCAAAGCCCGACCAACTTTTAAATTCCTTCAGGCTTTCTTGACGAGAAACATAATTCAGGGAATCAATCCCTTCTTGTTGGCGAATTTTTTCCACCACTAAATTGGCATCTTCTTCACTTAAATTTTTGTGTAAATAAATGGTGAGTTCGCTTTCAGGATAAAATTGCGTAGTAGCTAAATGTAAATTTTTCCACATTAAATAGCTGACAGTAGGAATAGTGAGCGAAACGGCAATCACTAAAATAGTGAGCAAGGTACCGAATTTGCGTTGCCACAAATCCGCCCACACCGCGCGTAAGGTGTAAGCCGTTTGCACAAAAAAAGAAGCATCAGTTGATCGGCTCATGGTTTTTCCTTAATAACGTAAATAGCCTTGTTCAAGCACCAAACAAGGTTTTGGTTTTTGTTGGATTAAATTAATATCGTGGGTAGCAATTAACACCGTCATGCCTAAACGATTAAATTCTTCAAAAAGATTAAAAATGCCTAATGATAGCTCATCATCGAGATTTCCCGTTGGTTCATCCGCCAATAAAAGTTGCGGCTTATGCACAATCGCACGGGCAATATCAACCCGTTGTTGTTCCCCACCGGAAATTTGTGGCGGCAAATAATGCGCTTTATTACGCAGCCCTACGCGATCAAGAGACGCCATAGCACGTGAATGCGCATCTTTCGGGTGCATGCCGGCAATGATAAGCGGTAATGCGACATTTTCTACCACACTGCGATCCGTCAATAAACGATAATCTTGATGAACCATACCGATTTGGCGACGCAAAAAAGGAATTTCATATTTTGACAGACGAGTGATGTCGTGCCCGTTAAACCAAATTTGTCCCGCATTGGCTTTTTCCATACCCATAATCAGCTTAAGCAAGGTACTTTTCCCTGCGCCTGAATGCCCCACCAGATAGGTCATACTGCCTACCGGTAAATGAAAATTCAGTCCTTGCAATGCTGGTTGGGTTGCGCCGTGGTAGGCTTTTGAAACATTCGAGAACTTAATCACAGTTTTTCCTTATTCTTCATTTTCATATACGAACAACGCATCGATGAATTCTGTTGCGTTAAACTCACGTAAATCTTCAATTTTCTCACCCACACCAATATAACGAATCGGTAAATTAAACTGATCCGCAATAGCAAAAATCACCCCACCTTTTGCCGTACCATCTAATTTTGTGAGAGAAATACCGGTTAACCCAACAGCTTCATTAAACAATTTCGCTTGGCTAATCGCATTTTGACCGGTTCCCGCATCCAACGTGAGCATAATTTCATGTGGTGCGCTTTCATCATATTTTTTCATTACCCGAACGATTTTTTTCAGCTCGTCCATCAAATTATTTTTATTTTGTAGGCGTCCTGCCGTATCGGCAATCAGAATATCAATGTTGCGTGCCGCAGCAGATTGCATCGCATCAAAGATAACGGAAGCGGAATCCGCGCCCGTACTTTGTGCCACCACCGGAATATTATTTCGCTCTCCCCATACCTGCAACTGTTCCACCGCCGCCGCACGGAAGGTATCACCTGCCGCCAACATCACGGATTTTCCTTCCTCTTGGAATTTACGCGCGAGTTTACCAATCGTGGTGGTTTTCCCCACACCGTTCACCCCGACCATTAAAATCACATAAGGTTTTTTCGTGCTATCAATGACTAAAGGTTGAGCCACCGGTTCAAGAATTGCTGCCATTTCTACTTTTAACTGTTGATACAACAATTCGGCATCTTGCAATTGCTTACGGCTTGCGTGTTCGGTGAGGTTTTTAATGATTTTCGTGGTGGTCGGCACGCCAATATCCGCCATGAGAAGCTGCTCCTCCAACTCCTCAAACAATTCATCATCAATTTTTTTACCTAAGAAAAAACTGCGGAAACCGGCTCCGATATTCTGTTTAGTTTTGAGTAGCCCTTTCACTAAACGGCTAAAAAAACCGCCTTCGCTTGGTTTTTCACGGATTTCAGTTTGCACTTCCGCTTGTAGTTCAGGATGAAATTCTTGTTTAACTTCTTCGACAATATCGGCATCAATCTCTGCCCCTGCAACGCTGCGATTTTCTTCCACATTTTCTGGCTCAATGATCGTATCAGGCAAATTAAGTGCGGTTGAAATTTCCGAGTTTTTTTCTTCTATTTCTTCTTGTTCCACCTCATCTTTTTGAGCCTCTTCAGTTAAAACAGGGTCAAAATTGACCGCACTTTCTGCCTCATCTAACGGTTCTTTCACCTTTTCAACAGAAGGTTCGATAATTTCACTTTCAACAGAAGGTTCGATAATTTCACTTTCAACAGCCGTTTCCTCGATTTTTTCTTCTTCAATGATGGGGTCAATTTGCGTGCTTTCTTGTTTTTTATTACGCCCAAATAATGATGCCCAAAATCCGCCTTTTTTCTTTTCTTCTGCCATAAATTGTTCTCTTAACTGCTATCCGATAAAAATGTGGTTCATTCTAGCAAAAAATCGTCTAAACTAAGCACAATTTTCACTAAAAATCCGCTTCTTTATGAAAAAATCGCAAGGACAATCGCCAAAAGGCGAAGTTCGTATTATCGCCGGAGTTTGGCGTGGACGGAAATTACCTGTGTTAAATGCAGAGGGATTACGCCCCACCGGCGACCGTGTAAAAGAAACCTTATTCAATTGGTTAATGCCCTACATTCACAATGCAAAATGTTTAGACGGTTTTGCCGGTAGCGGTTCGTTGGGGATTGAGGCGCTTTCCCGTCAAGCCGAAAAAGTGACCTTTTTAGAAAAAGACAAAACCGTTGCCCATCAACTGAAAAAAAACCTGCAGACCTTGAAATGTACGGAGGAACAAGCTCAGGTACTGAATCAAAGTTGTTTGGATTTTTTAAAACAAGTGCCAAATCAACCGCACTTTGATGTGGTTTTTCTCGATCCGCCTTTCCATTTTGGCTTGGCAGAGCAAGTGATCCGATTGCTTGCTGAAAATAACTGGCTGCAGCCGAACGCCCTCATTTATGTGGAAACGGAAAAAGAAAACCACCTCAACACGCCTGAAAATTGGACATTATTAAAAGAAAAAACCACCGGAATGGTGAGTTATCGTTTATATCAAAATTGAGAAAATTTATGTTAGACATTGTTTTATACGAGCCGGAAATCCCCCAAAACACCGGCAATATCATCCGCCTTTGTGCCAACACCGGATTTCGCCTGCATTTAATCGAACCGCTCGGATTCACTTGGGATGATAAACGCCTGCGCCGTTCGGGGTTGGACTATCACGAATTTACCAATATTAAACGCCATAAAACTTTTGAGGCATTTTTGGAAAGCGAAAAACCAAAACGATTGTTTGCCCTCACCACCAAAGGATCTCCGGCTCACAGCCAAGTGAAATTTGAACAGGGAGATTACTTAATGTTCGGTCCCGAAACCCGTGGTATTCCGATGGCAATTTTAGATACCCTGCCAATGGAACAAAAAATCCGTATTCCGATGACCGCCAATAGCCGTAGTATGAACTTATCCAATGCTGTTGCCGTCACCGTGTATGAGGCTTGGCGGCAACTGGGCTATGAAGGTGCGGTCAATTTGGCAAATGAATAGCTTGAAAGTAAAAGGTGGGGTAACCCACCTTTTGCTCTAATGGAGAGAGTGAAGATAAGCAAGATAACGTTGATAAATCCCTTCATAGGATTCAACATTTTCTTGATGCGGGAAACATCTTGAATCCGGATCTAAATGCACAAATGCCTCACACAACATGTCTAACTCGCCTTCGCCATTTGTCCACATGGCTTGAATTGCCCCTCCAAGCGCTGCCGCTTCGTCTTCCAACAAACACACGACTTCTGTGTTCATCACATCGGCTATTATTTGTCGCCAAAGTACACTTTTCGCACCTCCGCCAATCAACCGAATTTGTGACGTTGCCAAACCTGCTTGTCGGAAAAGATCCAACCCGTAACGCAAGGTAAAAGTTGCACTTTCCATCATGGCACGGCAAAGATTGGCTTGGGTGAAATTACTTGAATCTAAACCTAAAATACGGGCTTTTTCATTCGGTAAAGGCGGGACACGCTCGCCATTGAAAAATGGCAAAATCATCACCCCTTCCGATCCAATCGGTGCTTGTTGTGCAAGATGATTAAATTCCGCTACATCAATATTAAGCAAATTCATCACCTGTTTATTTGATGAAGTCATATTCATCACACAAATGAGCGGCAACCAACCATTATTACTCGAACAAAAATTAGCAATCATCGGAGGTAAATCCTGCAACGGTTTATGTGTGTAAGCATAGAGGGTGCCGGATGTACCAATACTCATCGTGGCAATGCCCTCACGGATATTTCCTGTGCCTATTGCGCCCATCATATTATCGCCACCGCCAGTAGAAACCACGACATATTCGTTAAAACCGAATTGAGCCGCAATGTCAGGTTTTATCATACCAAGTTTTGTTTCCGCAGAAAGCAAGGTTGGCAATACCTCCTCCATATTTAATTCCGGTGCAATTTGTGAAAATACGGTTGGATTCCATTGCCGTTTCACAACATCAAAATAGCCGGTACCGGAAGCATCACCAAACTCCGTACCAAAATTCCCGGTAAGCCAATAATTAAGATAATCGTGAGGTAACATAATTTTTCGGATTCGTCCAAAAAGCGCCGGATAATGCTGGCGAAACCAACACAATTTAGAGGCAGTATAGCCTGTTTGGCACATAATACCGAGTTGATGAAATGCTTTCTCTTCGCCTCCAAGACGCTCAATCAACGCGGCATTTTCATCTGCCGTTTCCGTATCACACCAAAGTTTTGCGTTGTATAAAGGTTGATCGTCCTCATCCAACAAAACTAAACCGTGTTGCTGACCGGAAATCCCGATGCCTTTCACCAAACGTGGCGAAAAGTGCGGTGAAGTTTGCGCCTGTTTTAACGCCATGCTTAATGCTTGGTTGAATGCGTCAAGCCACCAATTAGGATGCTGTTCACGTCGCCCGTTCGATTGTTCAATCAAATCATGTGCGGCATACCCCACTCCGATCACTTTTTTCTGTACAGAATCTACAACAATCGCTTTCGTGCCCTGCGTACCACAATCAATGCCGATATACATACTGCCTCCAACACTAAAAAGTGCGGTGAAAAATGACCGCACTTTTGAACTAAACCTTAACGATAAATGACTTGATTCACAATATTTTCTAAATATTCTTGCTGACCGGATATCGGTTTTGGATCAAATCCTTTTTCTTGCACAAGTTGGGCAAGTTGTTCCAAAGAAAGCTGACCTTGCAAAATTTGTTGACCGAGTTCACCGTTCCAACCGGCATAGCGCGCTTCAACAATTTTGTGTAGCGTTTCTTCTTCGATCATTTTTGCTGCACGTTTTAAAGATAATGCTAACACATCAATCGCCCCAATATGACCATGAAATAAATCATAGGGATCGGTACTTTGGCGACGAATTTTTGCATCAAAATTAAAGCCACCCGTAGTAAATCCGCCATGTTTCAAAATTTCATACATCACTAAAGTGTTTTCCTCTACGCTATTCGGAAATTGATCCGTATCCCAACCAAGTTGCGGATCACCACGGTTGGCATCAATAGAACCGAAAATATCTAATGAGCAGGCGGTTGCGACTTCGTGCTGAAAACTGTGTCCGGCAAGGGTCGCATGATTGGCTTCAATGTTTACCTTAATTTCTTTTTCCAATCCAAATTGTTTTAAGAAACCATAGACGGTTGCCACATCATAATCATATTGATGTTTTGTTGGTTCTTGCGGTTTCGGCTCAATTAATAACGTACCGTTGAAACCGATTTTATACTTATGTTCCACCACCATTTGCATAAAACGACCGAGTTGTTCACGCTCACGTTTAAGATCCGTGTTAAGCAAGGTTTCATAGCCTTCACGCCCGCCCCACAATACATAGTTTTCCCCTCCTAAGCGTTTTGTGGCATTCATTGCATTGAATACCTGCATCGCCGCCCAGGCAAAGACTTCGGGATTCGGATTGGTCGAGGCGCCGGACATATAACGCGGATTGGTAAAACAATTTGCTGTTCCCCATAGCAGTTTTACACCGCTTTCCGCTTGTTTGCGTTCTAAAATATCCACGACATGATGGAAATTTTGTAAATATTCTTTTGCAGAATTGCCTTCCGGTGCGACATCCACATCATGAAAACAATAATAAGGTACGCCCAATTTACTGAAAAACTCAAAGGCAATCTCTGCTTTTTGTTCCGCCCCGGCAAGTGCATCAGCATTTTTTTGCCAACTTCGGTCAAGAGAACCCAGCCCAAACATATCATTTCCATTCCAACAAAAGGTATGCCAATAACATACGGCTAAACGCAAATGTTCCGCCATAGTTTTACCTAAAATGACCTGATTCGCGTCATAGTGTTTAAAAGCAAAAGGGTTGGTTGATTGTACGCCTTCAAAGGTGACTTTTTCAATTTTATCGAAGTAGTTTGCCATAGGATTTTCCTCTTTGAATGATGAAATTTCCTGTATTTTTATGAAAAACACCTTATTCATCAATTACGTTATTTTGTTTTCCAATGGCGATAATTTGCAATTGTGGCATAGATCACAATTGTGAAAAAACGTAATAATAGTGAAAGATTTTATAATTGAAAGAGAGGGTTAAAAGAAGAAAACTAACCATCGGAGCAACCGCTCTACCTTCTATTCAATTAACTATTGAGGTATCAGTATGAAAATTAAATCAGCTTTACTCACCCTTGCAACAGCATTAACGGTATTGAGTAGTTCTGCCTATTCCAAAGATCTTAAAATCGGCTTATCTATTGATGACTTGCGTTTAGAAAGATGGCAAAAAGATCGCGATATTTTCGTCAAAAAAGCTGAGTCTATGGGCGCAAAAGTTTTCGTACAATCTGCGAACGGTGATGATTCGGCACAAATTTCTCAAATTGAAAATATGATCAATAAAGATATTGATGTTTTAGTGATTATTCCGCACAACGGTGAAGTATTGAGCAATGTCATTGCCGAAGCGAAAAAAGAGGGAATTAAAGTATTGGCTTATGACCGTTTAATTAATAATGCCGAATTGGATTTTTATGTTTCTTTTGATAATGAAAAAGTCGGGGAATTACAGGCGAAAAGCGTTGTTGCGGTAAAACCGGAAGGTAATTATTTCTTAATGGGCGGTTCACCGGTCGATAACAATGCAAAATTGTTTAGAAAAGGGCAAATGAAAGTCTTAGACCCTTTAATTAAAACAGGAAAAATTAAAGTGGTTGGCGATCAATGGGTCGATTCTTGGCTCGCTGAAAAAGCATTGCAAATTATGGAAAATGCACTCACTGCCAATAAAAATAATATTGATGCGGTTGTCGCGTCAAATGATGCGACTGCCGGCGGGGCGATTCAAGCATTAAGCGCGCAAGGATTATCGGGTAAAGTCGCTATTTCAGGTCAAGATGCGGATTTAGCCGCAATTAAACGCATCGTCAGCGGATCACAAACCATGACCGTTTATAAACCTATTACAAAACTCGCAGATAAAGCAGCTCAAATCGCAGTACAGCTAGGTAAAAACGAAAAAGTTGAATCTAATGCAGAACTGAATAATGGGCTAAAAAATGTCCCTGCCTATTTACTTGACCCGATTGCCGTTGATAAATCCAACCTTGATGAAACCATCATTCAAGACGGTTTCCACACAAAAGAAAGCATTTATCAATAAGCTTAAAGGGGAATAGTCTTCCCCTCCATTTTAGGGAGTATAGCTATGGCATTGTTAGAAATGAGAAACATCACAAAAAAATTTGGTGATGTGACCGCACTTCGCAATATTTCCATTGAGCTTGAAGCCGGGGAAATCCTGTCCTTATGTGGTGAAAATGGTTCAGGGAAATCCACACTAATGAAAGTGCTTTGCGGTATTTATCCTTATGGCGATTACAGTGGCAATATTTATTTTTCAGAAAGTGAATTAAAAGCCAAAAATATTAAGGAGACTGAGGAAAAAGGCATTTCCATTATCCATCAGGAACTCACTCTGGTTAAGAATATGTCAGTGTTAGAAAATATCTTCTTGGGTAACGAAGTGACACATAAATGTATCACCGCAGATAATGAAATGTATCTCCGTTGTAAAACATTACTGCAACAGGTTCAATTAGATATTGATCCTAATACCCGTGTGGGGGAATTAGGGCTTGGTCAGCAACAGTTGGTTGAAATTGCAAAGGCATTAAATAAGCAGGTGAGATTATTAATTCTTGATGAACCTACCGCCTCATTAACCGAAAAAGAAACCGCTATTCTATTAACGCTCGTTAAAGATTTAAAAGCGCATAACATTGCCTGCATCTATATTTCCCATAAATTAAATGAAGTGAAAGAAATTTCCGACAAAATTTGTGTCATTCGGGACGGTGAACATATTGGCACAAAAAATGCCGACACAATGAGCGAAGATGACATTATCACCATGATGGTTGGACGAGAAATCACCTCCCTTTACCCTCATGAACCTCATGACATTAAAGATGAAATTCTGCGTGTTGAAAATCTTTCTGCTTGGCATCCCATCAATACACAGATCAAACGCGTAGATAATGTAAGTTTTAATCTTCACGCCGGTGAAATTCTCGGTATTGCCGGACTTGTCGGTTCCGGTCGAACCGAAATGGTGCAATGCCTGTTTGGTTCTTATCAAGGTAAATACGAAGGAAATATTTTTATCGATCAAAAACAAGTACATATCAAAAATTGCGCACAGGCTATTAAACATAAAATTATGATGGTACCGGAGGATCGTAAAAAACACGGCATTGTTTCTATTATGGGAGTGGGCAAAAATATTACGCTTTCTTCATTAGAACAATATTGCTTTGGCAGAACAGTCATCAATGAAGCAAAAGAACAACAAGTTATTAATTCTGCAATTAAACAATTAAAAGTAAAAACCTCATCCCCTGAACTTCCTATTGGGCGCCTAAGTGGTGGCAATCAACAAAAAGCAATCTTGGCGAAATGCTTATTGCTAACCCCTAAAATCCTTATTTTAGATGAACCGACAAGGGGCATTGATGTTGGCGCAAAATACGAGATCTACAAGTTAATCAACCAATTAGCCAAAGAGGGAATGGCAATTATCGTGATTTCCTCAGAATTACCGGAAGTACTGGGTATTAGTGATCGAATCCTAGTCATGCACCAAGGTAAACTCAAGGCTAGCCTAGTTAATAACGGGCTTACCCAAGAACAAGTCATGGAAACCGCACTTAAGGAGTGATTTTATGTTTAAGTTAAAATCCGCAAATTTACAGGTTTATATTATGCTCATTGCCATTGCGGTCATTATGGTATTTTTTAGCTTTGCGACGGATGGCGCTTATTTAAGCGCACGCAACATTTCTAACCTATTACGTCAAACTTCCATAACCGGTATTCTTGCCATTGGAATGGTATTTGTCATTATTTCTGCCGAAATTGATTTATCCGTCGGTTCTTTAATGGGGTTATTAGGCGGGTTTGCCGCTATTGCGGATGTATGGTGGGGATTGCCACTCCCTATCACAATCATCGCAACGCTCGCCTTAGGTTTAGTGTTCGGTATTTGGAATGGCTGGTGGGTTGCCTATCGTAAAGTTCCCTCATTTATCGTTACCCTCGCGGGTTATCTTGCTTTCCGAGGCATTTTAATCGGGCTAACCAATGGCACAACCGTATCACCGATTAGCGGTTCCATGACGATCATTGGGCAAGGTTATCTTTCCGATATCACCGGATTCATCCTTGGGGGAATAGCGGTTATCGGTTTTGTTCTTTGGGGACATTACCAACGCAGAAATCGCCAACAACTTCAACTTAACGTACCGCCATTATCAAAAGATTTTTCAAAATACGCCTTATTCGCGGTTATCCTATTAGCAGCTATTTATCTGTTAAATGATTATCGCGGTATTCCGTTTCCCGTATTAATCCTTTCAATTCTTGCCATATTCGGCTTATTTCTTACGCGTAAAACCGCTTTTGGTCGCCATGTTTATGCGATTGGCGGCAATATTGAGGCGGCGAAACTATCCGGCATTAACGTAGAGAAAACCAAACTTATCATCTTTGCTATGAACGGGGTATTGGTCGCTATCGCAGGGTTAATTTTAAGTGCCCGTTTAGGGGCAGGTTCACCATCTGCCGGACAAAATGCCGAACTTGATGCTATTGCCGCTTGTGTCATTGGCGGCGCCAGTTTAGCAGGCGGTATTGGTAGCGTATTTGGCGTTGTCATTGGTGCATTAATTATTGCATCTTTGGATAACGGTATGAGTATGCTTGATGTTCCAACCTTCTGGCAATACATCGTTAAAGGCGCGATTTTATTACTTGCCGTATGGATTGATACCGGTAGCAAGAAAAAAATGTGATTTTTCTATCCGCACTTTTATAAAAATTTATTTTTCGCTATATTTCTCACAATAAAACGATAGGGATGAGCTATGGCGGAACCATACTACAAAATCGCACTCTTCTTTAATGCCAATAAAGTGTACGATCGGCAGGTAGTAGAAGGCATTGGACAATATATTCAAGCTTCACAATGTATGTGGGATATTTTTGTAGAAGATGAATTTATTTACCATGCCGATAGCATAAATCATTTATCTATTGATGGCATTATTGCTGATTTTGATGATCCTCAAACTGCAAAGCTGCTCAAGCAC
This sequence comes from Rodentibacter mrazii, assembly GCF_001998825.1. Lineage (GTDB taxonomy): Bacteria > Pseudomonadota > Gammaproteobacteria > Enterobacterales > Pasteurellaceae > Rodentibacter > Rodentibacter mrazii. The sequence goes on from NZ_MLHG01000042.1 coordinate 28,744, forward strand.
ACCCAAATTCCCACGATTGCAGTTGGAGGATCTTATAAACACCTTGATTTTTACCCGCACTTTCCTTATGTCGCCACAAATAACGAGGCACTTGTTGAGCTTGCCTTTTTCCATCTCCAACAAAAAGGGCTGTCTCACTTTGCATTTTATGGATTACAAATAGACGGTGAAAAACATTGGTCAAAAGAGCGAAAAAATGCATTTGTTGCATTAATGGAAAAAAATCACTATCCAATCCACCTCTATGAATGTGGGCAAATTAATGGACAAAATTGGCTGACCGAACAAGCAAAACTCATCGACTGGTTAAAAACGTTACCACTTCATACCGGCATCATTGCCGTCACCGATGCTCGGGCGCGACATTTATTACAAGCCTGCGAATATAGCAAAATAGCGGTACCGGAAGAACTTTGTATCGTAGGTATTGATAATGAAGAATTGATCCAATATTTATCTCGCGTATCGCTCTCTTCAGTAGAACAGGGGACAAGGGAAATAGGCTATCAAGCAGCAAAATTATTACATCGATTGCTGAACGGTCAAAGCGTATCCCATCATCCGATTTTAATCCCGCCCATCACCGTACACGCCCGCAATTCAACCGATTACCGTTCATTAAGCGATCCACTCGTGATGCAGGCGATGCATTATATCCGTCACCGGGCATGCCAAGGCATTAAAGTAGAACAAGTGTTGGATCATCTTGCAACCTCACGTTCAAATCTCGAACAACGTTTCAAAAATGAGATGAATAAAACCATTCATCAAGTTATTCACGAAGAAAAAATCTCGCGTGCAAAAAATTTATTACAACAAACAGATATTTCCATCCAAGAAATCGCCGAGATTTGCGGCTATCCTTCCATTCAATACTTTTACTCGGTATTTAAGAAAGAATTTGACATGACGCCAAAAGAATTTAGAAAGAATAGTTAAATAAAAGTGCGGTTAAAAATGTGAAAGAATTTCCACTGCGCTTTTCTAACTCTTTAAAACTTGATCTATCTCTATTTTTTATTCCCCTATTTGCACTACACTAACGCTTTAGTAATAAAAATAATATAAAAAGGAGCTCATTATGAGTATTTTTAGTGTCCCACCGGATTTACCAGTCACAAAATCTAAAGAAGAAATAGATAAAACCTACCGCTATTGGCGATTGCATTTGATGATCACAAGCTATGTAGGCTATGCCGTCTTCTATTTCACACGAAAAAGTTTTAATTTTGTTATGCCAGCGATGTTGACAGATTTAGGTTTACAAAAATCAGATATTGGCATTATGGGAACAGCGTTTTATCTCACCTACGGTATATCCAAATTCTTATCCGGTGTACTTAGCGACCGTTCTAATCCCCGCTACTTTATGGGTATTGGATTAATGATGACCGGTGTAGTAAATATCCTGTTTGGTATGAGTTCATCCGTCTTTATGTTCATCACCCTTTGGATGATTAATGCATTCTTTCAAGGCTGGGGATGGCCACCTTGTTCTAAAATTTTAAACACGTGGTACTCTCGTAACGAACGTGGCTTATGGTGGGCAATTTGGAATACGTCGCATAATCTTGGCGGAGCACTCATTCCTATTTTGGCAGGTGCGGTCACCCTTTATTGGGGATGGCGTTACGGTATGATCGTCCCCGGAATTATTGCCTGTGTTATCGGCTTTGCAATGTGTTTCTTATTACGTGATCGCCCTTCCTCAATGGGCTTACCGACCGTTGGTGAATGGCGCAATGACATAGCCGAAAAAGAGCATGAAAATGAAGGATTAGGTTTATCTAATTGGGAAATTCTCAAAACCTACGTATTCAAAAATAATATTATTTGGGCATTAGCATTTTCTTGGTGCTTTATCTATATCATCCGTACCGGTATTAATGACTGGGGAAATCTCTACTTAACAGAAACTCACGGCTATGACTTATTAAAAGCCAATGCTGCCGTTTCATTCTTTGAAGTGGGCGGTTTTTTAGGCGCATTGTTTGCAGGATGGGGCTCTGATAAATTCTTCAATGGCAATCGTACTCAAATGAACATTATTTATGTGCTTGGTATTATTTCTGTCTCTCTAGCACTTTGGTTCATTCCGAGTGATAACTATATTGTTATGAGCGGATTATTCTTCCTAATGGGATTCTTTATTTTCGGACCACAATTCTTAATCGCCATGGCGGCCGCCGAAAACTCCCATAAATATGCTTCAGGTTCCTCTACCGGTTTTGTCAGCTTGTTCGCCTATATTGGTGCCGCACTTGCAGGGGCTCCACTCGCATGGATTATCCAATCCTTACACTGGAATGGCTTCTTTGGTAGCCTATTTATCGTATCGCTAGGCTGTGCATTATTGCTCGTACTTGTGTATTTCTTACAACGCAAGAAAAATAAGGTTTCAGCATAAAGAGACAAAAAACAAAGAGCGGTTAAAAATCTTTGTGAATTTTAACCGCTCTTTTTACCCATGACTATTTCAAATAATAGAACTAACTTGTCATAGTAAACTCTGGTGGCAAAGGTCGATTACAAATAATTTGATCGAATTGATTCAGCTCGCCAACATACGACTGTCGTACTTTCCCAATTTTGCTATCATCAAAAACTAAAATACTACTTTGTGTTTTCGCCATTGCTTTTAACTTGATTTGAGTTTCATTTAATCTGAAACAAGTTACACCTTGTTTAATATCAACACCAGCAGAAGAAATAAATGCTTTTGTGGTGCAAATCCTATCAATTTCAGTGTTATTTTGAACAGGTGTGAAGAAAGAATTTTCTCTTGAATAATCACCACCACACAAGATTAAACGACAATTTGGTTTATCTTGTAAAACCATAAAAGTGTTAATCGAACAGCAAAGCGCAGTGAACTTTACAGAATTTGGAATTTGTGAAGCAACAAAGGGAATCGTTGAGCCACAATCAAAGAAAATGACATCATTATCTTCTACAAGTGCGGCAGCGATTTTTCCCACCTGCATTTTTTCTGCAATATTCTTATTTTGTTGCTCCGTAATTAAATATTGATTTGATGATTGTAACTGGGGATCTCGCACAATGTATCCCCCGAGTAAAACAATAGAAGATGCCGTGGCGTTTAAATCTCTCCTAATCGTCATTTCAGAAACATTCAAAATTTCTGCCGCCTCCCGTAGATGCAATTTATCCATTTGCTTCAATAAAAATTCTAATTTTTGAATTCGGCTACTGATTTTACTATCCACAATATTATCTCCAGACTCAATATTGGCTATTACTATCCGTTAATCCTTTAATAATTGCAATTCCCGCACTGGCACCGATACGTGTTGCACCGGCTTCAATCATAGCAACGGCGGTTTGCGTATCTCGTACGCCGCCCGAAGCTTTAACCCCAATCTTATCTCCCACTGTTTGCTTCATGAGTTTAACATCTTCTATCGTTGCTCCACCTTTACTAAAACCTGTAGAGGTTTTCACAAATGCCACATTTAAATCTCGGCAAATTTCACAAGCTTTGATTATTTCTTCTTTTGTTAAAAGACAATTCTCTAAAATAACTTTCAACACAATCCCATTACAAGCGTTAAGAACTTGTTTGATTTCATCCCGCACCGCCTCCCATTTTCCTGACTTAATCCAGCCGATATTAATCACCATATCCACCTCTGTTGCCCCATTAGCAATCGCATTTTCCGTTTCAAACACTTTAACCGCTGTAGTATTAGCCCCTAACGGAAAACCAATCACTGTGCAAATATTAACATTTGAGTTTTGTAATACTTTTTTAGCAAAGGGAATATGACATGGATTTATACATACTGAATAAAAGTGATTTTCCATGGCTTCATTACATAGAGTGAGAATATCCTTTTCAGTTTTTTCCGGTGTTAATAAGGTATGATCGATATATTGAGCTATTTCACTTGGTTTCATTTAGGTTTTCTCCTGTTTGGTTTTCTATCTTTTTGTATTATACACAAAGAAAAGTTGAGATTTGTGATCAGAGTCACTTTTTTCACATTTTATTTATATTACTATGAAAAAAATCAAATTTGTTACCATATTAACATCATAAACTAAGGAGATGCTATGGAAATTGCAGTTATTGGATCAAATATGGTGGATTTAATCACTTATATTGATGATATGCCTAAAATAGGCGAAACGCTTGAAGCCCCTAACTTCCAAATGGGATGTGGTGGTAAAGGTGCCAATCAAGCTATTGCTGCAGCAAAATTAGGAGCTAATGTAATGATGGTAACCAAAGTGGGAGATGATGCTTTTGCCGAAAATACCATCCGTAATTTTCAACAATATGGTGTTAATACGGATTATGTGGAAAAAGTTTCGGGTGTATCAAGTGGTGTTGCACCTATTTTTGTAGATAAATCATCGCAAAATCGCATTTTAATTATTAAGGGCGCAAACGCTCATCTGAAGCCAAGTGATATTGATAATGCAAAAGAGCGGTTAAAAAATTGCAAGTTATTTATCCTACAATTAGAAATACCGTTAGAAACGGTTTATTACACCATTGATTTTGCCAATGAAAATAATATTCCTGTCATTCTCAATCCAGCCCCCGCCAGTAAAGCACTTGATATTAATTATGCATGCAAATGCGATTTCTTTATGCCAAATGAAACTGAGTTAGAAATTTTAACCGGTTTACCTGTTGAAACGATGGAACAGATCCGTAAAGCCGCAAACACTTTACTTTCCAAAGGATTGAAAAATCTTATTGTCACTTTAGGTGAAAAAGGTTCTGTTTGGCTACACGGTTCGGAAGTAACTTATATTGATCCTTATAAAGTAAATGCAGTTGATACCAGTGGAGCTGGCGACGCCTTTATTGGTTGTTTCGCTTATTACTATGTTAAATCGAAAGATATTGTTGAATCCATGAAAATGGCTTCATTATTTTCTGCTTATAGCGTGACAGATCAAGGTACTCAATCCTCCTACCCAACCAAAGCACAATTTGACACATTCAAAAGCAATATATTTAAGGAGAAATAACATGAAAAACGTTCAACAAATGCCGGACGGCTATTTAAATAAAACGCCGATATTTCAATTTATTCTATTATCTTGTTTATTCCCTTTATGGGGTGCTGCGGCAAGCTTAAACGATATTTTGATTACACAGTTCAAAAGTGTATTTACACTTAGCGATTTTGCCAGTGCATTAGTACAAAGTGCATTCTATGGTGGGTATTTTCTTATCGCAATTCCCGCTTCATTGGTAATTAAAAAAACCAGTTATAAAATTGCGATTTTGATTGGTTTAACTTTATATATTGTCGGCTGTTCAATGTTTTATCCGGCCTCACATATGGCAACTTATACCATGTTCCTCGCAGCTATTTTCTCTATTGCAATAGGGTTAAGTTTTCTTGAAACCTCTGCAAATACCTATAGTTCAATGATTGGTCATAAAGATCACGCTACATTACGTTTAAATATCAGCCAAACATTCTATCCAGTGGGAGCAATTGCAGGTATTTTACTTGGTAAGTATTTGATTTTCCAAGAAGGCTCCAGTTTACATGAACAAATTGCCACAATGACACCAGATCAATTACATGCGTTTAAACTAGCGACCTTAGAACATACATTGCAACCCTATAAATATCTTATCTTCGTATTAATTGCAGTAACGATATTGTTCTTAATCACTCCCTTCCCTAAATGTAAATCGGTCAATAATTCGACAGAACATCAGAAAATGCATTTTATTGATACATTGAAATACCTTGCTAAAAACACCGCATTCAAGAAAGGAATTATAGCCCAATTCTTATATGTAGGTATGCAAGTTGCTGTGTGGTCATTTACTATCCGTTTGGCACTAAATTTAAGTGATATGAATGAACGTGATGCATCTAATTTTATGGTATATAGCTTTATCGGTTTCTTCGTCGGGAAATTTGTTGCTAATTTCTTAATGACAAAATTTAAATCTGAGCTCGTATTATTTGTTTACTCCATATTAGGTGTATTTACTTTGGCTTATACTGCCTTTGTCCATGATTTTTCCGCAGTTTATGCAACCATTTTTGCTAGTGTTTTATTTGGTCCTTGTTGGGCAACAATTTATGCTTCAGTATTAGATACCGTTGAACAGGAACACCGTGAGGTAGCTGGTGCAGTTGTCGTTATGTCTATTATTGGTGCCGCAGTTGTACCAGCAATTCACGGTTATGTGTCAGACACGATTGGTTCATTACAAACCGCATTTATCGTGCCACTATTTTGCTTTGCCTATGTAGGATATTACTTCTTTGATAAATACAAAGCACATAAATAAGGAGCTAAAAATGAAAAGCTACATTTATTTAACAAAAGCATTATTCACTGAGAAAGAATACATTTTATTTGAAAATCCGGAGTTCAAAGCGATAATATTTAAATACCCATCAGGTATTGAAGCTATCAGGTTAGAAAACAGCAAAGGCTTTGTTACCGTGCTTCCATTTTATGGACAAATCATTTGGGATGCCGAATTCTGTGGTAAAAATCTAAAAATGAAAAATATGTTTAACGAACCTAAACGGGGAACAACTATTATCGATACCTACGGTTGCTTTGCGTTCCATTCAGGGTTAATCCGTAATGGTTGTCCAAGTCCCGAAGATGATCACCCATTACATGGTGAAATGCCTTGTGCAACCATGGATAAAGCTTGGTTAATCATCAGTGAAAACTCATTAACCGTGGGGGGCTCGGTTGAATACGTCAAAGGATTTGGCAATCATTATCTTGCTGAACCAGAATTAACGTTGAATGCTCAAAGCTCATTGTTTGAAATTCAAATGAAAGTGACTAATTTAGCCAGTGTAGAAATGCCATTACAATATATGTGTCATATGAATTATTGCTATGAACATGGAGCAAGTTTTACTCAAAATATTCCTACAGAAGCTATTCATTTGCGAGAAACGATTCCAGCCCATGTTAAACCAACTCCTGAATGGCTAGCTTTTAATGAACAAATTAAACAGGGTAAATACACGCTAAATTCATTGGCTAATGATCAAATGTATAATCCTGAAATTGTGTTCTTTATGGATAATTTGCAGCAATATCAGGAAAATTTAGAATATAGAATGACTTCACCTGATGGGAATTCTTATCTAACAAAATTCTCATCAAAAGATTTTAATTATGCAACACGGTGGATTTTATACAATGAAGATCAACAAGTAGGTGCCTTTGTACTCCCCTCTACTTGCCGTCCAGAAGGTTATCTTGCTGCTAAAAATACAGGTAGTTTAATTATGATGAAACCGAAAGAGGTAAAAACCTTTAAAGTAATTACAGGTATTGGATCATAACTTCCATGACTAAAAGTGCGGTCAAATTAACCGCACTTTTCTCAACTACACATTATGTGCTAAACGATATTCCACTAAATCTTCAATCGTCAGCACCACATAACCAAATTTTTGTGCAAATTCAACGATTTCCGGCGCACGAGCCATCGTGCCGTCATCGTTGGTAATTTCGCAAATGACACCAGCAGGTTTAAAACCTGCAAGGCGGGCTAAATCGACAGAGGCTTCCGTATGACCACGGCGGGAAAGCACACCGCCATTTACCGCGCGAAGTGGGAAAATATGACCGGGGCGGTGTAAATCGGTCGGCACGGCGTTATCCGCAATAGCCGCTTGAATAGTCGTCACCCGATCTGCGGCAGATACCCCTGTGGATACGCCTTTCGCAGCCTCAATGGTCACGGTAAAAGCCGTTTTGTTCACGCTATTGTTGTTTTCTACCATCGGCGGTAAATCAAGTTGTTGGCAACGTTCTTCCGTAATGCACAAACACACGATTCCGCTACCGTAACGGATTAATTTTGCCATTTGCTCGGTTGTGATAGTTTCTGCCGGAAAGATTAAATCACCTTCGTTTTCGCGATTTTCATCATCTAATACCAATACACCGTTGCCGTTTTTAAACGCTTGGATAGCATTAAGTACACGTTCTTCGGCGGTTTTACCGAATGGGAATAAAATGGACTGATTCATCGTAATTTCCTTTATTTCTTAGATTAAAATTAACCAGAATCAGGGCTGAGAAATGCAAATAAAAAGAACGGTTTGGGAAATCCAATCCGCTTTATTCTCTTTCATCCAGACTTTACTGTCGGCTTTGGAATTACACCAAATCTGCTAACCTTAAAAGTGTTTGATGAGTCAAAAAATTCTTACTAAAATTTGACCGCACTTTTAAGTGCTCGCGGGCTTTACCGCCGGTAGGGAATTTCACCCTGCCCTGAGAATGCGCGTAGAGTATAGCCTAAAATCATTAAGTAAAAAATCAGAACGTGAAAAATATTTGCATTTATCCTACAATACGCCTACTTAATCCTTATGCGATTGGCAGGTAAAGCATGTCAGCAGTCCAAGAGAAAAAAGTCGGTGTCATTTTCGGGAAGTTTTATCCCGTCCATACCGGTCATATTAATATGATTTATGAGGCATTTAGTAAAGTCGATGAGTTGCACGTGATTGTGTGTAGCGATACCGAACGTGATTTGAAGCTCTTTTATGATAGCAAAATGAAACGTATGCCTACCGTGCAAGATCGTTTACGTTGGATGCAGCAAATCTTCAAATATCAAAAAAATCAGATTTTTATCCACCATTTAATTGAGGACGGCATTCCGAGTTATCCTAATGGTTGGCAGGTCTGGAGCGAGGCGGTAAAAAATCTGTTCAAAGAAAAAGAATTTAAACCCTCCGTGGTTTTCAGTAGTGAACCGCAAGACAAAGCCCCTTACGAAAAATATTTGGGTTTAGAAGTTTCTCTGGTGGATCCTGACCGCACATTCTTTAATGTGTCAGCAACCAAAATTCGTACCACTCCTTTTCAATATTGGAAATTTATTCCGAAAGAAGTTCGTCCGTTTTTTGCCAAAACCGTCGCCATTTTAGGCGGGGAAAGCAGCGGTAAAAGTGTGTTGGTGAATAAACTTGCTGCGGTATTTAACACCACATCTGCATGGGAATACGGGCGTGAGTTCGTGTTTGAAAAACTGGGCGGTGATGAGCAAGCTATGCAGTATTCAGACTATCCGCAAATGGCATTGGGACACCAGCGTTACATTGATTATGCCGTTCGCCACGCACATAAAATCGCCTTTATTGATACAGATTTTATTACCACGCAAGCATTTTGTATTCAATACGAAGGAAAAGCCCACCCTTTCCTTGATTCCATGATCAAAGAATACCCCTTTGATGTCACAATTTTGCTAAAAAATAACACCAAGTGGGTAGATGACGGTTTGCGTAGTTTAGGATCTCAAAAACAACGTCAACAATTCCAACAATTGCTTAAAAAATTGTTAGATAAATACAAAGTGCCTTACATTGAGATTGAATCACCAAGCTATTTAGATCGTTACAATCAAGTTAAATCGGTGATTGAAAAAATATTAAATGAAGAAGAATTGGACAATTTACAAAACGGTCCAAAAACATTAAAGAGTAAATAAGATGATTCTATTTGCAGGTGATCCACACGGAAATTATGAACATCTCTATCCCTTTGTACAAGAAAACGACAATGTTGCACTGATTATTTTGGGCGACTTACAGCTTTCCTCACCTGATGAATTGGAAAAACTGGCACAGTACTGTGATATCTGGTTTATTCACGGTAATCACGACAGTAAAACCGTCGAAGCCTTTGACGCCATTTGGGGATCGGAATGGAAACATCGCAATTTACATAATCGTGTAGAGGAAATTCAAGGTATCCGCATTGCCGGATTAGGTGGAGTATTTCGAGGTCAAATTTGGATGCCTCCGAACCGTCCGATGTATTTTGATCCCATTCATTATTGCCAATACAGTTCACAAGAAAAAATCTGGCGTGGCGGTTTGCCATTACATCATCGCACTTCTATTTTTCCTTCAGATATAGAGACTCTGGAAAACGAGAAAGCAGACATTTTGATCTGCCATGAAGCGCCTAAACCTCACCCGATGGGTTTTCAAGTCATTAACGAACTTGCAGAGAAAATGGGCGTGAAACATATCTTTCATGGGCATCATCATGATAATTTTATTTATAAAACACAATATTCCTACAAAATCACGAATGTCGGATTCCGTAGCCTTGCTGATGTCGATGGAAATTATTTATTGAAAAATATTGATGATCGTGAAGGAAGATAAAATAACGCCTAATTAAATTATTAGTGGAAATTATTAAAAACGAAAGATAAAAGAGAAATGGCGCACCCGAAAGGATTCGAACCTTTGACCGCTCGGTTCGTAGCCGAGTACTCTATCCAGCTGAGCTACGGGTGCGCAGTGACGTTTTAGCTATTCTTGACCATTTAAAAAAGATAGAGCCGTTTTAAAATGGCGCACCCGAGAGGATTCGAACCTCTGACCGCTCGGTTCGTAGCCGAGTACTCTATCCAGCTGAGCTACGGGTGCAGAATAAATAAAACCACAAATGGCGGTGAGAGAGGGATTCGAACCCTCGATGGAGTTTTTGACCCCATACTCCCTTAGCAGGGGAGCGCCTTCAGCCTCTCGGCCATCTCACCACAATCGGTGTGTGGGCGGTATGATACGTTTTTTTGGAAATATGTCAAACCCTTTTTTGAAAAAGGCAATGCATTTGAATATTTTATCTTCAGATTGTGCAAATAAAGTGCGCTGAGTAAAATTTTCGTTTTTTCGACCGCACTTTTAACCATTCAAAATAGAACGTAAACGATCTAACTGACTTTGAGTTTGGTGCTGTTTTTGTTCTGCGGTGAGCTGAGGTTTATCTCGTTCCCAAAGCACATCATCGTTCGGTAATTCGGCTAAAAATCGGCTCGGTTCCGGACGAGTCAGCTCGCCATATTGACGGCGTTCGCGGCATAGGGAAAAAGTCAGTTCCTTCTGAGCCCTTGTGATCCCCACATAAGCCAAGCGACGTTCTTCTTCCACATTATCTTCATCAATGCTGGTTTGATGTGGCAAAATGCCTTCTTCCATACCAAGCAAATACACGTAGGGAAACTCTAGTCCTTTTGAGGCGTGTAACGTCATCAACTGGACTTGGTCATTTCCTTCACCGTCTTCACCCCGTTCCAACATATCACGCAAGGTTAAACGAGTGACTACTTGATTAAGGTTCATTGGTTCATTGGTTTCATCGCCTTTCAGCATATCCGCCACCCAATCAAACAATGTGGCGACATTTTTACTTTGCATTTCAGCGGCTTTTGGCGTGGTGGCATATTCGTACAAATATTCTTCATAATGAATGGTGGACAACATGGCACGAACGGCACGCTCCGGTTCCGAACGTTGTACTTCGTCATTTAATTCGACTATCCAGCGTCCAAATTTTTGGAGGGCATTATAGGATTTCGGTGTCACCCGTTGAATAAGCTCAAACTCAAAAATCGCCTCAAATAGGCTTATATGTTTTTCCTGTGCAAGCTCGCCCAGTTTTTGTAAGGTTGTCGTGCCGATCTCACGTTTTGGCGTATTTACGATACGCAAAAATGCCGAATCGTCATCTTGATTTACGACCAAACGCAAATACGCCATCATGTCTTTAATTTCCGCACGAGAGAAAAAAGAAGTGCCACCGGAAATTTTATAGGGAATACGGTTTTGCATTAACACTTTTTCCAACAAACGGGATTGATGATTGCCTCGATACAAAATCGCGTAATCCTTATATTTTGTCTTGCGACTAAAACGATGAGCGATCAATTCGGCAACAATGCGTTCAGCTTCGTGTTCTTCATTCTTTGCTTCAATCACCAATAATTTTTCACCCTCGCCGATGTTAGAAAACAATTTTTTGTCGAACACGTGTTGATTGTTATCAATCAAAATATTGGCACAATGCAAAATACGTTGAGTAGATCGGTAATTTTGTTCCAATTTAATCACTTGTAAATTAGGAAAATCATCACGCAAACGCACCATATTCTCCGGTTTTGCCCCACGCCAGGAATAAATGGATTGATCATCATCCCCCACCACGGTAAAACAGTCTCGTTTCCCCACCAGCAATTTGATTAACTCATATTGGCTGGTGTTGGTGTCTTGATATTCATCGACCAACAAATAACGAATTTTTTCCTGCCATTTTGACCGCACTTCTTCATTTTGTTTGAACAATAAAGTGGGAAGCATAATCAAATCGTCAAAATCTAACGCATTATAAGCACGAATTTGTGTCGCATAACGTTCATAGCATTTAGCAAAGGTTTGATATTTCGTATCCCGAGCTAAGGCATAGGCTTGCTGAGGTGAAACTAAATCATTTTTCCAATTGGAAATCACCGAAATTAATTCACGCAACAGATCTTTGTCTTCTTTCAACACATCTGCGGTGAGTTCTTTTAACAAAGCAAATTGATCGTGTTCATCAAACAAGGTCATATTGGCTTTGAAACCCAATACCTTGTATTCCCGTTTGATGATGTTAAAACCAAGAGTATGAAAGGTGGAAACTGTCAAACCTTTGGTTCGCTCTTTTCCAATGGAATGCGCCACCCGCTCTTTCATTTCTCGTGCGGCTTTATTAGTGAAGGTCACCGCCGCAATTTGTTTCGGAGAATAACCGCACTTTGCGATCAAGTGCGCAATTTTATTAATAATCACACGAGTTTTTCCGGAACCTGCACCGGCAAGCACCAAGCAGGGACCGGTCACACATTCTACTGCGTGTTGTTGTTGGGGATTCAGTTTCATCATTGTTATTGAGCCCATGCGTAGGGCAGTAAAACAGTATCGAGTAAAAAGGATAGAGGCAAATCCAAAATCGGTACGCCCCATTGTTTCGCCATTTCTAAGTCATAGACGACACCGGCATAGGCGGTATAATCTTGCGAAGGATCAACCAATTTCACCACGGTACCACAGCCGGATAAGGCAAAAAGTGCGGTTAAAATGAAGGCTATTTTGGGCATCGTTCTTGCAAGGCATTGAAGACAGCCGGTGGTACAAGTTCAGACACATCGCCACCATGTAAATAAATTTCACGCACGATAGTTGATGAGACAAACGCCCATTTTTCAGTCGGTGGAAAGAAAAGACTTTCAACGCCGTTTGTAAGTAGTCGATTAAGGGAAGCGAGCTGGAGTTCGTATTCAAAATCGGTTGTCGTTCGCACACCACGGATAATCGCCGCAACATTACGGGCTTTAATGACATTCGCCAACAAATCGGAGAAACCAAAGACTTCAACATTCGCTAAATGTGCAACGGATTGTCGGGCAAGTTCAATGCGTTCATCCAAAGAAAATAACGGCTTTTTACTCGGGCTATTCGCCACCGCCACGAAAACTTTGGGAAAAATGACCGCACTTCGCTCAATAATATCCAAGTGCCCGTTTGTGATAGGATCAAAAGTGCCAGGGTAAATCACCGTTGTCATACATTACGCTCCAAATAAGGCTTTAATAAATCAAATAAACGCGATAATGCGCCTCGATTTTCCATTAACACTTCATAACCTGCATGACCTAAACGCAAACGAGCCTCTTTTGAATTAAGCAATGCTTCTACCGCTCGCTCTAATGCTGCAACGGTTGAATTAACCTCTAATACCCCTTGCATTTCAACAAGTGTTCTAAAAACTTCTGGAAAATTAAAGGTATGCTTTCCACTAATCACAGGAATTTTAAATGCCAACGGTTCAAGAGGATTATGCCCCCCGTGTTTAACAAGACTCCCTCCTACGAAAGCAATATCAGAAATACCATACATCAACATCATTTCGCCCATGGTATCGCCTAAAATTAACTGAGTATTTGCATTCGGCAATTCACCGGTCGAACGACGAATAAATTGAAATTTTTCCTTTTTGATCAAGGCGGCAACGGAGTTAAATCGTTCAGGATGACGCGGCACCAGTAATAAAAGGAGATTAGGGTATTTTTCAAGCAGCTGACGATGTGTCTGTAAAATAATTTCTTCTTCACCTTCATGTGTACTTGCGGCAATCCAAATTTGGCGTTCTTTTGCCCATTGTTCACGCAATATTTTAATTTGCTCAAGTAACGCTTGGTTAACCGTTAAATCATATTTAATATTACCGGTAGGTTTAAGTTTCTCTTGAGGATAACCTAGTTCAAGAAAACGTCTTTCACTGATTTGATCTTGCGGGGCAATCAAACTAATTTGAGACCACATATTTTGTAAACGAGGCCGTACTTTTCCATAACGCCTCGCAGAACGGGAAGATAAACGGGCATTTGCCACAATAAAAGGGAGATCTCGGCGATATAATTGCTGAATTAAATTTGGCCACAACTCAGTTTCAATAACAATACAAAGTTTTGGTTGAATAAAATCAATAAAACGATTAATCGAGAAAGGGAGATCATAAGGTAAATAACAGTGGGTCACGCTCTCACCAAAAGCAGCCTTAACACGCTCGGAACCGGTTGGTGTCACTGTGGTAAACGTAATCGATAAATCAGGATAATCCTGCTGAATGCGGCGCACTAAAGGCGTTGCGGCTATCACTTCGCCGACAGAAGCCGCATGAACCACAATGCCATGAGGAGAAGAGGCGGTTAAATGGTGATAAAAACCATAGCGCTCCCCCCATCTTTTACGATAATCCGGAGCTTTAAACCCACGCATCCACATAAAAAGTAGCACTAATGGCTGAATCAGGTACATTAGAGCGGTATAAAAAAAACGCCACATAAACTAAATTCGGTTATACTTGAAAAATTTTTAGTAGTATAGCAAAAAAGGAATCAAAATATGCCAACAATTAGCGTTGCAATGATTGTAAAAAATGAAGGGCAGGATCTTGCATTATGCTTAGAGACAGTCAAAGATTGGGTAGATGAAATCATCATTTTAGATTCTGGCAGTACCGATAATACAAAGGAAGTTGCGCTAAGCTATGGGGCAAAATTCTATGAAAACACCGATTGGCCCGGCTTTGGCAGACAACGCCAAATTGCACAACAGTATGTTACTTCCGACTATGTATTTTGGTTGGATGCCGATGAACTAGTGACACCCGAATTACGCCAATCAATCCAACGTGCCATTCAACAAAACCCAGAAAATACAGTATTTGAAGTTCCACGCATAAGTGAGGTGTTCGGACGTAAAATTCGCCATTCCGGTTGGTATCCGGACTATGTCGTTCGTTTATACCGCACCAATTATGCCGGTTATAATGATTCTTTAGTTCACGAAAAAGTGTGTTATCCGAAAAATACCCGTATTGAGAAATTAACAGGTGATTTAGAACATTTCACTTATAAAAATCTTCATCATTACTTGGTAAAATCTGCCGGTTACGCCAGAGCTTGGGCCGATCAACGCCAAGCAAGAGGTAAAAAAGCAACCCTTTGGCAAGGAATAAGCCATGGGATCAGCTGTTTTATGAAAATGTACTTTTTAAAAGCCGGTTTTTTAGACGGAAAACAAGGTTTTTTACTAGCTATACTTTCTGCCCATTCCACCTTTGTGAAATATGCCGACTTATGGGAAAGAGAACAGCATTAAAAAAGTGCGGTTAAAATTAACCGCACTTTTCATCTTCAATAGTAAAAATCCACCTTCA
>NZ_MLHG01000043.1 GCF_001998825.1 Rodentibacter mrazii
AAATCGAATGACAAAGATTTCTCAAGATTTCATAAATAGGTGCTTTACAGCACCTATTTTTACATCGAAAAATGAATTAAACATTTCACTATTTTAAATTAAAAATTTTAACACCAAAACAAGATCTAGTTCACATTTTTGAAATTTGGTCATTGCGGGGCATATAAACTAAATGATATATATACAACAAATCATTTATTCCAATTTTAAACTTGGCGAAATTTATATTTCTTAAAATATTCTAGTAGGGGTAGCCGTATTTCTATTCTTTTTGTTATCCATTAACTAAAAAAGGAGTAATCTCATGAAAAAAACACTATTGGCATTATTATGCGGTAGCGCTTTATTAACCTCCCAAGCGACCATTGCTAAAAACATTGTCATTGGCGCGCCAATGGTTGCCTTTTCCGATAAATGGCAAACCTATCTTCAAGATGCGATTCGTGAGTTTGATAAAGCTCATGATGATGTCGAAATTAAACTTGCCGATGCTAACGGTGATCCGGCACGTTTGTTAAATGACGCAGAAACCTTTATTGATCAAAAAGTTGATGCATTACTTATTGTTCCAACGGATCCGAATATCATCAAAGTCATTGGTCGAAAAGCCAAACGAGCCGGCATTCCTCTCATTGTGATTAATCGTAAACCTTTAGATGAAGATATGCAGTATGTCACCAGTTATGTCGGTTCCGATGAAATTGAAGGCGGACGTATTCAGGCAAACTTTATTGTAAATACATTAGATGGTAAACCTGCCGAAGCTGCCATTTTAATGGGGCCTTTAGGTCAGGATGCGCAAATTAAGCGGACCCAAGGTAACAAAGAAATTTTCGCACAGAATAAAAATATCAAGATCTTTACCGAGCAAGAAGGCAAATGGGATAGAGCTAAAGGACTAGAAATTGCTGAAAACTTGCTTGCAGCAAATAAAAAACTAAATGTCGTTGTAAGTAATAATGATGAAATGGCAATAGGTGCGGTATTAGCCGGCAAAAAATTAGGGCTTAAAGATGAAGATTTAATTATTGTAGGTTTAGATGCCACACCGGATGCATTGGACTACCTTGGTAAAGGGTTGGATGCAACCGTGTTCCAATCTGCTGCCAGTCAAGGTATGACCGGTGCAGAAATAGCATATCTGGCTGCTAAAGGTGAAAAAGTACCTTCTGTAAAATGGGTTCCTTTTGAACTTGTCACACCGGATAAAAAAGAGGAATACCAAGCAAAATATAAAAAATAGTGTTTCAATCAACCCTAATGGAAAGGACAGCATTGTCCTTTCCGTTTGCTCACTAAGACATCTCAAACGGAGGAATAAACTATGTTAAAAAAGATATACATCTTAGTTATTGGTCTTTTTTTCACTCCTCTCATTCTTGCTAAATCCGTTGTAGTTGGCGTTTCAATATATAGCCTTGCCGATAAATACCCGACTTATTTACAGGATTCAATGAATAAATTTGTGTATTCACAAGCTAATCTTAAATTTAAATATGCCGATGCCAATGGCGATCCGGCAAAAATGCTAAATGATATAGAAAATTTTATTGATTCTAAGGTGGATGCATTAATCGTAATGCCAACAGATCAGAAAATTGTAAAAGCCATCGGATTAAAAGCAAAGAAAGCCCAAATTCCTTTAATTGTCGTCACTGTAAAACCAAATGAAGAAGATATGCAATATGTAGCAAGCTACGTAGGGTCTGAGGAAATTAAAAGTGGAGAAATGCAAAGTGAATTTATTATTAATTCGCTAAATGGCAAACCGGCTAAGGCAATGATTTTATTAGGCCCATTAGGGTTGGAAGCACAAATTAAACGCACAGAAGGTAATAAAAAGATTTTTGCTCAATATCCTGAAATTAAAGTGGTCGCGGAACAAGAAGCAAAATGGGATCGCTCAAAAGGTATGGAAGTAACAGAAAATTTACTTTCGGCACATCGCGATATTAATGTGATTCTTAGTAATAATGACGAAATGGCAATCGGGGCATTGCTTGCAGCAAAGAAATTAGGTTTCAAAGATAAAGATCTACTCATTGTAGGAATTGATGCGACACCGGATGCACTGAGTTATTTAGGTAAAGGTCTTGATGCTACTGTTTATCAATCAGCCTCAGAACAAGGGCGGTTGAGTGCCGAGATGGCATACAAAGCCGCATTAGGTGAAAAAATTCCAAAATATAACTGGATTCCTTTTGAATTGGTGACACCTGATATGAAAGAACAATATATCAATAAATATAAGGAGTAAACTGACCGCACTTTCTCACCATAACGACGATTTTAATATTCATTCTTAACCGATTTAAGGAGTTAAAAATGGCTAATAGTTCAAAGTCCCCTTATATTTTAGAAATGAAAAATGTATCAAAAACATTTCCGGGGGTGAAAGCACTTGACGGTATCAACCTTCGCGTTAGACGCGGAAGCATCCACGCATTAATGGGAGAAAATGGTGCCGGAAAATCTACTTTGATGAAAATACTGTACGGAATCTATATCCCCGATGAGGGAGGAGAAATAATTTTAGACGAAAAACCCTTTAAACCAAACCGCCCGATTGATGCTATTCGTTGTGGCTTGACGATGGTTCCACAGGAAATTTCCCCAGCAGCCAATTTAACTATTGCTGATAATTTTTACTTAGGACGTGAAATCACTCAAGGTAAGTTTTTTCTCGATCAAAAAACAATGAATAAACAAGCCTCGACTATTTTAAAAGATTTAGGCGTACCAATGGATGTTACAACCAAAATGTCGGATGTATCAGTAGCAAAAGCTCAATTGGTTGCCATCGCGACCGCTGTTTCCAACGATGCCAAAGTCATCATTATGGACGAGCCCACTACTGCATTAACGGAAAATGAAGTTGAACAGCTTTATCGAATCATTGAAACAGTAAAAGCGAGGGGAATTGCAATTATTTTTATCTCCCATAAGTTAGACGAAGTTTTCCGTGTATCTGATGAAATTACTGTCATTCGTGATGGTCAATATGTGGATACCAAACCAACCAAAGAAGTCAGTAAAGAACAACTCATTTCTATGATGGTCGGGCGCGATATGTCCGAAATGTTTCAACGTGAACGTTTTGAACTTTCAGATGAAATTGCACTTGAAATAAAAAATTTCACTCGTGCGGGATATTACCAAGATATTAATTTTTCTGTGCGTAAAGGTGAAATTTTTGGTATCGCCGGATTAGTCGGTGCAGGGCGTTCTGAGATCGTAGAGGGATTATTCGGTTATAAACCGGCGGATAGCGGCGAAATTTATATTAAAGGTGAAAAAGCGATTATTCATAATCCGCTTGATGCCATGAAATATAAAATCGGTTTTGTGACAGAAGATAGAAAACTGACGGGACTGTTTTTAAATCTAAGCATTACCGACAACATGATTATGCCGAAAATGTCCCCCTATCTTGAGAATCTCCTCGTTTCTGTAACAAGAGCTCAAAAAACAGCAAATGAACAAAAAGTAAAACTAAAAATTAAAGCGCCAAATGTTGAAGTCATTACGAATAATCTTTCTGGCGGGAACCAGCAAAAAGTATTACTTGCCCGATGGTTATTGTTAGAACCCGACATACTTATTCTAGACGAACCGACAAAAGGGATTGATGTAGGAGCGAAAGCAGAATTGTATAAACTGATGGTCGAGCTATCAAAACAAGGAAAAACCATCATTATGATTACTTCGGATATGTTGGAACTTTTATCAATGAGCGATCGAGTAATGGTAATGCATGAGGGGCGTCAAGTAGGCATTATTCCTCACACGGAGCTAACACAAGAACGGGTTCTTGAATTGGCTTCAGGTTAGTTATTTTATTCATCACGATCAGCTTTTAATTAAAAATGAGAGGTTTACTATGGAAAACGTGACATTGAAGAAAATTATCAATGCTTATGGGATGGTCTTAATCTTAATTCTTCTCTTTTTAGGATTATCAATTTCAATTGATGGTTTTTTCTCAGCAAGAACAGTGTGGAGTATTATCGAGCAAGTCTCCATGTTCGGCATCATAGCCATTGGGGTAACATTTATCATCATTACCACCGGCATTGATTTATCATCCGGTTCAGTCGTGGCTTTAACTGCGGTAGTATCAGCCTCGGTGGTCACCGGAGGAGATACCGTTTCAGCAGCGTTACTCGCTTTTGCCGTCTCGATTCTAATTGGTGCCGGATTGGGGTTAATTAACGGAGGACTTACGGCAATTGGTGGCATTCCACCTTTCATTGCCACATTAGGAATGATGATTATTGCTCGCGGTGCGGCTCAGCTTTATTCTGACGGTCGTCCAATTGATGCCTCTTCCGAAGCCTTTACTTGGATTGCCGATGTCAATATTTTAGGACTACCGGGATTAGTACTACTATATGTTTTAATTGTTATCATCACCCACATTTTACTCAGCCGTTCGACATTCGGTCGCCATGTTTATGCCGTAGGCGGAAACTTAAATGCTGCCAAAATTTGCGGAATTAATACGAATCGCACCTTAATCTGGGTTTATATTCTTGGCGGAGCATTATCTGGTCTGGCAGGCGCATTGCTTGCGTCCCGTACTTATGCGGGTAACCCGTCTTATGGATTGGCTTGGGAACTTGATGCCATTGCCGCAGCCGTTATCGGTGGCGTATCCTTAAGCGGTGGTTTCGGCACAATTCCCATGTGTGTGATTGGCGCATTAATTATTGGCACAACCAATAAAGGATTAAATATGCTTGGCGTTGATCCGTATTGGCAACAAATTGTAAAAGGAGCAATTATTGTTATTGCCGTATTACTTGATACATTAAAACGCCGCAAAAAAGGTTGATCAAATAGATAAGCGGATTAAAAATCCGCTTCTTTTTTGTATTTTCAAAAAGTATCGTAGCCGAAACATATCCCTGACTTAACATACAATTTTTTAGTAAAACAGAAAGTTTAAATTTTAGCTATCTTTACTTTTTCTCCGAAAAACTTTATTTCCATCTAATAACCCGATTTCCTTGCATTATCCTTCTGACAGTGTCAAACTCACTGCAATTTTTAATACTGTAAAAAAGTAATGACAAAAAAACAGAGAAAACTCAAGCTCCAAGATCCTCATTATCAAAGAGAATTAGCAAAATACGGCAATCCAATTCCAAGTCGGGAGCTTATTTTAAGTATGATTCGTGAAAATAACGCCCCAATGAATCGGGAAGAAATTTTGACCGCACTTTTTATTCGTGATGAGGAAAAAATGGAGGCAATGCGCCGTCGTTTACGGGCAATGGAAAATGATGGGCAGCTTGTGTTCACCAAACGCAAACGCTATGCCTTGACGGAAAAATTAGATCTTATTAAGGGATTGGTGATCGGTCATCGAGAAGGCTACGGCTTTTTGCAAGTCGAGGGCAAAAAAGAGGATTTATTCATTCCCAATCATCAGATGCAACGGGTGATGCACGGTGATTTTGTATTGGCACAACCAACAAATTTAGATCACCGAGGACGCCGTGAAGTCCGCATTGTGCGTGTATTGGAAAGTCGCAAGAAACAGATTGTTGGGCGTTTTTTCTTGGAAAACGGCTTTGGGTATGTGGTACCTGACGACAGCCGTATCGGACGCGATATTCTTGTGCCAAACGAACACCGTAACGGTGCGCAGATGGGGCAAGTGGTTGTGGTGGAATTACAACAACGCTCTGCCGCCTTCAATCAGCCAATAGGGATTATCACGGAAATTTTGGGCGATAATATGGCGAAAGGGATGGAAGTCGAAATTGCGTTACGCAATCACGATATTCCCTATCAGTTCCCAAGTGCGGTAGAAAAATACATTAGAAAATTCACAGAGGATGTGCCGGAAGAAGCAAAAAAAGGTCGTGTGGATTTACGCCATTTACCGTTAGTTACTATTGATGGTGAAGACGCACGGGATTTTGATGATGCGGTATATTGCGAAAAACAAGGTAAAGGCTGGAAACTTTGGGTGGCGATTGCGGATGTGAGTTATTACGTACGTTTGCATTCGGCACTCGATAACGAAGCCCATAATCGGGGGAACTCGGTCTATTTTCCAAATCGAGTCGTACCGATGCTGCCGGAAATTTTATCTAATGGCTTGTGTTCGCTTAATCCGCAAGTGGATCGCTTGTGTATGGTTTGTGAAATGCACATTTCCGCCAAAGGCAAACTCACCGATTATCGTTTTTATGAAGCGGTGATGAATTCCCACGCACGTTTGACCTACACCAAAGTGGCGAAAATTTTGGAAGGTGATAGGGAACTTCGTGAACGCTATCACGCACTCGCCCCTCATCTAGAAGAACTTTATCATCTTTATCAAGCACTGCTTTCTGCCCGTCATCAGCGTGGGGCGATTGATTTTGAAACCATTGAAAGCAAATTTATCTTTAATTCAATGGGACGTATTGAACGCATTGAACCGGTAATCCGCAACGATGCCCATAAAATCATCGAAGAATGTATGATTTTGGCCAATATCGCCGCCGCTAATTTTATGGAAAAACATAATGAACCGGCACTATATCGTATTCACGCAACACCAAGCGAAGAAAAACTCACTTCATTCCGAACTTTTCTCAGAGAGTTTGGTTTAAGCTTGGAAGGGGGGCTAAAACCGACCACGAAAGATTACGCAGAACTGTTAGAAAAAGTCAAAGAGCGACCGGATCACGAATTAATTCAAACCATGTTACTCCGTTCTTTAAGCCAAGCGGTATATAATGCGGATAATATCGGGCATTTTGGTTTAGCATTGGAAGAATACGCCCATTTTACTTCACCTATTCGCCGTTATCCTGATTTAACGCTCCATCGGAGTATTAAATATCTGCTTGCTAAAGAACAAGGGGCGAAACGTAAAACCACCGACAGTGGCGGTTATCATTATTCTTTTGATGAGATGGATCAGCTTGGCGATCATTGCTCAATGACCGAACGCCGCGCCGATGAGGCTACCCGTGAAGTGGCGGATTGGCTGAAATCTGAATATATGCAAGATCACGTTGGCAATGAATTTAATGGCGTTATTTCTTCTGTGGCCGGTTTTGGACTGTTTGTACGTTTAGACGACTTATTCATTGATGGCTTAGTGCATATCTCAACCTTAGAAAATGATTATTATCAATTTGATGCTGCCAAACAACGCTTAATCGGTGAAAACAGCGGAATGCAATATCGTTTAGGCGATAAAGTGCGGATTCGTGTGGAAGCCGTCCACCTAGAACAGAAAATGATCGACTTCTCGCTGGTGGGGAGTGAACGCAAACCCCGTCGAGCAGGCAAAACGGCAAAAGAGAGAGCAAAGAAAGTATTTAAAGAATTGCCGCCAAAAGCGATGAAAAAGCGTAAAAGTGCGGTTAAAAATAAAGAAGTTTCTCAAAAACAGAAAAAACGTAAATAATGTCGTCCTAAAATCAAAAAATAGAGAAAAATTATGTCAGAACAGATTTATGGTATTCACGCCATCAATAGCATTCTAGCCCATACACCGGAGCGTTTAATTGAAGTATTTGTATTAAAAGGGCGTGAAGATAAACGCTTACAGCCTTTGCTTAATGAACTCCACGCAATGGGTATCGCCGTGCAATTTGTTAATCGCCAAACCTTAGATAAAAAAGCAAATGGTGAAGTACATCAAGGGGTGATTGCACGCATACAAGCCGCAAAGGAACTCAATGAAAATGATCTTGATGTGATTCTTGCCGGTAAACAAAATCCACTTTTATTAGTACTTGATGGGGTAACTGATCCCCATAACCTTGGTGCCTGTTTGCGTACCGCCGATGCAGCGGGTGTCTTAGCTGTCATTGTGCCAAAAGATAAATCTGCACAACTCACCTCTGTGGCCCGCAAAGTGGCCTGTGGTGCAGCGGAAACCGTGCCGCTCATTCGAGTGACTAACCTTTCCCGTACCCTTCGTGATTTACAACAAAATCACAATATTTGGGTGGTAGGTACCGCCGGTGAAGCGACAGAAACCCTTTACCAAAGCAAATTGACCGGCGCACTGGCTCTCGTGATGGGGGCAGAAGGTGAAGGAATGCGTCGTTTAACTCGTGAACATTGCGATCAATTAATTAGTATTCCAATGGCAGGATCTGTCTCATCGTTGAATGTTTCGGTCGCAACGGGCGTATGTTTATTTGAAATCGTGCGTCAACGGCTAAGTGTATAAATATCTTAAAAAGCGACCGCACTTTATAAAAAAATACCGAGTATCTAAACCCGGTATTTTTTACTGTTCATCTATTTTTAAACTTTTTTTCGTCCTAATAGTAACGATAAAGCCAAGGCAACAAATGCCGGAATCAACCACGCCATACCATCAGCATAAAGCGGTAAATGGCTCAGTAAATCCTCAAGAACTTGCGGTAGTAAATCAACATTTTTTAAACTATCACAAGCACTAAAGAACACCGTAACCAATAAAGTGAAATAATAACTAAATTTAATATTCGGCAATTTATTACGGACAATTTGTAGTAATACCAACATAATCGCGACCGGATAAATCAGCAACAATGCAGGAATGGTAACTCTCAATAATTCCGTTAGTCCTGTTTGAGCAACCGTTGTGGTTACAATCGTAAATACAACGACCCAAAACGGGTAAGATAAACGGACATGAAATTTAGAGAAATAATCTGCACACGCACTGGTCACGCCTACGAGTGTCGTCATATTCGCCAAAATGATAATGCCCGACATAATCCAAGTCCCCGAAACCCCAAATAATGCGTTGACATAACGGGAGAAAATTTGTCCACCATTGGTAGCACCTTCTGCAACTTGCGCACTGGTTGCCCCTAGATAGAACAATGAAAAATACAACACTGACAATAAAAGTACGGAAATCACCCCTGCAGAAATCGTATATTTCATCACCTTTTGTGGGGAAGTGATATTCCGTACAGCCAACGCGCGAGCAACGATCCCCCCAAAGGCAATAGCCGCCAGCACGTCCATAGTTTGGTAGCCACTGATTAAACCGGATGTAATCGCAGGGTTTGTGGCATAAGCCTTGCTTGGCTCAACAATGTCAGAAAGCGGGGAAATGATAACGTTCACAGCAACAACAACTAATAATACGAGCAATGCTGGTGTCATAAATTTCCCAACAGTCGAAATAATCGTATTTGGGCGCAGCATAAAAAGCATACCGACAACATTAAAAATAAGGGAAAAAATAAAATGTGTGTGACTATTGTCTTCCATCATATTCAGTGGTAACCATGCCATTTCATAGGCGACATTGGTCACGCGCGGCATTGCGAATAATGAACCAATCACTAAATATAAGGTGATTAAAAATATTACCTCAGCCCATTTTGGCAAATCACGGGTAAGTTCTTCCCCTCTCCCAAGCATCGCCACAACAACCAAAGTAATGAATGGCATAAATACACCGGTCAATACGAAACCAAAAGATGCCGTTGCCCAATGTGTCCCGGCGGTAAATCCTTCCATTGGCGGAAAAATAACATTTCCTGCACCTAAAAAAAGCGCAAAAATCATCATTCCTAAAACTATAATATCTTTACGAGTAAACATAGTATTCTCAATTGATAAAAAGGAGCTTATTCTACTATAAACTACTTGATAACCCTAATCTTCAAATAAAAAAATGCAAACTCAGTTATTCAGCCACATATCAACTCAAAAACCATCATAAAAATGACCGCACTTTCATACCGATATTTTCTCAGATAAATAAAAATGTGGTAGTATCAAGGCTTATTTGAGTTTTTTATTGTATTTATTTTTTAATTTTGGGGAGATTTTTTAATGTTGCAACTGATACGACAATTCTTCAAACTCGAATCATCCGGTGGAATTTTATTACTTTTCGCCGCACTTATCGCCATTTTATTTGCTAACTCACCTTTAGGTACAGATTACAATAATTTTTTACATTTACCCGTAAGTGCTCAAATCGGGGCATTCTCCATTGATAAAACCTTACTCCATTGGATTAATGATGGCTTTATGGCAGTATTTTTCGTTTTAGTAGGGTTAGAGGTAAAGCGTGAATTGTTAGAAGGGTCTCTTTCCAACTATCAACAAGCTATCTTCCCTGCTTTCGCGGCAGTCGGTGGAATGGTCATTCCTGCATTAGTCTATGTTTTTATCGCCCATCAAGATCCTACGCTTGCCAATGGCTGGGCAATTCCAATGGCAACAGATATTGCTTTCGCTCTTGGTGTTATGGCACTTTTAAGCAAACAAGTTCCGCTGCCGTTAAAAGTCTTTTTGCTGGCACTTGCTATCATTGATGACTTAGGTGCCATTATCGTTATTGCCCTATTTTTCTCTCACGGACTAAGTATTCAGGCACTTATTTTCGCTGCAATCGCGATAATTCTACTCATTGCCCTAAATCGCTTTAAAGTCACCGCACTTTGTGCCTATATGGTGGTTGGCATCATTTTATGGGCCTCCGTATTAAAATCCGGCGTGCATGCAACACTAGCCGGCGTGATTATCGGTTTCTGTATCCCGCTCAAAGGGGAAAAAGGTGAGACACCATTAGAAGATTTTGAACATTTGCTTGCACCTTGGGCCTCATTCCTTATTTTACCTTTATTTGCTTTTGCTAATGCGGGGGTAAGTTTTGAAGGGTTAGATTTTTCTATGCTAACATCACCGTTGTTACTCGCTATTGCCTTAGGATTGATTATCGGCAAACCGGTCGGTGTTTTTAGTTTTAGTTATCTTTCTGTGAAGTTAGGTATCGCTAAATTACCGGAAGGCATTAATTTTAAACAAATTTTTGCTGTTGCCATTTTGTGCGGTATCGGGTTTACCATGTCGATGTTCTTAGCAAGTCTCGCTTTTGGTAATTATGATGACGAAAGTATAAATACCCTTTCCCGTTTAGGAATCTTACTTGGTTCCACGGTTTCCGCTATTGCTGGTTATGTTTTCTTAAAACAAACAACAAAACTTAATGAGTCTTTGTAAGTACGGTCAAAATAAGCACTATTTTCTGTGATAGAAATAAAAAAATCGCCATTGAATTAAAATCGGAATCTCAATAGCGATTTTTTATTTTTAGCGCTCATTACAGTAAAAAAACGACACTGAAATCAATCGCACTTATCCATAATAACGATGGAAATAATCATCTTTTGTTGATGCTCGTGCTTTCAAACCGTTTAGAATCACACCTTTCACCTTCATACCCGCATTGACGAAACTCCGATGAGACGCCTCAATTTCTTTTTGCGTTGTATGTTCAAAATGTCCAATCAACACAACCGTTCCCATATGTTGAGCTATAATGGCTGCATCCGTTACTGCTAAAACAGGTGGAGCAGAAATAATCACAACATCATAATGTTTAGATGCCCATTCCAATAATTGAGAGAAGCGGTTTAACGTAAGGAGTTCTGCCGGATTATGTGGCGTTGCACCTCTGGTAATAACATGTAAATGAGCATTGACTTGTTGTACGGCTTGTGAAAATTCTTCGCCTTGTGCCAATATTTCTGATAAGCCCTGTTGATTATCTAAATGCAATTGGGTATGAGCATAGCCTCTACGTAAATCAGCATCAATAAATAATACGCGTTGGTTGGTCTGTGCAATCAAGTTGGCAAGATTGGCTGAAATAAAACCTTTCCCTACCCTTGCTGTTGCACCGACAAGCATAATACGATTATTTTTAGCTTTACTTAGAATATGGTTCAAATCTGTTCTTACACCACGGAGTGCTTCAATCGCCAGATCACCCCCATAATGTTCAGATAAGAGCGCTAAGCCACCATCCTTACCTGAGGATTTACGAGAAAGCATATGCTGTTTTTTAGTATAGGGAATGGTTGCATACACATTTAAGCCGAGCTCACGAACCTTTTCCGAACTTTTAATACCTTTATCAGATAATGTTCTGAAAATAACAATCGCACATCCTGTCATCCCACCCAAAATCACAGAAAAGGATAAAATCAATAACTTACGTGGTGCAATCGGATCCGGCATAACACGTGCTTGATCTAAAATACGCACATTGCTTACCGCACCAGCCCGAATCACATCAAGTTCTTGGATTTTATTTTGTAATTGTACAAAGATTTCTTGATTTGATTCAAAATCACGCGTTAAACGGATAATTTCCTTTTGAGTTTTTGGCAAATTTTCCATTGCCTTGCTTAAACGCGCCTTTTCTTTTAATAACACTTGGCGTTGCTCTAATAATGCAGCATAAGTAGGATGGTTACGTTTAAACCGCTGTGAAATTTCACTTTCTTTAATCGTCAATGCATTCAAATCTTCTTCCAATTGAACCATCGTATCCAACATTGACTTCGCTTCTAAATCTAAATCAACCGAAGCATTTCGTTGACGATACTCATTTAATGCATTTTCAGATTGTGTCAAACGTTCACGCACATTAGGTAGGCGAGCCTCAAGAAACGCTAAACTTTTTTCAGCTTCTGCTGTATTACGTGCTGTACTGTGTTGAATATAGCTATTCGTGATCGCGCGTAAAACATGATAAATATAGTCTTTATCCTCACCATTAAGGTTAAGACTAATTACACCAGTCAGCTTACCTTGTTCTTCTACAGAAAGTTTCTTTTGAAGATCCGCTACAATTTTTAACTCATCCAATTTTTCTAAAGAAAAACGTTTGCCGGATTCGCCTTTTAAATTTGTTACATGAATAATGACATCATCGTTATCATATATTTGACCCACTTTACCTTCTACAATCAGTTTCCCATCCACATCAAAAAGCGAATATTCTTCTTGAGTGCGACCGATCTCTAGAACAGCTTGTTCCAAATTTTTATGCTTGGGAATAAAACGAGAAATCACTAGCTCAGGTTTGACGCCAAATAGCTTTTCCCAACCTTTACTAAAAAAAGGAATTGTATATTTCGGTGAAATTTGTGTCGATAAATTTAACTCATCAATTGCATCAGTCAAAATCGCCCTTGATTTAATCACAACAATTTCCGTTCCTGCGGAAGATTCTTGTTCAAAAAGACTCGAAATTTCCTTCAATGCACCACCAGTATATTTTGATTCAACCTGAACAGAGACATTAGCATTATAGATTGAAGGTGCTAATAACACATAAACAATCCCTAATACCACAAAAGAGAGAATCGTATAAAGAATCGTTTTTTTTCGATCCCAAAAGACGGCCAATAGTTTACTTAGATCAACAATGTCATTCTGCTTTTTATGCATCATACTTCTCCTATCGTCCCCATGTTCTGATTCTTAAAGTACCTTCGGTTAAATCATTATAACCACTGATGGTTGGGATAACTTGTGAAATAATGCGATTCCATTTGGTAACCGGTGCAGTAGTGACATAAACCACATCATGTGGTCGTAAATAAAACTCAGTACCTAAAATATAAGCCGTTGGGTTTGTAACGTCCAACTGATAAATATTCGCCACTTTTTCAATTTGCTCACCATTATCAGTTTGCACCATTTCATGCTTTCCTCGTTGACCGCGGATAACAAAGATCCCAGTTGCATCAGCAGATAACTTATCAATGCCACCACTTGCACTAATCGCTTCTGTCAACGTCATACCATTACGCCCAATCGTTAAAAATTGGGGTTTAACGACCTCCCCGACAACGAAGATTTTCATAGTATCGTTACGTGGAATATGCACGATATCGCCATTAGTGAGTAAACGATTTTGTGTCAAATCACCGCGTTGAATTAATGCTTCAATCGAAACCGTTTCATCTCGACCATTACGGGTAATTTTTACATTATGCCAATCTGCATGATCGGAAAGTCCACCGGCTTTATTCACTGCATCTAATAAAGTCAATGGTACATTTGTAATAAATTGCTGACCCGGAGATTTCACCTCACCGGTCACATAGGCTTTTTGTGATTGGAATGATGCGACACTCACTTCAACCTGTGGGGAGGTAATGTAATTAGATAAAGCACTCGTTAAACGATGACGAATTTGTTGCGTGGTTAAACCGGCGACCTTAATTGCTCCCACATATGGATAAAACATCGTACCATTGGCATGAACTTGGTTTCCGGCTTCTGCCGCAGATCGGTAAGATCCTGCCGGAGTGGTTAATTCCGGATGATCCCAGACGGTGACATTTAACACATCGCCCGGACCAACACGATATTGATAATTTCTCACGGCTTTATCTAAACCGGAATTAGAACGCGCAGAAGCATTTATCGGTGTCAATTGTTTAAGTAATTGTGGCGTAATTAAATAAGCATCAATTGCTTTATCATAATCCGTTTTTTCACCCATCACTTCCGTTTTTTTTGTTATTGGCGAGCTTGAACTTGGCAATAAAACAGAGCAAGATGAAAGTAAAAACATCACGCTCATTAACAATAAAGATTTACTTAATTTATTCATAATTTAAGATCGTTGCAGTTAGAGTTAATCATTCTGATTTTGTTGTTGAACCCAAACAAAATCTGCTAATTTACTTACAGGGTGATACCCCGTCGGCGCGTTCAATAATAAGTCTCGAATTCGTTCACAATCATTGTGTTCACAGGCATTCTCAAGTTGAACCAACAATGTATTTAATTGATCCAATGGCAAAAAGACTTCTCTTGCTGTCATAATGCGTTCATGGTAAGTCAATTCAACGTTATCATCGCCAATAAGCAACTCTTCATATAATTTCTCACCGGGTCTTAAACCTGTGAAGCGAATTTCAATATCGCCGTGTGGGTTTTCTCTGTCACGAATACTGCGCCCTGAAAGTTTGATAAGATTTTTTGCCAGATCAACAATTTTTACCGGTTCCCCCATGTCCAGAATAAACACATCCCCCCCTTTTGCCATGGCTCCGGCTTGAATCACTAATTGAGCCGCTTCAGGAATCGTCATAAAGTAGCGAATAATACGTTCATCCGTCACCGTAATTGGTCCGCCCTGTTCAATTTGTTTTTTAAACAATGGAATAACCGAACCTGAAGAGCCCAACACATTACCAAAACGCACCATTGAAAATAAAGTGTGATGTGACCGCTCTTTTTCTTTTGCCAAAGCTTGTAAACAAAGCTCGGAAATGCGTTTTGTACTTCCCATCACATTAGTTGGGCGTACCGCTTTATCGGTGGAAATTAAAACAAAAGAACGCACACCAGCAGCGATCGCCGCTTTTGCCGTATTGTAAGTGCCGAAAATATTATTTCTCACCCCTTCCACCACATTATATTCCACCATGGGTACATGTTTATACGCCGCCGCGTGATAAACCGTTTCAACATGGAAAGTTTGCATAATGTCTGTTAAACGTTGTGTATTTTGCACATTACCCAATAACGGCAATACAATCACATCGCTAATGGATTCATAACGCATAATCTCTTTCAAATCCTGCTCTATCGCATAAAGCGCATATTCGGAGATTTCAAAAAGGAGCAACAATTTTGGTCGATTACGGATAATTTGACGACAAAGTTCCGAACCAATCGAACCTCCAGCACCGGTGACCATCACAACTCGACCTTGAATGTTTTTACTAAACAGTTCGGGAATCGGTGCCACAGGATCTCTGCCCAGTAAATCGATGATGCTCACTTCTTTAATATCAGAAATATTGACTTGACCATCAACCAATTGGCTTAATGGCGGCAATTCCATCATTCGTAAACCTGATTGGGATAAAAATGACACAATTTCATTTTTTCTTACTCGGCTCACAGAAGGCAATGCAATCAAAATTTCATCAATTTCATAGCGTTTTAACGCCTCTAATCCAGCCTCAGCGGAGTAAATTTTCAGTTTTCCCGCACGACGGTTAATCAGATTCTTGTCATCATCAATGAAAAATAACGGTACATGTCCGTCGGAATTTAATAAAGCTTCAGCAATACGACGCCCGGCGACCCCAGCACCATAAATGGCAATGCGTTTACTCGCCTTACTGGAACTTAAAATACCACGCACCAATAAACGAATCCCCGCCCGGCTCAACAGAACCCAAAACAGTACCATTAAACCAAACATCAGCGCGACAGAAATGGGAACAAACACATCCGTTATACTTTTCAATAAGAGGATTTCTACTACTGTAATCGTGGTCGCAACACTTAATCGAAAAATTAAGTTTTCGTTTGAGGCTCGAATAACAAAGTGGTAGATACCACAAATAAATAAGCTGGCTACCGCAAGTAAAGAAACCCAAATCTCCGTAGCATAAAATTGTGGTACAACACTGCTGACGTCATTCTCAACGTCCGATAAACGCAGTGCATAACTAATCCAAAGCAAAAGAGGAAAAACCAACAAGTCAATAAGCATTAATCCGATTACTTTCAACCAGATTGATACGGTTACCAGCCTTGTAACAAAAGATTTAATCACAAAAAACCCCTTTACACAGCGTCTAACTCTGCAATAACCTGACGAATCGCTTGACGACAACGCTCAAGACTTTGTTCGCTTAATGTCGGGTGAACCAAAAACATTAAACTTTCTTCGCCTAATTTCACGGCGTTTTTTAACCGCACTTTTGGTCGCCACGGTGTGCCGTCAAAGGCTTTTTCCAAATACACTTCTGAGCAGGAACCGCTATAACAGGGCACATTTCTATCATTAATCGCTTGCATAATACGATCGCGAGACCAACCTTTCGGCAAGACATCGGAATTCACCTGCACATAGCATTTGTAAGCAGCGTGCACATAATCTTGATTTGGTTGATAGACGGTAAAATACCGGCTACCTTCAAAAGCATCAAAAATCAGCGCCATATTGGCATTGCGCTTCGCCGTCCACTCCTCCATGCGGGTCAGTTGAATACGCCCCAATACTGCCTGTACTTCCATCATACGCCAGTTAGTACCGAAGGAATCGTGCAACCAACGGAACCCCGGTGGGTGTTGTTTGTTATACACTGTGTCATAATCTTTACCGTGATCTTTGTACGACCACATTTTTTTCCACAAATTTTCATCGTTGGTGGTCACCATACCGCCTTCGCCACCGGTGGTCATGATTTTGTCCTGACAAAACGACCAAGCGCCGATATGCCCGATAGAGCCCGCAGGTTTGCCTTTATATTTCGCACCGTGCGCCTGTGCACAGTCTTCAATCACATACAGCCCTTTTTCTTGGGCTAATTGCATAATCGGATCCATATCGCACATCCAACCAGCCAAATGTACACAAATAATGGCTTTAGTGTTCGGGGTTAATACAGCCTCAATAGTACGACGGGAAATGTTTTGTGAATCCGGTTCCACATCGGCAAAAATCGGATTAGCTCCAGCTGTCACAATGGCGCTGGCAGAAGCTAAAAAAGTACGGGAAGTCACAATCACATCATCGCCAGCCCGGATATTCAGCGCTTTTAACGCTATATCCAACGCCACCGTACCATTCATTAACGCCACTGCATATTTGGTTTGGCAATATGCCGCAAATTCTTTTTCAAATTCACGACATTCGGTACCCGTCCAATAATTTACTTTATTGGATAAAATCACTTGTAAAACAGCATCTGCTTCTTGCTGAGTAAATGACGGCCAAGGTTCAAAAGACGTATTAAGCATAATTATTCCTTACTGACTAAAAGTTAAAGCACAGCTATTAGTTCTGTCCATTCAGAAATATAAAAGTGCGGTAGAAATTCCGAGTGAATATTGAAGTCTTGTTTATGAATATTATCTCCTTTATCCCTTAAACAAATAGTTTCCCAGCCAAGTTTATTCGGCGAGACAAAATCTTTTTGTGGATTATCACCGATATAAATATATTTCTGACACTGCAATGCATCCTGCACCGCCAAGAAATTTCTCGGATCCGGTTTTTCGCTGCCGATTTCTTCCGAAATGACAACAAAATCTAATATTTCTTCTAAATTTAACGCTTTTAATTTATTACGTTGTGTAATTGAACGTCCATCGGTAATCACCGCTAATTTATAATCCTTACGCAGGTTATTTAAAATTTCCCAGGTATGCTTAAACAATTTAATATCCGGGCTATGATAACGATACCATTCCAATAATATGGATAATTCAATTTGATATTTATCGGTTAAATATTTAAATGTGTTTTCCCCGCGGTGGTATAACTCCACCAAATGATCGAATAACGGTTTCCAATTTTCAGGTTCCAACCGCATGGATATATGTTTATAGCCGGAATATAAGAAATCAATTTCGGCATATAGTGTGTCATCCAAATCCAAAACCAACGCTTTATTTTTCATAATAATGTACCAACACTTCTGCGTCATAACGCAACATTAATAGGTTATCTTCCCAATCACCGAATACCGGAATGGTTTCATTAAATAGGTACTCTTTCATTAACCATTGCGGATAATTCGCCCGTGCCAAATAACTTAACGGATAACCGCCACCAAAACGCGGGTTAATCTCAATACCTAATACCTGTGCTTCGGTTTTATGAAAAAATACTTGAACGGTTAAACAACCTCTCGCACCAGGTAAACGAGCCAATTTTTCCGAAAAAATACGAACAATATTATTCTTTCGCGTCACACCTTTATTAATTTCACCCGCACGCACAAAAATACGCTGCCTTGGAACTACGCATTTTAATTGGGAATTTTTATCGTAATAACAATCTACTGTATATTCATCATATTCTTCCGGTGAAATATATTGCATAAACAACAATTCCGGATTATTTAAATTTTCTTCCGTTAAATCCACCGCACTTTTTGCCACGAAAATTCCTTTGCTTAGACTGCCGTTATACGGTTTTGCAAATAAAGGAAATTGCAAATTATCGCGTTCAAATTGTTTTGGAATATCAATGCCATATTCTGTGAATAAATCATGGGTCAAACGTTTATCTCGACATTTTTTAACAAACTCCACATCACTGACCGAAATCGCAATACCGTGATTTTTAAAACGGTCAATGTTCTCACTTAAAATTAAAAGTTCAGTGTCAATAGTCGGCACAATTAATTTAATCTGATTTTCCAAGCAAATTTGTAGTAACATGTCGATATAATTTCTATCCGTCACCCGTGGTACTTGAAAATAGCCATCGGCAACATGACAAGCCGGCGCAAGGATTGGGTTTAAATCCACAGCCAATACCTTGCCGTTTTCAACTATTTTTGTGAGTTCTGTTTTAAATGCCTGAACCAAAGAAACACGTTGTCCCGCCGATGTAATTAGAATGTTCATGATTTTTTATTTCCCTCAAATTTAGGCATGGTTACGTCATTCACCGCATTAATGTCATCTTTTGCGATAACTTTTTGTACAGTTTTAAACAAAATTCTCAAATCCAGCCAAAAGGATTGGTTCTCCACATACCAGATATCCAACTCGAATTTCTGTTCCCAGCTGATGGCATTACGCCCGTTCACCTGCGCATGGCCGGTAATACCGGGCTTTACACTGTGGCGCTTAGCCTGTTTTTTATCGTAAAGCGGTAAATATTCCATCAATAGTGGACGCGGACCGACTAAGCTCATATCCCCCTTTAATACATTCCAAAGCTCCGGTAATTCATCCAAACTGGTGGCGCGCAACATTTTCCCGAAAGGTGTTAAACGTTCGCTGTCGGGTAGCAAATGTCCTTGTGCATCCACTGCATCCTTCATGGTACGGAATTTAATCATTTCAAAAGGTTTGCCATGTAAGCCCGGGCGGGTTTGTTTAAACAATACCGGCGAACCCAAATTTTTCTTTACTTTATAAGCAACAAAAAAGTAAACGGGCGAAAGTATCAGCAACGTCAATGAAGCGACTACAACATCCAAAATACGTTTTAACATAATGATTTACCTATTATTTTTAGAAAACATGTCATGCTTATTCAAAATTATATCAATTAACACCCAAAACAGCGGATACCACACTAACGGCAACCTAAAAATGGAAGAAGGCACCCAAACAATCCAGCAAAAATTTGCAATGATGAACAGGATAAAAATCTTTTCTTTAGACATTAATATCCCGTCGTTTAATACATAAAAAGCTAAATAAAATAGGAAATAAATAAACGAAATAAAGGCGAAAATGCCGAATGCCAGATAAACTTCAATAAAGAAACTATGCGGGTTGGTATAACCGAGCGGGAAGCTAAGCTTAACCTGATCGAAATAATGAATGTAATCACGGGGACCATACCCCAGCCACAGAATCTTAAAGTTATCAATGAAAGTGCCATAGATCTCGGTTCGATAGCCCACTGATTTATCATCATTCATGGAGAAAATGACTAGGGAAAAACGCTCAATCGGACGCTCCAGCCATTCAATACGGGACAATTGAAGGAATATTTCCTGTAACCAGGATAAGTTAAAAATAAACAGAATAATTACGCAGCCAAGTAATAAATACACGACTCTGAAATATAATGAGGCATTTAAGAAAAGCAATAATATCAGCATCATCAAATAACTTGCCAACACGCTACGCGAGGCACTGACCACTACCACAGCACCCATCATCAGCAACAAAGTATAACCGACAACTTTCAATTTGAGGTTTTCACCACGAATGATGAAGAAAAAACCCACCGCGGCCGCAAGAGAAACCATCACGACTGCTTGGTCGTTAGTATTAAAAAAGAAACCTTTAAAAGCTTTATCGGTAACCGTTAATTCTTCGTTCCCCGACACCAACTGAATGCCCAGCCCAGCTTCAATAAAAAAACCTAACAACACAAACAATGAGATACCCAACAGCAGGTATCGAATATCATTTTCTCCGTTACGGTGACGGAAGGCTAAAAAGGAATAATGGAAAGAGAAAATTACAATGCCGAAGAAAAACAAATCCACTAGCTTCTCAGAGGAAAAGGATGCTAATACGGACAAAAAACCAAAGAAGAACACACCATAAAGCGGAAGAAGAAACTTTAGAAAATCCGTCTCGATTTTGTTAGAAAACAACGTAATTATCGATAATGTCACAAAAAGTCCCCCCAATGCACTGTCCAAGCGCGGCAAGCCGGCAAGATTGGAAAGTGCAGGCGATAATACGGTTAAAGCTAACCCGAATAACAAGACTAATTTAAATATATCGGTACGTTGAATAGCCATCTAAATAATTTTCTTTATAAGCTTTGTAATTTTTTGATAGGAATATTCCCGTAAAAATCGTTCTTTTGCCAAACGTTGGTTAATTACGGACATATGCACCAATCGACTGTTGTCTTGAGCCAATCGGTTCAATAAATCGGCAAGTTGTCCATAATTCCCTGCAAAATATTGAATGCCACCGCCTTCGGCAAGCAGCTTTTCCACTTCCGGTTGTTGTTGGCAGCTCAAAATAGGTAAACCACAACAAATGTAATCGGATAATTTATTGGTAATGCTACCTTGCGACGTCGCTTTAATAGCATTTAATGCCACATCGGAATTTGCCAGAATATCCATGGCATCGTCATAGCTGTGGACCCCCAGAAAAGACACATAACCGCCTAGTTCTTCATTTAATTCCCGTAACTGTGCTTCATGAGGTCCAGTGCCGATAAACTGAATTTTGACACGTTCCTGACAAAGTGGTGCGGCACGAATAATCGTTTCTAAATCATAGCTACCCGCCATAGAACCTAAATAAGTGGCAACCAATTTGTTCGTAGTTTTAGTTTTATGTTCACGATAAAACAATGCCTCACCACCAATATATACGGCAGTTTTCAAATCCGACGGCAGATTTTTCACATCTGCCCGTTGCAAATACGTATCGGATACCGCCACCAACGCATCGGCATAGGCATAGGTTTCATTAGCATAAATTGTAACCGGGCACATAAGCGCTTTACCCAACGTGCCAGAAAGCTGGGAAATCGGTCCTGCAATGGCTTCCGGCCAAACATCCTGCACATCAATAACCAATTTATAGCCTTTTTCCGATTTATATTTACCTAAAATGTGATTGGTTTTAATGAGCGGATAAGCGGAATACACCACATCAATTTGTTTCTCGTAATGGCGCAAAAAATTTTTAAAATTGCGACAAAATTGATGGTGACTTAATAAGCGCCGAACACTGACATTCTTGGTATAACCCGGTTCGTCCAATAGCACCACTTTCACACCTGGAAAGTGCGATTGATTTTCGCGGTGTTTTTTCAGGAAGTGGCAGTACTTGCTGGTCACCAATGTCACGTCGAACTCCTCAGCAAGCAACTTAGCAAGGTAAATAAACCGATTCATACCCATTTCTTCGGGAAATGTCACATAAGGTGCAACCAATAAAATATGCTTTTTATCTGGCATTTTTTCTTATTCCTGTTACAAAACCGAACATCATTTTAAAGTCCGACCATTTCGGCATGATGTTTATAAAAGCACCGCTTTTCGTTACCTGTTCAAAGGCTTTCAAACGTAAAACCAAATCCATGGTATAAGCCATTGTGGTTGCCAGTGAGGCACCGATTAAACCGAATAACGGTACCAAACATAAACTAAGGGCTACGTTAATGACAAAAACCCAATAAGAGTTTTTCAAATTGAGCTCAGCAAACCCGCGAGCGGCAAGATCATTGGCAAGAATACGCGATGGTGTCCACGCCAAAATCCCCGGCAACAGCAATAACACTACATAAACCGCTTGGTTATAGTCTTCACCGAATAACCAATCCACCACAATCGGCGCCAGCACAGCAAATGCAGCGCCAATTAATAATGTCACCAATAAGGTCATTCTGGCACTGTCTAAGGTAAGTTTCGCCACCTCCCTGGCATCATTGTCCTCACCTAATTTACTAGACAAACGTGGCAATAAAACGGTACTTACCGCCTGCGATGGCAACCATAATTTTTCTGCCAATTGCATACCTACAGAATAAACTCCAACAACTATTGGTGTTGTGAAATAGCCAAGAATTAACAGTGAAGAACGATAATTCAACAGCGTAATAATGTTACTTAAATGGGATTGCACCCCGTAGCCGATAAATTCCTTCAAAAATTTAAAAACAGGATAGATTTCGATTTTGATGAGCTTCCAAATAATCCGTATCAAAATGATAAAACTCAGCCAATGGCTTACCACATAAGCCATTAATACCGATTCCACTTGATTCGATAACAGCACTGCAATCAGTGAAATCACAAAAACCATTGCCGGTTGCGCCACACATAAAATGTTGAACCATTTAAAGTTTTGCATTGCCTGCACAAGAGACGGTAACACAGTGAAAAAGGTTTGTGGCAACAGCGAAGCAATAGATAAATACAATAATGTTACCGGCATATCTTTAAAAAAATATACGCCGAAATAATGTACTCCCACCGCAAGAACCAGTACAGTCAGTAGTGAAATGAACGTCAGCAAAACCAAATTAACATACAGAGCTTGTCTTTCATTAACGATTTTTCTGCCGATCGCGTAAATATTGACGCTCTGCAAACCGAATGTAATCATTTGTGAAAACAAGGTCGGTAATAAAATCGCTAAGGTGTACAGCCCCATTTGTTCCGAACCAAGACCTCTGGCAATCAGAATCAGGGTCACGATCTGTAATACACCGACTAAAATTTGCCTGACAAAAACCATCGATATCAAATTAATCATAGCATTATTTGTTCTTTAACATTTCTTCATAAATGGTGTTCAATCTTCGCACAAACGCAGACTCGGAATAGGTGGCGATACAACGCGCTCTGATTATGTCATGATCAAACCTATCCGGGTTTGCTAATAGCTCTAAAATGCCTTGTGCCAAGGCTTTTTCATCCTTCGGTGGAACAAATAAACCGTCTTCCACCGTTAAAATAGATTCTGGACCGCCGCATAAAGTCGCCACTACCGGAGTACCTTGCGATAAGGCTTCAATTACTACTACACCAAAGGTTTCTATGTGACTGGATAGCACAAATGCCAAACTTTCCTGCATTAAACGACGGACATTAGGACGCTCCAAAGCACCGAGTAAAACCACGTTATTTTGCAATCCTAATTGCGCAATCAACGCAGATAAATTGATTTTTTCCGGACCATCACCTGCGATCATCAAACGAAGTTGCGGATAATCTTTCAGCACAAGGGCAAAGGCTCTAATCAATACATCAAAACCTTTCTTCTGATGTAAAAAGCCCACAGCACAAAGCTGCTCTTTTCTGACAACAGCCTCACTGTTTTGTGCAATAAACACGTTATCCAGTAAATTCGGGAAAACCAGCCAGTCTTTACCATTCAATTTTGCTTTTAAAAGATCTGCTAAACTCTTACTGACTGCCAATAATTTTCCAGCCCCCTGTTCGGCACGCCTTAATTGTGGTAATTCCCAATTTTTTACCAATCCGCGTCCATAAACGGTACTGTGTTCGGTGACACAGTAAGGAATGCCATATTTAGCACGAATTGCAACGGCTAAAGGACCAGCATGCAACAGGCTATGCACATGTAGCACATCAGGCATACCTTGCTCTTTAATATAACGTTTAAATAATGCCAACCCGGCATTGACCCAGCGTTTAGCATCCACATAAGGCACTTTTGGTAGCCACGCCACGCCGTGTTTAAAATAGGTGGCTACCGCACCATCCTGCCATAGTTCTTCATCATATCTACCAAACATCGCACACTTACCTAAACGTAAAGAACGGAACTGAGGTGCGATTACACCAACTTTTTCGCCACTACGCGCCAATGCCTGTGCCTGTTCTCGAAAGAAACAGCCGTTTAAGTCATCTTCATGTAACGGATACCAAGAAGGCAACAACAAAATATGCATTACAATTCCTTATATAAACACAGTAGTTTTTGTGCATATTTTTTCGGATCGCATTCACGAATGATCAAATCATAAGCCTGATTAACCTGAGTTTCCGTCTGGCTTTTCTCGTCAATAGTCTTCAGCACGGCTTCCGCCATTGCAGGAATATCGCGTGGTTCAAGTAAATGCCCCGTTTGATTATTAATCACAATTTCTTCAATGCCTGCTGCTCGAAAAGCACATACCGGCACCTTCATGATCATGGCTTCTACGATGGAATTAGATAATCCCGCACCAGTATCACCCTTAACTACCAACGGGCTGACAAATACATCAATATTGTCCATAAACGTAACAACATCGGTAATACGACCTAAAAACAGAACCTGACGATCAATACCTAAGGTTGCAGCATAGTTTTCTAGTACGGCACGATGATTGCCGTCACCGCCAATAACAAATCGTAGTTGCTTATCAACATTATTTTTCAACATATATTTGGCTAATTCTAGGAACAGCTCTACGCTGCGCCCTTCGCGTAAAGCAGATAACGTACCGATGGTGAAACTCTCTTTATCCAATGATTTCATTGGATTATCCGTCGGGGTTAACCGATAAGCGTTATACACATAATCGGTCTTCTCTGACAAGTAACCATAACGAATTAGTTTTTGTTGTTCCAACTTACAATTTCCTAACCCACGTACATCCATTTTGCTGAAAAACGGCACAACTTTTTGATAGGTTTTATGATCCAAACCACGCGATGTCCAGAAAATTTTGATCTGTTTATTTTTAAAAAACGTCTTCGCCAACCAAATAAACAATAGAGGTCTCGCCATTTGTGCATGAATCACGTCAATCTGATTATCATTAACGGTTTTGACCAACTTATATATATAATCAAGAAGTTTAAACGGATTCTTCGTGTGACAATCCGCATCAATCTGCTGTACGCCAAGTTTTTCAATACGTTCAAACAACGGTCCTGTTTTACCGAATATCTGTACGGATTCCACCAATGGCATTAATTCCGTAGCGGCAATTAATGTGGCGATTTCCGTCCCACCGATATGCCCCATATCACTGACCAATAATACGCGTAAGTTTTCTCGTTCCATCCGCTAATCCCTATGCCAACGCCTCAACGATGACTTTCTGTTCTTCCGGAGTCATGTACGGATGCATCGGCAAACTCATCACTCGCGCAGCGATTTTATCGCCTACTGGTAAATTCGACTGTACATCGGCAACAGCCGGTTGTTTATTTAATGGAATGGGGTAATGCACGGCAGTAGGAATTCCTAGTGATTTAAGTTTTTCCTGTACATCCGCTCGGTTATCCACTTGAATAGTATATTGCGCCCAAGCACTGCGATTATATTCTTCCACAAATGGAGTAGTCATAATGCCTGCCTCATGGAATAAATCATTGTAATTTTCAGCAACTATCTGACGGGAAAAGATCTCA
This sequence comes from Rodentibacter mrazii, assembly GCF_001998825.1. GTDB lineage: Bacteria > Pseudomonadota > Gammaproteobacteria > Enterobacterales > Pasteurellaceae > Rodentibacter > Rodentibacter mrazii. Next base: position 26,124 of record NZ_MLHG01000043.1, read on the forward strand.
TCCTCTAAAATCTCTAACTTCGGTAACAAAATCGCCGCTTGTAACGTATCTAAACGGCTATTCACTCCTACACGAATGTGATGATAACGACGATCTTGCCCATGGCGTGCAATCTGGCGAATCACTGTTGCCAGTTCTTCATCATTGGTAAAAATTGCCCCGCCGTCACCGTAGCAACCTAAAGGTTTACTTGGGAAAAAACTGGTGCAGGAAATGGTAGATAAGTTACCGCTCTTACGACCTTTATATGTTGCACCGAAACTTTGGGCGGCATCTTCAACTACCGGCAGATTATATTTTTGTGCAATTTGATTAATAGCATCAAAATCAGCACACTGACCATATAAGCTCACTGGAATAATAGCTTTAGTGTGTGGAGTAATTGCAGCCTCTAATTTTGCCACATCAAGGTTATAGGTTTTCGGATCCACGTCCACATAAACCGGTTTTGCACCTAAAAGAGCAACGGTTTCTGCCGTGGCAATATAAGTAAAACCCGGGGTAATGACTTCATCCCCCACACCGACGCCCAATGCCATTTGCGCAATTTGTAAAGCATCAGTACCATTGGCACAGGTGATACAATATTTTGCTCCCGTATAAGCCACTAATTTCTCTTCTAGTTCGGAGACTTCCGGCCCTAAAATATATTTTCCGTGTGTTAATACTTTTTGAATGCCCGCATCAATTTGGGATTTAATGCGTGCTTGCTGTGCATTTAAATTAATAAATTCCATCTTGCTTTTCCATTACAATTTCGTCACTTTGTTGCCGTCTAACCGATAAATCGTACCGGTATATTGACAACGGGTTTCGCCCTGACCATTTAATGGCAAATCCAATTGTTCGCCATATTCGCTCATCCAACCGATTTGTTTTGCCGGTACACCAACCATCAAGGCATAATCAGGCACATCACGATTAATAACTGCACCCGCACCGATAAAGGCATAAGCACCGATGGTGACACCGCAAACAATAGTGGAATTTGCACCGAGCGTAGCACCTTCTTTAACAAGCGTGTCACGATATTCGTTTTTCCGTTCAATGAGCGAACGCGGGTTATACACATTGGTAAACACCATGCTCGGTCCGCAAAATACACCCTCTTCCAAATGCACGTTGTCATACACGGAAACGTTATTCTGTACTTTGCATTTATCGCCAATCGTCACTTTATTGCCGACAAACACATTCTGCCCCAACGATACGTCTTTACCGATCTTGGCACCACCACAAACGTGGGCAAAATGCCAAATACGAGAACCTTCGCCGATTTGTGCTCCCTCATCAATAATGGCGGTGTCGTGTTGGTAATAATCCGTCATGTTATTTTTTCCGTTATGAAAAATATTTAAAAAAATCGACCGCACTTTTGGTGCCATTCGCCCAAGTGCAATCGATATCCTTATACAAAATTTCCTATTTCAATACTTTCGCTAAGAACGGGTGTGGGTACGCCGGATTCTTTACGATCTCTGCCGTGCGAATACGCTCTACGGTTTCGATCGCGGTACGGTTTTCTTCCAAGTTGTAGCCTTTGCCTTCCAGTACTAATTGATAGTTTTGCGTGTGCAAATCGGTAAAGCCGCCGGAAAATTCCAGCTCTTCGTTTTCAATAGTAATGCTACGATAAGTAAGTTTCTCACCTTGTATCGCATTTGGCGGTAGATTGTCCGCATCAATAGACAAGAACCAACGCACGCGTGCACGTTCATATTCCAAATAACCGGAAACGGTTTTTTCATCTCGATAATACACTTCGTTTTTCACCACTTTACCGAAAATGAAATGCAGCATATCGTAAAAATGCACGCCGATATTGGTAGCGACCCCGCCAGATTTTTCATCAACGCCTTTCCAGGACTTCAGATACCATTTACCGCGTGACGTGAGGTAAGTTAAATCCACATCAAACACTTTATCTGTCGGTGCAGCAGCAACTTTATCACGTAGTGCGATAATGGACGGGTGAAGTCTTAATTGCAAAATAGAATTGACTTTAGCACCGTATTTCTTTTCATACTCGGCTAATATGTCCAAATCGGAAGCATTCAACACCAACGGTTTTTCACAAATCACATCAATGCCGTTTTTCAATGCAAATTTCATATGAGGTGCATGTAAGTAGTTTGGTGAACAAATGGAAACATAATCTAACTTTTCCCCTCTCAGCTTTTGGTCTTCCACAAAGGCTTCAAACTCTTCAAATTCAGTGAAAAACTCCGCTTCAGGGAAATAGCTGTCCATGATCCCTACGGAATCGCTTACATCCATTGCTACCACTAAGGTATTGCCTGTGTCTTTAATTGCTCTTAAATGACGGGGAGCGATATAGCCACCCGCGCCGATTAATGCAAATTTTTTCATTTCTGCTTTCCTTAAAATTTATAAACGAAACACGCTGAAGCCTTGTTTTGCCAGTATGTCGCGATTAAAGAGACTTTTGACATCCGCCAATACCGGCTTTTCGGTTCGTACAAAAGAACGCAAGGTTTCGGGATCTAAGTCTCGGAATTCTTTATGTCCTACGGCGACCACCAAAGTATCAACCGGATTTTTCGAATCAATAGAGGATAATTTCAAACCATATTCTTCTTTGACTTCCTCCTCGTCCGCCCATGGGTCAGAAACCACCACATTAACTCCCCATTTTTCAAATTCCTGGATCATATTGATCACTTTACTATTACGAATATCCGGGCAATTTTCTTTAAAGGTCACGCCTAAAATACCAACCTTCGCGTGAGCGACATCAATGTGATTATTAATCATCATTTTGATGGTAGTCCGTGCTACATAATTCGCCATATCATCATTAATACGACGACCTGCCAAAATCACTTGCGGGTTATAACCCACTTCTTCCGCTTTGTGTGTGAGGTAATACGGATCCACACCGATACAATGTCCTCCCACGAGTCCCGGGCGGAATGGCAAGAAGTTCCATTTACTGCCGGCGGCTTCCAATACATCCAGGGTGTCAATGCCGATACGTTCGAAAATAATGGATAACTCGTTGATCAGAGCAATATTCAAATCACGTTGTGTGTTTTCAATCACCTTAGCAGCTTCCGCTACTTTAATGCTAGGAGCTTTGTGTGTTCCTGCTGTGATAATGCTGCTGTAAAGGGCATCCACAATATCCGCAATTTCAGGCGTACTACCGCTGGTAATCTTCTTGATTTTGGTCAAAGTGTTTTCTTTATCACCCGGATTAATACGTTCCGGACTGTATCCGACAAAGAAATCCTGATTAAACTTCAAACCTGAAACTTGTTCCAAAATCGGTACGCATACTTCCTCCGTTGCGCCCGGGTACACCGTCGATTCATACACAACGATATCGCCTTTTTTCAATACTTGACCAACGGTATTGCTTGCCTTTTGCAATGGGGTGAGATCAGGACGATTTACATCATCGATGGGGGTTGGCACAGTTACAATGAAAAAATTACATTCTTTTAACTTTGCCAAATCTGAGGTATAGGAAAGATATGTTGCTATTTTTAAATTTTTCGGTTCCACTTCCAATGTGTGATCTTTACCTAATGATAATTCATTAATTCGCTCCTGATTGATATCAAATCCTACAGTTGCGATTTTTTTTCCAAGTTCTACGGCAAGAGGTAAACCAACATAACCTAAGCCAATAACACCGATTTTATAATTCTTAAAACTCATAAATTACATCTCTTGTATCAAACTTGGTGACTTGGATTTGAATTATGTTTTCTCCAAATCACATAAGAAAGTGGGATAACAATTTAATTAAAAAATTATCCCACTTACCTAATCTTTGACAAAGGAAATATAAAAACGGTTCAAATATTTCAAATAAAATTTTGATAATCCTTTACAAAAAAATGTGAATTACAAGTTAAATATGATTAATTTTAAACTCTATCTCACTCTCAATTAATGAAGAAAAAAAAT
>NZ_MLHG01000044.1 GCF_001998825.1 Rodentibacter mrazii
GAAATCCCCTGAATCGAACGGTTCGGGGGATTTTGCTTTGGGCTAAGAGCTTTATAAAGGGATAAAATCCCTTGTAAGTGCTGATTGATTGGAATTATTTGGAGGAATAATCTCGTGCACCAAAAATTGCCGTACCAATTCTAACCATTGTTGAACCACATTTTATAGCGCTTGACATATTATCTGTCATTCCCATTGAAAGTGTATCGATTTGTCTGTTTGGAAAGGTTTGTTTGAGTTGTCCAAATAGCTCAGCCATTTTTTTGAAAGTATTTTCTTGCTCGGCAACATTTGGAGTTGGGGCGGGAATTGCCATTAAACCGCGCAGGCGTAAGTGCGGTAGATTTTCAATGTGTTTGGCAAGATCGAGCATTGATTCAGCTTGAATTCCGGATTTACTTTCTTCATCGCTGATATTAATTTGAATCAGCACATTTAGTGGTGCTTTATTTGGGGGTCTTTGTTCATTCAATCGTTCGGCAATTTTCACACGATCAAGCGTTTGTATCCAGTCAAAATACTCTGCTACCAAACGGCTTTTATTGGATTGTAAAGGTCCAATAAAATGCCACTCAAGCTTAATCTTTTGCTGTTCAAAATATTGAATTTTTTCCACACCTTCTTGCACGTAATTTTCACCAAAGGCAATTTGTCCCGCTTGATAAGCTTCTAAAATATCGGAAACAGGTTTGGTTTTAGAAACAGCCAGTAGTTTTACCCCATTTGAAGGGCGATGAGCTTGAACACATTCCGTATGAATACTTTTCTGAATGTCTCGTAAGTTATGTTGAATATTCATTGGATTCTCCTTATTCAAAGTGCGGCTAGTTTACACGAAATTTAATGACTTGAAAAAAATTCAGTTAAATTGTTATTTTATGTTTGACAACTTTATGAAATTTCGGTATTTCTTAGCGCACTTGTTTTGAAAAATAAAACACAATGAAAATTAACCGCACTTTTGCCACTATCATTATTATGATGACCATTACGATGTTTAATGGGGCGGGTTAATGCACGAAAAACGGAATATCGAAAACCCGCAATTCAATTGAGTGCGGGTTTTTTTATCAGTTTAAATAAAATATTTCTAGGAGAATCAATTATGCGAGTACTCAAATTTGGCGGCACTTCCCTTGCAAATCCGCAGCGTTTTTCTCAAGCTGCAAAACTTATTGAGCAGGCTCATTTAGCGGAGCAGGCTGCAGGTGTATTATCAGCCCCTGCTAAAATTACTAACCATCTTGTTGCCCTTTCCGAAAAAGCTGCTTTAAATCAACCCACTGATACGCATTTCAATGAATCCCTTGAGATTTTCTATAATATTATTAATGGATTGTATGCCGAAAATAATCAATTTGATTTAGATGGTATGAAAGCCTTAATTGATGCTGAATTTTCTCAAATTAAGGGATTATTAGAAGAAATTCGTCAAGCGGGTAAAGTGGAAGACGCCGTGAAAGCAATCATTGATTGCCGTGGTGAAAAGCTTTCAATTGCTATGATGAAAGCTTGGTTTGAAGCTCGTGGCTATGAGGTTCATGTTATTGATCCTGTAAAACAATTATTAGCAAGAGGAAGCTATTTAGAATCTTCCGTGGAAATTACAGAATCGACCAAGCGTGTGAATGCGGCAAGCATTGAAAAAGATAAAGTCGTATTAATGGCAGGCTTCACCGCTGGTAATGAAAAAGGCGAGTTAGTGCTTTTGGGACGTAATGGCTCTGATTATTCCGCAGCCTGTCTAGCCGCCTGTTTAGATGCTAGTGTCTGTGAAATTTGGACAGATGTTGATGGTGTTTATACTTGTGATCCCCGTTTAGTGCCGGATGCACGCTTGTTACCAACTCTATCTTACCGTGAAGCAATGGAGCTTTCTTATTTTGGTGCAAAAGTGATTCACCCACGAACTATTGGTCCATTATTACCGAAGAATATTCCTTGTGTCATTAAGAATACCGGTAATCCGTCCGCACCGGGATCGATTATTGATGGTAATGTGAAATCTGAAGGTTTGCAGGTAAAAGGCATTACTAATTTAGATAATTTGGCAATGTTTAATATTTCTGGACCTGGAATGCAAGGTATGGTTGGTATGGCATCTCGAATCTTCTCCGCCATGTCCGGAGCCGGTATTTCAGTGATTCTTATCACTCAATCTTCCTCAGAATACAGTATTAGTTTTTGTGTGCCGGTAAAATCTGCCGAAGCTGCTCTATCTGCACTTGAAAGTGAGTTTTCGAGTGAGCTGAAAGCTAATCAATTAGAGCCGATTGAAGTGATTAAAGATATGTCAATCATCTCTGTCGTAGGAGATGGTATGAAGCAAGCCAAAGGTATTGCTGCCCGTTTCTTCTCGGCATTAGCACAAGCAAATATTAGCATTGTTGCAATTGCACAAGGTTCCAGCGAACGTTCTATCTCAGCGGTTGTGCCACAAAATAAAGCAATTGAGGCAGTGAAAGCCACTCATCAGGCACTTTTTAACAATAAGAAAGTCGTGGATATGTTTTTAGTTGGTGTAGGTGGTGTAGGTGGCGAACTCATTGAGCAGGTAAAACGTCAGAAGGAATATTTGGAAAAGAAGGACATTGAAATTCGGGTTTGTGCCATTGCAAACTCCAATAAAATGATGCTTAATGAACACGGCTTAAATTTGGATAATTGGAAAACCGATCTTGAAAATGCGACACAGCCTTCCGATTTTGATGTATTGCTTTCTTTCATCAAATTACATCACGTGGTGAATCCGGTATTTGTAGATTGTACATCGGCAGAATCTGTGGCGGGGCTTTATGCTCGAGCTTTAAGAGAAGGTTTCCACGTCGTGACACCAAACAAAAAAGCGAACACGCGTGAATTGGAATACTACCACGAGTTACGTAAAAACGCCCAAGCTGGCCAGCATAAATTCCTCTATGAAACAAATGTAGGAGCGGGATTACCGGTAATTGAAAACCTACAAAATTTATTGGCTGCCGGCGATGAATTGGAACGTTTCGAAGGGATTTTGTCAGGTTCGCTCTCTTTCATTTTCGGAAAATTGGAAGAAGGTATTTCTCTGTCAAAAGTGACCGCACTTGCTCGTGAAAAAGGATTTACTGAGCCTGATCCGCGTGATGATTTGTCTGGGCAGGACGTCGCCCGTAAACTTTTAATTTTAGCCCGAGAAGCAGGATTAGAGTTAGAGCTGTCAGATGTAGAAGTAGAAGGCGTCTTGCCGAAAGGTTTTGCCGAGGGGAAATCTACCGACGAATTTATGGCAATGCTGCCACAGCTTGACGATGATTTTAATGCTCGAGTAGAGGCAGCAAAATCAGAAGGCAAAGTATTACGTTATGTGGGGCAAATCAGCGAAGGAAAATGCAAAGTTTCGATTGTCGCAGTGGATCAAAACAATCCGCTTTACAAAGTGAAAGACGGTGAAAATGCTCTTGCATTCTATACACGCTATTATCAACCGATTCCGTTATTATTACGTGGTTATGGTGCTGGTAATGCTGTTACCGCAGCGGGTATTTTTGCTGATATTTTAAGAACATTACAACATTAACAGGAGTCCCGATGTTAAGAATCTATGCACCGGCATCCAGCGCAAACATTAGTGTAGGCTTTGACACGTTGGGAGCTGCAATTTCTCCCATTGATGGTTCATTATTAGGTGATGTTGTTCAAATTGAGGAAATCCCAAGTGGTTTTGAATTGGAAAGTGCGGGTTACTTTGTCCGTAAATTACCAAAAGAACCGCAAAAAAATATCGTCTATCAGGCGTATGTATTATTTAGTGAGCGCTTGAAGCTACGTGGAATTCAAGTGAAATCGCTACGTTTAACGCTCGAAAAAAATATGCCTATTGGATCGGGGTTAGGATCAAGCGCCTGTTCAATTGTCGCGGCATTAGTGGCATTGAATCAGTTTCATGATGAACCCTTTTCTAAAATGGAATTGCTTGAAATGATGGGGGAATTAGAGGGGCGAATTTCAGGCTCTATTCACTATGATAACGTTGCGCCTTGTTATCTTGGCGGCGTACAGTTTATGGTGCAGTCTCTCGGTAATATTTGCCAAAAATTGCCGTTTTTCGATCACTGGTATTGGGTGTTGGCTTATCCGGGAATTGAAGTTTCTACTGCTGAAGCTCGGGCGATTCTACCGAAAAGTTATACCCGACAAGATGTGGTTTCCCATGGTCGCCATTTAGGCGGTTTTGTTCATGCTTGCCATACACAACAGGAAAACCTTGCAGCGATTATGATGAAAGATGTCATCGCAGAGCCTTATCGTGAATCATTATTGCCTAATTTTGCGGAAGTAAAACAGGCTACGCATGATTTAGGTGCATTAGTAACGGGAATTTCAGGATCAGGACCAACGATTTTTTCTATCGGCTCAGATTTACAGACTGCAACGAAACTTGCCACTTATCTGGAAAATCATTATTTGCAAAATAATGAGGGGTTTGTGCATGTGTGTAAGGTTGATAATCAAGGGGCAAGAAATTTAGCCTAGTGCGGGAGAGCGTTAGGCACAATTTCAAAACGAGATAATTTTTAATCTATTTTATTTATCATTTATAAACGGTTTAACAATGAATTTATACAACATCAAACACCCGGAAGAACAAATTAATTTTGCCCAAGCTGTGCGTCAAGGGCTTGGGAAAGATCAGGGCTTATTTTTTCCGGAAACTATCCCAACATTAAACAATATCAATGAATTATTGGATTTGCCGTTGGTTGAACGCAGCCAAAAAATTCTTTCCGCTTTAATTGGTGAAGAATTGCCCGCAAACAAGTTAAATAGTATGGTAAAAAATGCCTTTACTTTTCCTGCACCTTTAGAAAAAGTCGAAGAGAATATTTATGCACTTGAGCTTTTCCACGGACCAACCTTAGCGTTCAAAGACTTTGGCGGGCGTTTTATGGCTCAAGCGCTTGCTAATGTGCGTGGCGATGGCAAAATTACGATTTTAACGGCAACATCGGGGGATACCGGTGCGGCGGTGGCTCACGCCTTTTATGGTTTAGAAAATATTAATGTAGTGATTCTATACCCGAAAGGAAAAATTAGTCCATTACAAGAAAAATTATTCTGTACCCTTGGGGGCAATATTCGCACTGTTGCCATTAACGGTGATTTTGATGCTTGTCAAGCATTGGTTAAACAAGCCTTTGACGATGTAGAATTGCGTGAGGCTATCGGATTAAACTCTGCTAATTCCATTAATATCAGCCGTTTACTGGCTCAAATTTGTTATTATTTTGAGGCGGTGGCTCAGCTGCCAAAAGAAAAACGCAATAATGTGGTTGTTTCCGTACCAAGCGGGAATTTCGGTAATTTAACTGCAGGATTAATTGCAAAAACCTTAGGTTTACCGATTAAGCGTTTTATTGCTTCTACTAATGCCAACGATACTGTACCGCGTTATTTAAAATCCGGCAAATGGGAACCGAATGCGACTGTTGCGACACTTTCTAATGCGATGGACGTCAGTCGTCCAAATAACTGGCCACGCGTGGAAGAGTTATTTAAGCGTAATAGTTGGAATCTATCTGATTTAGGTTCGGCTATGCTGACTGATGCACAAACGGAAGAAACCTTAAAAGCATTGTATGCCGTGGGATATACTTGCGAACCTCATGGTGCGATAGCTTATCAAGTATTGAAAGATCAGCTTAACGATGATGAAGCAGGAATTTTCCTTTGCACGGCACATCCGGCAAAATTTAAAGAATCTGTTGAGCGCATTTTGAATATCGAATTACCTTTGCCGGAAACATTAGATAAGCATAATAGGCTGCCACTACTTTCTGATGAAATGGAAAATGATTTTGCGAAACTACGTGCTTATTTTCTAAAATGATAAAAAAGTGCGGTTAATATGACCGCACTTTCACTTTTTAATTGTTTTATGACAACATTAATTGCTTACGCCAATATTCAACAACCTTTTCCTTTTGATGAAATTCCACCCGAAATTGTGTCGGAAAGTTTGCTTACCTTTCAATCTGAAAATTCCCGAGTGCGGCAACGCCATCAATGCCAGAAATTAGCCCATTTCCTACTCTGTCAGCTATTAAAAACAACAGGAAAAAATACCGCACTTTTAGGAAAAATTGAGCGTACAGAGAGCGGAAGACCTTATTTTCCAAATGAAAGCATTGATTTTAATATTAGCCATTCGGCTGATTGGGTCGCGGTTATTTTGCAGAACAAAGCGGAAAAGAAAAGTACGGTTGGCATTGACATCGAATTTCCAAAACAGCGATATTTTCTTGGATTAATGCAGCATTTCGCACCGGAAGATGAGGTCATATGGTTTAGCCAACAATCGGATGCTGAAGGGGCATTTTATCAGAGTTGGTGCTTACGTGAAGCCATATTAAAATCACAAGGCGTGGGTATTGTGAAATTATCAGAAGTACGCCATTTACCCGACAAGTTAAAAATTTTTTCGGATTATTGTCCACAGGGTAAACTTTTTTTTACTAATGAATTGCCTTTTTACTTGGCTGCCTTTACAAATCAGCTTAAAAATCAACCGCACTTTTTACAGTGGAATGGGAAAAAACTTGAGCAAAAAATACTCAAGCATCTTATTCATTATGACGTAAATTAAATAGAGAACCACCTGAATAATCACAGGAAATTTTATTCCGGAAATGCCTTGTATTTTGATAGACTAGCCCCCATTATTCCGATAAACTCGTAACAATTTTTTGACAAATGGAGAATCAAACGACATGTCGCAGAATTCAGGACAGGATCCTTGGGGCAAGCCGGGACAGAGTAATGAGCAAAAGCCTGGAAACTCATCGAATAACGGATGGGATTCAAATCAAAACCGTGGAAATCAAGAGCAGTCTCCACCGGATATTGAGGAAATTTTTAATAATTTGCTGAAAAAACTCGGTGGCGGTAAAAAGGGCGGTCAAAATAATGGTAGTTCTAACAATACGCCTTCAACTCCACTTGACTGGGGTAAAGCGTTGCCGATTGCCACTGCTTTAGGCGTAATTGTTTGGGCGGCTAGCGGTTTCTATACTATTAAAGAAGCCGAGCGTGGCGTGGTGCTGCGTTTTGGAGAATTGCACTCTATTGTTCAACCCGGCTTAAACTGGAAACCGACTTTTGTGGATAAAGTCTTGCCGGTCAATGTAGAACAAGTAAAAGAGTTAAGAACTCAAGGGGCAATGCTCACCCAAGATGAGAACATGGTAAAAGTGGAAATGACCGTGCAATACCGTGTTCAAGATCCGGCGAAATATCGTTTTAGCGTAACCAATGCTGATGATAGCTTAAATCAAGCAACGGACAGTGCGTTACGCTATGTAATCGGTCATATGACGATGAATGATATTCTTACAACCGGTCGCGCGGTCGTGCGTGAAAATACGTGGAAAGCCTTGAATGAAATCATCAAGCCTTATGATATGGGGCTTGATGTTATTGATGTGAACTTCCAATCAGCACGTCCGCCGGAAGAGGTCAAAGACGCATTTGATGATGCGATTAAGGCGCAAGAAGATGAGCAACGTTTTATTCGTGAAGCGGAGGCCTATGCCCGTGAAAGAGAACCAATTGCGCGTGGTGATGCACAACGTATTTTGGAAGAAGCAACGGCTTATAAGGATCGTATCGTTCTAGACGCCAAAGGGGAAGTAGAGCGCCTGCAACGCTTATTGCCGGAATTTAAAGCGGCACCTAATTTATTGCGTGAGCGTTTATATATTCAAACGATGGAAAAAGTGATGGCTAATACACCGAAAATTATGTTGGATGGAAATAACGGCAATAATTTAACGGTATTACCTCTTGAACAAATTATGGGAAAGAGAAATGAATCAAAAGTACAAAGTGCGGTTGATTCTACACCGGTTTTAACGCAATCTGAAAATCAATCAAATCATTCTAAAAACAATAATACTGTTGAACCTGTTCGCCAAGGGAGATTCAATTAATGCGTAAATTTTTATTACCCGTTATTTTAGTCATCGCTGCGGTGATTTATTCAAGTGTGATTGTTGTCGCCGAAGGTACAAGAGGCATTATGCTGCGTTTTAACAAAGTGCAGCGTGATGCGGATAATAAAGTCGTTGTTTATGAACCCGGTCTACATTTTAAAGTACCGCTTATTGATAGCATTAAGGTACTGGATGCACGTATCCGCACTTTAGACGGTTCTGCGACACGTTTTGTAACCGTAGAGAAAAAAGATTTACTGGTAGATTCCTACGTGAAATGGAAAATCAGTGATTTTGGTCGTTTTTATACTTCAACCGGCGGCGGAGATTACAGCCAAGCTGCGAGTTTATTGAGCCGTAAAGTGAACGACCGTCTGCGTTCTGAAATCGGTTCGCGTACCATTAAAGACATTGTTTCAGGTACTCGAGGCGAATTAATGGAAGGGGCGAAAAAAGCCTTGAATTCGGGACAAGACAGTACGGCTGAACTTGGCATTGAGGTGGTTGATGTGCGTGTAAAACAGATCAACTTACCGGATGAAGTTTCTTCTTCAATTTACCAACGTATGCGTGCAGAACGTGATGCAGTCGCACGGGAACATCGTTCACAAGGTAAAGAAAAAGCGGCTTTTATTCAAGCTGATGTAGATCGTAAAGTCACTCTTATTTTAGCAAATGCCAATAAAACGGCGCAAGAATTACGCGGTTCGGGCGATGCGACGGCGGCAAAACTTTATTCCGATGCATTTTCACAAGAACCACAATTTTTTAGCTTTGTTCGTAGCTTAAAAGCCTATGAGGAGAGCTTTGCAAATTCGGATAATATGATGATCTTGAAGCCGGACAGCGATTTCTTCCGCTTTATGCAAACGCCGAGTAAATAGTTTGAAATAGCATAAAAGTGCGGTCATATAAGCCGCACTTTATTTTTGAATTTTTTTTAATCAATCAATCCGTTTTTTACCATTTCTATTTGACAGTATTTCATAAATCAGTAAAATACGCTCCGTTGTCTCAATGACAAAGCGGGAATAGCTCAGTTGGTAGAGCACGACCTTGCCAAGGTCGGGGTCGCGAGTTCGAGCCTCGTTTCCCGCTCCATTGCCCGAGTGGTGGAATCGGTAGACACAAGGGATTTAAAATCCCTCGCCTTTCGAGGCGTGCCAGTTCAAGTCTGGCTTCGGGCACCATGATAGCTGCTAACTATTCGCTGAAAAAACTCTTCAATATCCTATTATTAGGGTCGTTAGCTCAGTCGGTAGAGCAGCGGACTTTTAATCCGTTGGTCGAAGGTTCGAATCCTTCACGACCCACCAAGTATTTATTTTCCTCCAATTCAATTGTAAAAGCCTAATACTCCTTAACGTTTAACTTTTATCGTTAGGTGAGGTATTATGGACTTCTCTTCTTTTTCAAAAAAACCTTATGTAATTACTGTTGCCTGCACTAAAGGCGGATCTGCTAAAAGTACAAATGCTGCTAATATCGGTGCGTTTTGCGCTGATCATGGGTTAAAAACACTTTTAATCGACACAGATACACAACCTACTTTAAGTTCCTACTATGCTTTAACTGAAGAAGCTCCCGGTGGAATTTATGAATTTTTATCACATCGGGATGTCGATCCGTCTCATATCATTTCAAAAACTGCTATCTCAAATTTAGATTTAATACAGTCAAATGACCCATCAAATAATGTGAGTCCAATGCTACGGAATGCGCCGGATGGTGCAATTCGTTTTAGCCACTTATTAAAAAGTATTAATCACTATGATGTCATCATAGTCGATACTCGAGGAACAAGAGATATTACCGTGGATATGTCGGTTTTAGCTGCGGATGTTTTATTTTGTCCTATTCTTCCACATATTCTGTCCGCAAAAGAGTTTATTCGCGGAACAATAGGTATGTATCAGGATTTGCAAACCTTTGAATCCTTTGGTTTCAAGCTCCCTCCTTTAAAAGCCATTGCTAACTGTGTGGATAATACAAATGATGTGAAGTTTGTACTCAATCAATTGAATGTTTTGTTTGAAACAAATTTTGATGAAAGCAAAACATTCCTTAATTTCTCTATACCTGCACATGTTGCCTATCGAGAAGCGGCGACTTATGCATTACCGGTCTATCGTCACAACCGAAACGAATATCCGGTTATTAAAGAATTGTGCTGTTTGTTATTCCCTCAATTTAAAACGCTTTTTGAGCAATCACCAGGGGAGAAACGCTAGTATGATGGACAAAACTGACAAACTGATTGCTTCGGTTGAGGCGGAAAGTGCGGTCATTGGTGCGCTTATTCTTGATAATGACAAATTTGATGAAATCGCTGTATTACTGCGTACAGATGATTTTTATGTTTCCGCTCATAAAATGTTATTTGAAGGAATTCGTCATCTTCTGAAACAGGGGAAACCGGCTGATATTTTAACGCTGGAGCAGTATTTTAAAGATAAGAAGACACTTGAGGAATTAGGTGGGTTGGCGTATCTCGCCGAAATAACCCATAACACACCCTCCGCAACAAATATCTCTGCCTATGCAGAAATTGTTGCACGTTACAGTAAACAACGTCGTTTTTTAAAACTGGGTCAGTTTATTGTTACTGAGATGCAATCTTCAAAAGATGAAGTTGATCTTACAACGTTTGAGGAAAATGTAGATAAACAATATACAAATATTGTTATTGAACAACAAACAGAGGGGGTAGCTGATTTAAACGAAAGTTTTAAGCGCATTCTGTCACGTATGGATAATTCTTCATTTAATGCCGATCCGGTAAGTGGTACACCCACCGGTATTTTAGAATTAGATTATGCGACAACGGGTGGGCAATCCGGGGAACTTATTATTATTGCCGCACGCCCTGCCATGGGAAAAACTACGTTTGCTCAGACAATTGCGGCAAGTACATTGGATAAATTTCCGGATGATTCGATTCAATTTTACAGCCAAGAAATGCCGGCTGATCAGCTATTAGAACGTTTTATGGCAATGCGTTCTCGAGTCAGTCTCCAATCTATTCGTCAAGCCACTGAACTTGAAGAAAGCGAATGGACACGTCTTTCCGATGCCATGTCATTTATTTTAAATAACTGGAATAGGCGTTTATTAATCGACGATGAAGCCTCTCTATCCACTCACCGTTTACGTGCAAAAGTACGTAAAAATACACGTCTTTATGGCAAACCCAAGGCGATTTTTATTGATTATATTCAGCTTATGAGAGGTGGAAGTAAAAGTGAAAATCGCAATTTGGAGCTTGCTGAAATTTCCGGTGATTTGAAGAAATTAGCAAAGGAAACCGGCTGTCCGATTTATGCACTTTCTCAACTCAATCGTGGCCTTGAACAACGAGCGAATAAAAGACCGATTAATTCTGATTTAAGGGATTCCGGCTCACTCGAACAAGATGCGGATGTCATTATCCATCTTTATCGTGATGAGGTGTATAACCCGGATTCGGAAGATAAAGGGATTGCCGAAATCATTATCGGTAAACAGCGTAATGGTCCGCTTGCCACCGTAAAAACACGGTTTTTAGGTCAGTACAGCACGTTTGAGAATTTAACGACACAGGATAGATATTATGAATAATCCATTTATAGCTAAAAATAAAAAACAACAAAATCAGTTAGATGCGATTGCAAAAGGATTAAATGTTCAGCCTATTAGTAATCATTCTGCTACTTATCAGGCGACAACGGCAACACACTATCCTGTGCAATCCCAATATATTACCGTTACATTAGATAAGTTGCGTCCTTATGAGCATAACCCACGTAAGACACGCAACCCTAATTTTGAAATGATTAAAGAGTCAATTCGTCGTCGTGGGCTTGATCATAAACCGAATATCACCCAACGTCCGGGCGAACCTTTCTATATCATTGCTGACGGCGGAAATACCCGTATTCAAGCACTCAAAGAACTTTTTACGGAAACCCAGGATCAGCGTTTCTGGTCAATTGAATGCTTGTATAAACCTTGGAAAGGGGAAACCGCAGATAGTGTAGAAGCTGAATTAGATTTGCTGATTGGTCACCTCATTGAAAATGATACTCGGGCAGATCTCACTTTCATTGAGAAAGCTTTGGGGATCCGGCAAGCCAAAGAATATTACGAGAAAAAGTTAGGAAAAGCGCTTTCAGCTCGAGAATTATCAAGTGAATTAGAGAATGATGGATATATCATTTCAAAAACATTGATTTCTAAAATGGATTTATGTGTCAAATATTTATATCCATTTATCCCTGATGTTCTTTTTAATGGTTTAGGCAATGCGCCAATCGACAAACTCCTTGCTATTCGTAATAACGCCTTAGCTATTTGGCAAAATTATCAGTTTGAACTTGATGTGACGTTTGATGAGATTTGGGGGAATAGTCTGTCACGTTGTAATGATGATCAGCCCTTTCAAGTGAAAATTTTTCAAGATCACCTTATTGATGAGATGTCGGCTATGCTGGGTGATCGCATGAGTTATGAAATGCTTTTCCTTGAGATTGATTTGGATGAGCAGAAATTCAAAAAAATGGCGCAGAAACAACATGAGATTGAGCAAAATGTGCAAGATAGCATTCAAGATGTGCAAACCTTTAATCAACCTCAAGAGGCTTTATTGGGTCAGATTTCTGCCAATTCAGAAGTAGAGCATGCGCCTAAAACTGAGAAAGCTGAGAAAAAAACATCGACATCTGCGCCGGTATCAACACCTTCCTGTGTGGAAACCACTCCTTCAGTGGATACCGAAGGAAATAACGAACACGAGGATGAGGATAAAGATCCACCTGAAAGTGGTGAGCTCTCCGAAGGACTTTCATTCGATTTTGCTAAAAATTTAGCGCAACAGTTTGGTATTACACCGGGAATGACGGTTCAAGAGCAACGCCAACAACGTGCTGAAGAAAATGGATTGGGGTTTGCCTGTGTCGGGCGTCAACCGGTTGATGATATCTGGAAAGTTTATCCGGCTCGTCAGCATAAACTCGAAGCCTATTCATTAGCGTTGGATATCGCAGAGCATGTAGGCTTAATTGACTATGTGGAACATGTGGTTAAACAACCTGTGGACTATACCTACCGGATGAAACCCTTAGATAAGGATGTCAGCGGTGTCGCTCAAATGTGTTATGACTTTTTAACACTGCTACAGACAGATATTCATCCCCAAACCTCTTTTACTTTGTTACCGGAATATTTACTCAATACCCAAGAGACTGATGACACGACCTTGGTGAAGTTATTCCGTCTGATTCGCCTTGTTCGTTATATTCGTTCTGAAGGAGATGCACAATGAGCATGTTCAATAATTTAAACCAAGTGGTACTGAGTGAAATTCTGGTTAATTTGCAAGAAGGCAATATTAATGTTTGTCGCAATTATGGTTTTTCAAAACAAGAATTACAGGAAATTGAAAAGCTCAGTATGGAAGAGATTTACGATCTTGCCAATACAAAAGCCCCTTTTGCCAAAGTCGAAATCAATCATGAAGCATTTTGGCGATTAGTCGCCACAGTACGAATGAATTCCCAAGAGCGTCGACTTATTGATCGGGCTTTAATGCTGGGTGCGTCCATTCAAATGCTTAATGCCTATTTTGGCTTAACGACATCAAAAGTTTCTGCACGCCGTAGTTTATTAGGTCGACAAGAGCCGATGGGTCGTAAACCGGCGGCAACAGAAGAAGAGGAAAAATTAATTTGGGACTTGTGGCAAAGCCGTAAAAATGATGTGCAAACCATTGAGTCCATTGATGGACTTGAAGTGTTAATTTTAATTGCTGAAGAAACCGGAATTAATTTAACGGAAATCTGGAAGTTGGTTAGCCGTTGGAATAAAACGAAATAAAAAAATAACGCCCAACCTAGTGCGTTACGTTAAGTTGGGCGTTATTCATATCGTTAGTGAGGAACTTAGTTTTTAAAGTTCATTGGCTATTGTAGGGATGTGGAAATACATTGCAATAAAAAATGAAACATTCTCAAAGAGAATTAAATGATGGATACAAAATTACAAGAGCATGGGTTGCTTTTCTTTGGTAATCAGCATGAAACCGTCCCAACCCGTTTGCTATTCGACACTTATTTAACGTCAAGAGCAAAATTGGCGTGGCAGCTTATCAAGTATAAAGCAAGAGAATTTCAGTCAGGTCTCTTCCCTTCCTACGAGGTACTTGCAAAATTATTGTCGGATAAACCCTACGACAATGCGGCATTATCGCGCAAATTAGTGAGTCAGACCTTATTACTTTTACGTTTAACACGTTGGCTCACCCTTTGTGAAACCGTTCGCAATGAGCAAGGGCAGATACTTGGAAATGTTTATATTCTCCATGATGAGCCGATGCCCATTATTGACACCATTCAATTAAACCATGATTACATTGCTTTGCTCGAAAGTGCGGTCAATCATCGTGATAATTTTGTTCGTGGGGTGGCTAATCATATTGTTGAAAATCTCCTCTCTGACAATACTCAGTGGCATTATATTTCGCACATTGATTGGATGCGTGCCCGTCTTCAAGATTATCAACAGCGCCCCCAAATGGATAATGAGGATGTGCCGGCATACCATCAAAATTTAAACCGCATTCAAGAAAACCTACTGAGTTCCAATAGGGAACTGGGCGAAAAAGTTGGGGAACTCAGTAAAAATGGCCCGAGTTCCAAAAGGGAACTCAGCCAAATTAAGCCAAGTTCCAATCGGGAACTCAGTCATCAAAATGATGATAAGTCATTGATTTCAGGCTTGGTTCCAAAAGGGAACTCGGGTTTATCACCGTACAGTACAGGTACTGGTATTTATATAAATACGTACTGTACCGGAAATGTTTCTGAAATAGATTGGCCGGCGACTATCCGTTTTTCGCCATTGGAAAAAACAGCAATAAGCCAAACTATGCGTGGGCTTGATTTAGGGCTTTGCAAAGCCATTATGTTTGAGCTTGAGCAACGCACGATAAAAGGTGAAGTCAAAAAACCGCAAGGTTATGTGATGACCCTTATTCAACGTGCGCATCGCAGTGAATTTAAACCCTACCTCTATGAACAACATTTGACGGAACAATCTTCTTTGCTGAAAAAAGGATTATTGACACACAAGGATATGAGAATGCTCAATAATACGGAAAACACGGATTCAATGAAATCACGAAAAGTTCAATCGCTAGAAGAGCGACAAGCCCGCTCTGAACGGATTCGCCGGTTTAAAGCTGCAATATGTAGCTAAACAAAGTACAAGATTTAATCAGTTTAGAAGGGTTCTTCAAAGTACAAAATTTAACCAGTGAAGCGGGGCGCTTCAAAGTACAAATTTTAACCAGTGAAGCGGGGCGATTCAAAGTACAAATTTTAACCAGTGAAGAAGGGTTCTTCAAAGTACAAAATTTAACCAGTGAGCTAGGGTTGCTCAAAGTACAAAATTTAACCACTGTCCAGGGGCTGGACAAAGTACAAAATTTAATCAATCATAAAAAGGTGACATCACATGACAACAACATATAACCAACAACTTGGACCGTTACGTAGCGAAATTACCTTTACGCTACACACGCAATACGCTACTCGTCTTTGGAATGGGCGTGATTTAGTCAAAAATGATGCCGGTGAAGTCGTGACTTCATCTATTCTGAGTATTCCCAATGCCCTTTCTTTGCTCAGTCAAATTCAACAAGCGGCTGAACAAGACGATCCTTATGCCGATGATTATTTACTCCGTTTTGAACAAAAAGTATTGGCTTTCCGTAACGAAATACAGGAAATCACTTGGCGTATGGTGCAACTTTACAGTGAAAAGATCCCTGAAAATTTTCATATTGAACGCTGTGCCAATATCGCACCGATCCAATATCCGATCTTTGTGAATACACAATTAGGCTATCAATTGTTGTACCTTTTGGCTGATTTTGATTCACTCGCCCGTACTGTGATGACCGCCTCACATATTGCCTTGATTACCAAAGATGATGCCTATGATTGGCTAGAGTCCGGCGCGAAATTAATACGTCGTGCCTTTGGGGTGCTTGAAAATTATCGAAACTCAGGGATCACCCGCCAAGATGCCACTGAAAATAATGCTCGCTATCAGGCGGCAGTTAAACGTATGAAATACACGTTAACACCGGATGTCCTTTCCGGGACGACACGTGCAACTTTTGCTCCGGTTATTAGAAAGCCCTCCGTTGTGCCGGATGAGGATAACCCGGTAGAAGTTCAAATTACACCAAGCCAAACGGAATAATATGGGAGTGCTTATGGGTAACGTGCTTATACCGACAGATATGTATAAACAATTAGGGCGTACCACTCCGCTTAATGATTCATTGAAGCAGATCTTTAGTGAATTGGAATCTGTGCAGCAATATGAATTTTTAGCAGAATCACTTGCTTCAGTGCGGGATGTTTTAATGTTGCAGCAAAACGAAATGCTCCAAAATATTCGTCAAAGTGATCTTGGTGTATTACCCATTCACATGATTCGGGATAAGGCGTCATCATCCGGCGGAACATTTCTTCGCTGGCGCAGTTTTCGATCATCTCAAACCGGGGACTCTGTATTGACACCGATTTTAGAGAATACCTGCTTGCCCTTGGAATTACGTCAAAAACTTGTCTCAGCGGAAAAAGAGCGCATTTTAATTAATCTGCAGATTTCTGTTTTAAATTTTATGATGAGACAGGTATCAAGTGCAGTTGAAAAAGTAAAAGATATAGAAAATACGCTGTCATGATCGCATTTGCTATCGTTGGATCTTCTAGTTTGTAATCGACTGATTGACCTAGTTTGTAATCGGCTCACTAAAAGGCCTTTTAAAGGTAAGGGGACAAGCCCCTTACTTTAACGAAAAAAGGAGCCTTTCCTTTAGATTGGAATAAGTTATGAAATTTGATATTGATTCTTTATTAAATAGTCCGGTTTATGAAGAAATGAGAACACCACTTTTCTTGCGTGTGATTAAAAATCCGCCTCCTTGGGCATTTGATATTATTCAACCTTGGGAAGATCCTTATCGCTCTCTTATGGGAGCATTTGTTCGTCGTCATTATTGGACGTCTCAAGGCTCAATTAATGTATTTCAAGTGATAGGAACAGCCCATCAACAATACCAGAATCGTCCCTGGATGGATTTATTAACATCCGGTAAGCGAATGGATATCAACCTTCCACTGCAAGATAAGAAGCCGGAATATTATCGGGAAACAAAGAATAAATCACCGTCAATGTATTTTAATACCTTTGATGGAATGAATTATTACATTGGTCAAGACGGCAATCATCGAACTTGCATTGCAAAATTTATGTTTTATGAAACAGGTGAGACCCAGTTACATGGTGTCACTATCAATCATTATGATATTGATGAGATGTTTTACCAAATGTATTGTGAACTGAATGATAAAATTAAACGCTTTGGTTTACCGGTTATTCTGACAGCTGAGTCAAAGTTAATAAAACGAGAAGATACAGCTGGTTGGATGATTGATTATTTTCAACCTTATTTGATTTGGAAGGAATATGATGAAGAAAGTCATCATGAATTACTCGAGGAACTAAATTTTGAACAAGCCAAAGAAAAGCTCATTGAAGTCACATCCCGGTTGTCACTAAAAAAACAAACAAAAGATGTGCAAAAATCGTTATTACAGCGGTTTAAGTCTTATTTATTCAAGGGGTAATTTATGATTAATATAAAAATGACATTTACAGTCGAAATTGGTGGTGAAACCGTTGTTCAGCATCAAATTGAAGAACAGGCAGAAAAACGCTCTTACTTCTCTCAAGAGCGTAAATTAACGAAAGAAATTGTAAATAGGATGAATGAGTTTCATTCTGAAAGATGGCTCGACGCAAGACCTTGGGGTAATTTTAAAACGGATAAAAATCTGTAAGTGTTGTTGGTTACAAACGTGGAGGAGAGGCAATGCAAAAAATTGAAATGCAATTTAAGGTTTTAGTTGATGGTAAAGAGATCATTTCACAATTGACATCTAAAGAAAAAGATACCTCAAAAGCAAATGTAATTTCTATCAATAAAAGGGAGATTGAATTTGCGATTGAGGTAATTAATAAAATGAAAGCATTTTACACTTACGATGATGTGTATGATTCTTTAAACTTGACAGAATAATGCGTTGAGTACATTTCTTGAATGTCCGAGGCATATTCGAATAACATAGCAAGACGCTTGTTTTTCATATTCTCGTAATTGATATTATTCAAGGTATCAACATCTACAGGAGATATTAGTCGAGAAGCTAGCTCTAGTGCTTCTTTTAAAGTTAATTCTTCTTTACCTGTTGTCATATTGAATCTCCCATTTTTGTTGTGATGGATAAAAACGGAGACATCAATATACCACATAGCTAAATAAGCGACTCAAAATTCTCTTATTTATCAAGTGAATTTCCTCTTAAGTATTCTTCATAATATATGCACAATCTCCATCAGTTCATTAATTACACAAGGGAACAATATTATGGGAAAAGTGAATATCCATTTTAGTATCAGTATTGATGGAAAGTCGGTGGTTGACTCGTCAGTAGAGTACGAAAAAGTTAAATCTCCTTTCAATGAGAACGATGAGAAAAGATTAGCGATTGATGTGCTTAACCAATTAAATCAGCTTGAAACTCGAAATCATATCTATGCGGAAAACTGGGAAGAATAATATTTAAAAATAAGGAGTTATTATGGCTGGAGTAAACAAAGTCATTATTGTGGGACACCTTGGAAATGATCCCGAAATTCGTACGATGCCAAATGGAGAGGCCGTTGCCAATATTAGTGTCGCAACCAGTGAAAGTTGGACGGATAAAAATACCGGTGAACGTCGTGAATTAACAGAATGGCACCGTATTGTTTTCTATCGTCGTCAAGCCGAGATCTGTGGCGAATATTTAAAGAAGGGCTCACAAGTTTATGTAGAAGGTCGCTTACGTACACGCAAATGGCAAGACCAAAATGGTCAAGATCGCTACACAACCGAAATTCAGGGTGATGTGATGCAGATGTTAGGTTCTCGTCCGCAAAATTCAAATTCAGCAGCAGGTCAACATCAACCTTCTCAACAACAGGCTCGTCAACCACAGCCAGAGCCTCCAATGGGTGGCTTTGATGATGATATTCCTTTTTGAATTACGTCATAATAATTGAGGTAAAACCCAGTGAAAAAAATAATTTTCGTTTTATCTGTGGCTGCAACATTAAGTGTAAGTGGTTGCGCGGAGCTAAATTCATTGAATGATGCGGTAGGTAATGTAGCCGGTCAACTCAGTAGTGTACTAGGCGGAGGAAATAGTGCTAGCGGGGGATATTCTCGTGGTTCACGTGCTTACCGCTATAATGTTGAGGACTCAATTGTTTCATCAAAAAATATTGATACTCTCTATGTTAAAGTTAAACGAAACTTTAAATTCTCTACGCGTGATGAAGCATTAAGCGGATTATCCGGCTTTGAACGCCAACGCCATGCAGAATTGCTTGATGAGGAAGGTCATACGCATGAAGTGACACCGGGCGTTTATTACCACTTAATTAATAGTTATACCGGTGGTCGAAAACTTGATGTCACATTATCAAAAGAAAGTGGGAAAGTTAGAATTTCTTGGGTTGCTTCCTCAAATGAAGCTGACTTTGGCCAGTTTATTAAACAAGAAATGCTTAAAACGGTTCGGTAACAGAATAACAAAAGTATGGTGTAGGTAATAATTACCTCATTCTCCTTTGCCCCAACAATGTTGGGGCTTTTTTTATATTTCTAAATTTTAGCGACATGAGAAAGGAGAGTTATCAAAATTTGCCTCAAGTTGAAATGGGGGCGTTTTATCATTATTTACTCTCAATTTAAAAAGAGTTCTGAATTGTGGTTTATTTTATTGCATTGAAAATATCTCTCAATAGTCAAATTGAGGAATGTTTTATGAAACTATTTCTTTGTGAAAAGCCTTCTCAAGGTAATGATATTGCTAAAGTATTAGGGGCAACAAAGCGCAGTGAGGGTTGTTTATCAACACCGGATGGTCAATTGATTGTGACCTGGGGAATTGGGCATTTGGTTGAGCAGTTTAATCCGGAACAATACGATCCCGCTTTTAAAAAATGGGCATTTGAAACCTTACCCATTATTCCGTCACAATGGGGGCTTTCACCTAAAAAAGAAACGAAAAAACAGTACAATGTTGTGATGAAACTTATCAAGCAAGCACAATTGGTTGTGATTGCGACCGATATTGATAGAGAGGGTGAGACGATTGCCCGAGAGCTGCTTGATTTAGGGAAATTTCGTGGTCAAATAAAACGCCTTTGGTTGTCTGCATTAGATGATGCCAGTATTCGTAAAGCATTAGGGGCATTAAAGAATAACGAAGACACCTTACCGCTTTATTACGCGGGACTTGCTCGTAGCCGTGCAGATTGGCTTATCGGAATGAATTTTTCTCGCCTTTTTACACTACTCGCCCAACAAAAAGGTTACCAAGGTAAACCATTAAGTGTGGGGCGTGTACAAAGTCCTACATTGAGCTTAGTCGTTAATCGTGACCGTGAAATTAAAAATTTCATTCCAAAGCAGCACTTTACATTACAAGTCATTCTTTCTGAGGGTACGCAACCTTTTGCTACACAATATGTTATCCCTGAACAATATTGTGATGCGGATGGGCTTTGTTTATCTGCTCAAGTGATACAAGCTGCTAATCAACAAATTTGTCAGATCGGTCAAGCCAAAGTCGAGTCAGTTGAGACAAAACGGGAAAAACAAAGTGCACCACTTTTATTTGCACTAAGCGATTTACAATCTGAAGCAAATCGTCTTTATGGATTGGGAGCGCAACAAGTGCTTGATATTGCTCAATCACTTTATGAAACCCATAAAGCAACTACCTATCCGCGTACTGATTGTGGTTATTTGCCCGAATCACAGTTAGCGGAGGCTCCGAGGGTAATTCAGTGTCTCATTCAATCTGACAGCCGATTGCAGCCTCTTGCATCAAAACTTAATCTCAATCAGAAATCTCGAGCCTGGAACGACAAAAAAATTACCGCTCACCACGGCATTATTCCGACTATGGTAAAAGCGGACATTAGTAAAATGTCGGAAGATGAGTTTAGGCTCTACGATTTGATTCGCCGTCGTTATTTAGCTCAGTTCCTACCGGTTAGTGAAACCGATAAAACCCAAATTGTGTTGAAGTGCGGTCAACATGTGTTGGCTGCACGGGGGAATGTGTTGATTGCGCCCGGCTGGAAAATCTTATTTGGCAAAACGCTTGATGAAGAAGATGAATCTAAACAAGCGCTCCCGACATTAACGCAAGGACAAACTTGCCGGGTTGTTGATACGGAAATGAAAACCCAACAAACCACCCCGCCAAACCATTTCACTGAAGGGACATTACTCACCGCAATGAAAAATGCGGCTAGATTTGTTACGGATGAGAGATTAAAACAACGGTTACGTGAAACGGAAGGGCTTGGTACGGAGGCAACGCGGGCCGGAACAATTCAGGGGTTAATTGATAAGGGGTTTCTGAAAAAGAAAGGAAAGTCGCTCTTAGCAACGGAAGAAGCGATAACCTTAATTGATAATTTACCACAGACATTGAAAGATCCGGGGTTAACCGCACTTTGGGAGCAAGCCCTGAATCAGATTGCAGAAAGAAGCCTTTCACTTGATGTATTTATGCAAAAACAGGAAATTTTTGTGCGGCATTTAATGGATGATTGTATTAAAAAGGGAATTTCAATGGGAAATATTGAAATTCGTAAATGCCCTAAATGTGGTTCACCAATGGCAAAACGGAAAGGAAAAAATGGCGATTTTTGGGGATGTTCAGCCTACCCAAACTGCCAACATATTGAAAATATTGGTGCTAAAAAAGCGTCTAGGAAAGGGAAAAAAGCACCAAATAAAAGCGTAAACGAGCAAATATCTGAGCTACGGAATTTATTGAGCGAGTGAAAATAGTCAGTCTAAGTAAATAATGTTATACTAAAGCCTTCGTAAGACCGTTTGTGAATTGTCGGTGATCAATTCACACCTAGCCAAAATGATTCCAGCACGCTGAAAGGAATTTCCTGCATTGATTAACGCACTTTGCGGGGTGTGCCACCTAATTATCAGAGTGATGCGGGAGTAACGCCCTTATTTATTCACTCTCGACTATTCAACCTGTCAGTCATTGCGGATTTTTAAAGTGTATTGATAAGTATATTTTAGAAATTCGCAATGACTTGCTACTTTCTCTTTACCGGAGCCCACCGGTGAAACAATGGGTGCCCTTTGTGTCAGGATTGATGCCACAGGTATAACCGATTAATGGCCACAAGGTAATCGGATAAGGCGAGAGATAAAAATCCGTATATGGTAACGAACGTATCAGTATTTTTATGAATCAAATTAGTTTGGCCTACTTAATTTTTATTTAGTTAATCTATAGTCAAAAACATAAGGTCACTCAGATTTCTGGGTGACCTTTTCTTTTGCTTAAAATATCTCCAAGTACAATTTTTAGTTTTTGCTACGATTTGAATTTAATTTGGATTTTAATAAGCTCAATTTCTTTAAGACGCTGTGTAAACAGCCCTTAAAAAGTTGCACGATTCTTGAAAAGCAACGCCTTACCTTTGAGTAAGTAGAATCATAGCCAAAATTTTTCCAGCACACTGAGAGGAAAATCTACGACTTATCGTAGGTGTGCCACCTCAGACCACCCTTAACCTAAAATAAGATCATTTATTCTAGGCTAATCAATTTAACCCTTGGCGGGAAACATTTTCCCGTGTTAGGTAAGAGTGTTTCTCCGCTTTTTTTACTTTGGAGAAACAATATGAAACTTATTTCATTACACCGTAAATTTATTTCTTTTGTGGAAAAAATTGCAGAAGAAGAACGTTCCATGGAAGTATTGCCTTATGTTCTAGTATTTTTAATGATTGTAACAATTATTGCAGCTTTTAAACTACTACTAATACTTGGGCATTAATCCATCGTCTTATTTAATTTAACCCTAGCGGGAAACATTTTTCCCGTGGTGGGCAAGGATGTTTCTCCGCTTTTTTACATTTTTACAATTAGGAGAAACATTATGTCTACTCAAAACAATCAACAAGCAAAATATTTCAATC
The DNA here is from genome assembly GCF_001998825.1 of Rodentibacter mrazii. Lineage (GTDB taxonomy): Bacteria > Pseudomonadota > Gammaproteobacteria > Enterobacterales > Pasteurellaceae > Rodentibacter > Rodentibacter mrazii. The sequence goes on from NZ_MLHG01000044.1 coordinate 23,091, forward strand.
TTCATACTTCCGGTATTGGTTATCTTAGCGATATTCGCGAGATCAAACCGACAAAAGGGAAAAAAGGAGATTCATATTGGGCTTGTCGTATTGCTGCATTAGTTGGCCCTGCGGACTCAGCGGAATATCGTGTTTTTGATATGAATATTTCCGGGGAAGAAACCGTTCAGTTGATTAAACGCTGTCAAGAAGCTGTTGAGGCGAAGAAAAAAGTCTTGGTTTCATTTGTGATGGGGGATTTGCGATATGACACATTCACCTATTCCAAAGACAGTGAGTATCACAAAAAAGGGGATACGGGCATTTCACTGAAAGGACGACTCTTCCGAATCAACTTTATTAAAGTTGATGGAGAGTTGAAATATCAACTGGAAAAACGTCAAAGTGCAGAACAAGACAATTAATCCCATAAACGACGAAGACCAACAATAATGTTGTTGGTCTTTCTTTTACTTTTTAACATGTGCTCAAATTTGACCGCACTTTTACCTTTCTTTTACAACCCTAAAGGGAAATATGTTCCCTTTGGGCAGCGTATTTCCCTTCTTTTTTTACATCGAGGAGAAATACGATGACAACTAATACTTATGCTAAGTTTGCCCCAAACGTCTTTGTTGCAAAATGCCCGGAACCCCATAAAAAGGGCGATATTATCGTTCTTACCAGCAGACATGGTAAAGAAGTTGAAGTAGAAGTTCACAATTTGGTTAAACAAAGTGCGGATCACTACTTTTATTCTTTTACCCGCTGCGATGGGATGGATAGCCAAAAACGTGCAGAGCAAAGAGCGCAACGCTATCAAGATGCTGCGCATAATGCGATGAAACGTAGCCATCAGTATTTTGAGGCAGCCCAGGAAGGACGGGAATTTTTGAGTATGGGAGAACCGATAAAAGTTGGTCACCATAGTGAAACGCGTCATCGGGCACTGCTTGATCGTAATCATCGACGGATGGAAAAATCCGTTGAGGAAATGAAAAAAGCGGAAAGTTACGATGACAAAATCGCATATTGGGAAAATCGGGCAGGAAAAATTGATTTATCTATGCCGGAAAGTCTTGAATTCTTCCAGTTTGAATTGGCAAAAGCCAAAGAAAAACATCAGGAATTGAAAGACAATCCCGAAAAACGTGCGCATCCTTTTTCGCTCACCTATGCTAAAAAAGCCGTGAATGAGCTTGAGAAAAAAGTAAAATTAGCGGAAGTACTTTGGGCATAAACTTTATACTCAAGTGCGGTCAATTTTGACTGCACTTTTGCCCAGTCCATAGGGGAAAACCGCCTCTATGGAGGGTTTTCCCTTTGATTTATCATTTAGGGGAAAACACGATGAATACTTTACCTTATAGCCGTACGAATAGCACCAAATTTGGCATGCTTCCGCTGAATTTTATTCCGTCGTTTTATATGAACGCAATCAGTCCCGCCTTAACCGGTTGGGAAAATGTGCTTTATCAATACGATTGCAGTGTGGAAGATGAGGAAATTTGGGCATTAGTACGAGGCAGTGAAGCAATACCGCACTTTGGTAACCTTTATCAAAGCCTCGTTTTAAATCGTTTGGCGTCACTCTTTTTCGAGCTGACCGGGCTGGACGAAGACGATGTAAACATATTCATTTTTATCAATGGTTTTGACACGCATTTTTGTATTAACGGTATGGCCGTTAATGATGAAAGTATGTTTCAAGATACGGTAAAAATGTTTAAAAAATTACAACGTCATAAACAACGAATGCAGAAAAAAATGCATTAATACGTTTTACACCTTGCACCCATTGAGGGATAACATCCTTTAATGGTGATGTTATCCCCTTTACATTTTTACTTAAAAATTAAGTTTAGGAGAAACATCATGTGTCAGAAAAATTATGTTTTAGAACTAGGTAAAATCATTATTTCCCGTCGGATATCAGCGGAGTTAACGGCAGATGAGATTAGTCAAGTCACCACGTCTCACCGGGATGGTTATATCAAGTTAAAGAATGGTGAATGGCGTCAAATATCTTATGATCCTAATGTGAAATTTGTCGTGAACTACTACGCCTATCCATTCGGTGAGCATGACGTCGTAGTGATAACCGATTTGGACTCAGAAACTTATCGGACGGAAGTTTGTTTTTCCGATGAAACTCATGATCGAACAAAAGGTTATTTTGACTGGATGCTACACCAATCAAGAAAGAGCCCTTTTACGCTTGGTAACGTCGTGTGTACAGCTGAAGTCAAGAAATCATTGGGTATGCAACATATCCATAGATTAATTGAAAAGCAGCTCAGCTACGATTGGGGAATGGTTGGCCTCGGTGATTGGACGTTAAATGACCGTGCCGTAGAAAACGGTGGACGGGTATTAAGTCATCATTATATTGGTGACGAATACGTTTATGTGCTCACCGAAGCTGACCGAAGTTCTACAACCATTATGCTCGAATACGAGTATTGATTTTAATTTATAAACTATTAAGCCTATCTACTTTTTGTGGGTAGGCTTTTTCATTTTAATGTATGATGAACGCTAAACCTTTTTCATTGAAATTACGCCTATGCCTTATTTAACATCCTCTCAAACTGAATGGTTGAAGTGGCTCGCTTTGATTACAATGGTGATTGATCATGTCGGTATCGTTTTTCAACAGATTGATCCTATTTTTTTAGTATTCAGAGGCATTGGCCGTTTTTCATATTTAGCATTTGGTTTTATCATTGCATTAAATTTGTCACGAGATAATGTCAACTTATCCGCCTATCTTCAGTGGATGTTTATTACAGCCTTACTTTCGGAATTCTGTTTCAAAGCGTTTCAGCCAAACTATGATCGTTTAAATGTTTTGTTCCAGTTTTTTGCAGTTGTTGGTGTGATTTGGGTGTATCAACACCGCTATACCTTCCATTATTTGCTTCAGGGGATGCTTTATGCGATTTTCTTATTCATTTCATATCATGCAGATTATTCGCTATGTGGGCTTCTTTACTGCGTCACTTGCTACTTCTTTTTTCAACTAAAACCCGGTCGGTATAAGTCTTTGACGATGATAGGGTGTGTCTTAATGGGATTTTTCGTGAATCATCGTATGCTTGAGGATTTATGGGGAACTGTATTATGGTCTTTCATTGTACTTAGCATTACATTTACCTTATTTTATCTTTTTTACCCTCAAGGTATCCGGCGCAGCGCTATTAAGATAAGAAGGATGAAAAAGATCGTCTTTTATGCGTTTTACCCGCTTCATTTACTCATTATTATGACGATAAAACATTTTTTTATCGGCTAATTTTTCTATCTTTACTTCAAGAAGAATAAATTATTCAAATTCAGTTGAGAGTTATCCATATTAAGGCAGTATTTAAAACCTTAATTGGAGCCTCATTATGAAAAAAATACTACTAGCCACGCTGACATTATCCGCACTTTCCGGTTGTGTAAATAAACCAATCACCGATGAACAACTCGCATTAGAAAACCCAAGTATTCAACCTGCTCAACCTCAATTCGTTCAACCGGAAGAGCGCATTGTCCGTCCGGATATTTACACTGACTATCAGCCGGAACGTACAGAAGTCTTACGTGAGGGGCGCTATACTTTAATTAATTTTTCACCGGAAGAAGGACAAAAATACCTTCTTGACCAAAGTGTCTCCGTCAATATGCTTGGAAAGAAAAAACAAGCGCTAACGGCAACCGTGGAGCAAGGTTTACGTACAACATTAAAAGATACCGGTTTGTCACTTTGCCAAAGTTTCAATCAAAACGAATCCACCCTTTCTACACTTTATTCCCGTTCCTTGCCAAAAGTCCATTATCAATTCGGTCCGATGGCACTACGTGATGCTTTACAAATGTTAGCGGGTCCGGCTTACGACATCACCATCAATGATGTTACGCGTACCGTTTGTTTTAAATTACGTCCAGTCGTACCAGAACGGATAAATGAAAAACCAAAGGTAGAGACGACAACGACGACAACCACAACAACAGAAATTATTGAGGAATAATTAAATGGTTAGTTTTAAGAAGCTCTCTGCAGTTGCGGTGATGTTAAGTTTGTTTTCGCCTATTGTGTTAGCTGATACAGCTTCAACGGCGAATAGGCTTTCAATACAGGCACTCAATCAACAGAATCTCCTCACGGAAAAATTAAACCAACAGGCGCTTCAAACAAAAGCGCAAGAATGGGATTTAACAGAACGGGAATGGCAACGTTATGAAGAACTCAACAAAGGTGCCCGTGGTGTATGGTCGCCGGGACTTGATCCTTTAACAACGCTCGGCGTGGAATCTCGTAGCGAACAGGAAAGAGAGCATTACGCCCGGCTATTAGCGAAGAAACTCCATGACCGAATGCAGCGTGAATTAGAATTTCAGCGCACTTATGATCGCGTATTTAAAGAGATGTACCCGGATGAGCTCCCTTTTAAAGTCGAACCTCACATTTCTGAACGGGTCGGTCGGGTGATTTATTTTACGCGTTTAGATAATTGTGAACGATGTGATAGAAATGCCGACCGCATACTTTCTCATGTGAATGATAAAACGCCCATTGATATTTATTTTGTGGGGGTAAAAACCAATGAGGAAATTTATGCCTGGGCTAAAAAACATCACATCGATCCAAATAAGGTTAATAAAAAACTCATCACCTTAAATCATGATAATGGTGCCTGGTTACAGTATGCCGGCGGCAAAATGCCCTCGGCATTTCAGATTCAAAAGGATGGGCAATGGGAAAGCATCGTTTATTAAATCTTGTATTGGGCGTGAGCGGTTTGGGATTGGCAACGTATGCTTCCGCTTTTAGTGGGTTCGGTGCGGAGGTAGATGGCTATATCCAGGAAGCCTCGGTCCGTTATCAGGTGAGCGAATCAATGCTCCGAGGTTTAGTAAAAATTGAAGATGGTTGGTATGGCAAAATTTCACCAACCGGTGCGACAGGTGTCGGGCAATTTACCCGAAAAACCTGGAATTGGCTTGCGACAACTGATGAAGGGCGGGCATTAGGCATGCAGCCCATTACAACAAGGTTCGACCCACGGAAGAATAAACGCTTAAATACATTGGCTACCGCTCTTTTAGCACGGTGGCATATCGGACAGTTTTACGAACGTGGTATTAAGCTCACTGACGAACATTTATATCTTGCCCATAATATCGGTATTGAGGGGTTGCATCGCGCATTACAAGGAAAGGCAACCGCTGAAGATATTCGCAATATGAAACGTAATGGAATGAAACCCGGAATGTCCGTGAGAGGTTTCTTGGTGTATCAAAGTCAGCGGTTTAATCAAAATAAACAAATCGCTAATTTTCAACGTGCTTCTTCTCGTACCAATACGCCGATTTATCGGATTGAAAATAAACCATTACCGGCTAATTTACATTGGGTTTCGCCAACGGAGACAGCCATGAGATGGGTCGAGCCATCTTCAAATCAAGCCAATCAACAAGTGATACGTTGGCAAAATCCAACGAATTAATACGGAATAATAATGATGCAATATAAATCTCTTTTTCTTGTTCTTGCCGGAATAGGTGGGGTCATGTCATCAAGTCATGCTGAGTTAAACGTTATTGCGGATTTGGGTGGTGAAAGTGCGGTACGTTTTTATGAGGCGTTACAACCGGATGAAACAATGGTTCAAGCCTATCCAAATAGCGTGCCGGCCACCTTGTCTGAAAGCGATATTTTACCGATTGTTTCACATCGTATGACGCCGGGAAAAGTGCAACCTGTTCAAATGAATTTACCGGGTATGCTGCCGATTTTTCTCGTAGGCACTGATAATTTATCTCAAAATTGGTTACGGGATAATTATCACTACCTTCGTAAAATAGGGGCGATGGGATTGGTGGTGAGTGTTAAAACAAAAGAAGAATTGGCGGACTTAAGACAATTAGTGCCTGAACTCACCTTAATGCCGACACCGGGGGATGATTTGGCCTCAAGGCTAAACCTTGCGCATTACCCGGCATTATTAACGGCAAAGGGGCTATCACAATGAGCCAGAAACACGTTCTTGAAGGGCTACTTCGTCCGCCGGTTGAGTTTTTTCCGGCTGCCGTTCATAGTACCTGTGCATTAGTCTGTTGTGCCGCACCTTGGTCATTGGCTCTCAATCCGTTGATTGGTTATGGCATCGGGGCAGGATTTGCCGGACTTGGGGTAATACGTTTTCGTCAGGGAATGGAAATCCTCCGTTATCACCGAAATCTACGTCGGTTACCGCATTATGCGTTGACCAGTCGTCAAATTCCGGTAAGTAAAAAAGGATTATTCTTAGGACGTGGGTTTGAATGGGAACCGAAACATACCCAACGACTCTATGACTGCTTTTCCGCAAACGGACAAATCTATTGGAAAAGCGGGAAGTGGTTTAAAGCAGCCCGTGACTATGAGAAAATTCATGATAACTGGCTGTCTAAATTAACCTCAAAAGATTCACCGTTTAACCCGGTACGCCCGCTGCCGCCTGTCGGGGGGATTCCTGTGATGCACGGGGTAGAGCCGAATGAACGGGATATTATGCTCCCTTTAGGAGATCGGGGCGGCCATACCCTTGTTTTTGGCACGACCGGGGTAGGTAAAACCCGTTTTGCGGAAGTGTTGGTTACGCAGGATATTCATCGAGGTGCAACACCGGAAGAGCGTGAAGTTGTGGTATTTTTTGACCCGAAAGGCGATCCGGATATGTTAAAACGGATGTATGCTGAAGCAAAACGTGCAGGACGTGAGAATGAGTTTTATGTTTTCCACTTAGGTCATCCTGAAATTTCTGCACGTTATAACCCGGTTGGGCGTTTTGGCCGTATCTCTGAGGTCGCCGGTCGTATTTCCGGTCAATTAAGTGGGGCGGGCAATAGTGCCGCATTTAAAGAGTTCGCTTGGCGTTTTGTCAATATCGTCTCTCGTGCCTTGGTTGAAATGGGAAAACGTCCGGATTATGTGCAAATTTCCCGTTTTGTACAAAATATTGACTCACTTTTCCTCGATTATGCCAAAGTACATTTTGACGCAAAAGATAAAAAAATCTGGCCAAGTTTGGCGACAATTGCCGCCAATCTTGATGTGCGTAACCTGCCTTTTTCAATGAAAGACAGACCGCTTATTGCAGTAATCAACCAATATATTTTAGAAAACAAAATATTTGATCCAATCCTTGAAGGGCTTTCTAGTGCAGTACGTTATGATAAAACCTATTTTGATAAAATCGTCGCCTCACTTTTACCGCTCCTTGAAAAACTGACAACGGGAAAAACAGCGGAATTGCTTTCCCCGGATTATACGGATATTCATGATGAACGCCCAATTTTTGATTGGGAATCAATTATTCGTAAACGCGGTATCGTGTATGTCGGTTTAGATGCGTTATCGGATGCCACAGTTGCCGCAGCAGTGGGGAATTCAATGTTTGCTGATCTGGTTTCGATGGCCGGACATATCTATAAGTTCGGTGTTGATGAGGGGTTACCGGATGCCTTCAAAACCAAGGGTAAACCGCCTAAAATCAATTTACACTGTGATGAATTTAACGAGTTGATGGGGGATGAATTTATTCCACTTATCAATAAAGGTCGGGGTGCCGGTATGCAAGTGACCGCCTATACTCAAACCCTTTCGGATATTGAGGCGCGAATCGGGAGTAAGGCAAAGACCGGTCAAACGACCGGTAACTTTAATACTTTATTAATGTTCCGTGTGAAAGAACCTGCTACGGCGGAGTTTTTAACTCGCCAGCTCAATGATGTGACGATTTATCAGAGTATGGTGACCTCAAGTACCACGGATAACAGTAATCCGGACGATGATAAAGCCTTTACCTCAAATACCGGTGAGCGGATTTCTGAGAAAATGGTGCCAATGCTTTCACCTGCACACATTACCAATTTACCCAAAGGTCAGGCATTTGCGCTGTTAGAAGGGAGTACGCTTTATAAACTCAGAATGCCGCTACCTGCCGTAGATAAAGATGATGTGATGCCGGAATCTCTTCAGGAATTGACGGCGTATATGCGAAAAAACTACCATATTTCACCTAACTGGTGGCAATCTGCCTTTTCTGACTATACCCCAAGCCGTGATATTGCTGTGGCTTTTCAATCTATGTCGCTAAACCGGGCACCGGGACATGCCGGAGAAGAGTTACAATTTGGTGATGTCGATATGCCGGTTGCAGAGGAGATTGAGGAAGAGGATGATATAAGTCCACATGACGAAACGGAGGATGTAGATGATGGAGACAATGACGATGGAACAGATTAATCAACCTGATATGAATTGGTTAGATATGCCGGATATGGCGGTGAATTTTGATGTCACAACAAGTTGTTCTTGTGCACTGAAAAATGCAGATGAATTACTTCATTATTTTTTACCCTATCTTGAAGAGTGGAATCGTAATCGTTATTCCATCCATGAGTTTGCTAAAAAACACGCAGATAAAGGTATTTCACTTTGGACGGCAAATGAGGTGAAAAAAACAGAAAGTGGTTTTAGCGCGATCCAAGTCTTTTTAGAAGGGGACGTGAAAGGGTATCTTTTCTTTCACTGTCAATTATTACCATTAGGAACATTGCAGTAATGGCAGAAAAAGAACCAGGAAAAAAGAAAAAAGGACTCATTAACCGTATTCTTAATTACATTAATGTTGTCTTAGCTGCTTTGTTCGGCTCGCTCATACTCAGTATTATCTTTGAATGGTTAGGTATCACCTTTTTGTGGTCAGAACAAGGGCATTTGCATAGCCAGGAGATGATGCTTAAGGAGTTAGACTGGCTCTCTGATGGTTTAACTAGGGGGCTCTTCTATCATTCACCTCGCGAACTCGCTGAGCAAATTATTTTATCACTTCATGAATGGCTTTTTGTGAAAACCGGTGTGAAAGATTGGTTAGCCAATCCTCGTGAGCACAGTGGTGCGGAGTTGTGGGCTTATCATTATGGACGTGCCTATATTGAATCCATGATCTACGTTTTTATTACTTTCGTGATTCGTCTCATTGTCATTGTCTTTACCTCACCTTTATTCTTATTGGCGGCATTTGCCGGGTTTACGGAAGGCTTGATGTTGCGGGATCGTCGTAAATTTGGTGCAGGACGGGAATCCAGTTTTCTCTATCACCACGCCCGCCGGTTAATCGGACCTATCATGCTCTCTGCGTGGGTGTTATACCTTTCAATTCCTGTGTCAATTTATCCGAATATTATTTTAGTACCGGCCGCATTTTTATTTGGCTTATCCATTTGTGTGACAGCAGCGAGCTTTAAAAAATACCTCTAATCTTTTCCACTCTAAATCTACCCGGGCATTTATTTTTTTCAAGAATAAATGCCTCTTTTTATGGGTAAAAACTGTTTTGAATTCAAAAAGAGTTTCTCATTAAATTTCCCCTTCTTCTTTGGCACTCTTTGACGTGGAATTTGTTTCAAGTGAGGAGTTTTCCATGACTAAAAATATTTTCAGTTTACCGCTCTCATTGGGGCTTTTATTTTGTGCCGCAAGCGTTTATGCCACGGAACAAGAACAATTAGCTCAAGCGATTAAACAGTTGGATGCGGCCAAACTCTCATTACAGCGTGCGGCAGCGAGTGCTAAGGTGTCGGCAAAAAGTCGGGAATATTTTGATTATGTCGCGGCAAGACAAGATATTTCGACGGTGCAAGAAGGCATTAAACAATACATTAATCCCTCTCGTGCCATTCCACGCAACCCTAAAGCCGTTCGCAGTTTGAAAGAAGATTACCTTAATCTTCGGAGTCAATAGTGTATGAGTAACGCGAATTTTCCTTCTGTTTCTCCTTTGGCCAGTTTTGCAGCGGTAAGCGGTATTAATCCGGCGTCATTGAAAATTCTACTTGGCATTTTTTTAGCCTCATTATTGGTTCTTGCCTATATATGGTCAGTAAATCATGGTTATAAGGTGATTGAGACGAATGGTGATTTTTGGGGATACTTGAAATTAATTCTATGGGGCGCAGGGTTATTAATCTGCGTCATAACATTTTTTATTTACTAAACCTGTAAGGATATATCATGCATTTGATTAAACCCTATTTTCAGACTGTTTCGAGTCACTTTTCTGTATTAATGACCTTGCTTTTGTTATCGGTTAACAATGCCGTTGCAGCTGGAGGTGTCCATGGTATTGATACATCTAAAATTCCGGATTTTAAAATTCCGGGGGTCGATAGTAACACAAACGATCCTATGCAAATTCTCTTCATTGTTCTCAAATCTGGTATCGCACTCGTCGCAATTGTATTTATCGTATGGGGTGGGCTTAGTGTAGCAAGAGCATTGATTAGAACGTATAACCAAGCAACGGATGAAAATGATAAAAAAGGATGGGGACCATTTTTACTGGCTTTAATGATCGGTTTTGTCATGATTTTCTTCGATGTTTGGTTAGTGAAATGGGTTATTAGTTTATTTTAATGTTGAGGTCCTATGATGGTTGATAATGAAGATCAAACAATACCGTTTTTACCTACAAGACTCAATCGGGAGTCAACAGTATTCGGTGGTATGTCAATGAGCGAATTTACAATGGCTGCAATCTTTGGATTTATTGTCGGTGCCGGATTGGGACTTTTTTTTAGCCTTATGTTTGGTATCGGTGATTTTTGGCCCCTCATTCCTTCGTTAGCAATGTTTTTGTGTCTTTTATTTATTGTTATTGGTAAATCGTTATTTGCTCGTCTAAAAAGAGGAAAACCGGAGGCATATTTGAATCGATTAATTGAGGTGAAACTTGAGAGATTATTCGGTGGTAATCAATTTATTTTCCGTCAAGGAACTTGGTCTATTCGTCGGGTAAATAAACAAATTAAATGTAAATAAAAGAGGATTCATTATGGGTATTATGAGTCGATTAAAAGGGATCGTTCATCAAAAAAATCGCGAAATTATGACCGGACGAATTGCGATTGGGGCATTGGCGGTAATTTGCTTGGTACAGTGTGCCATCATTTTTACCGCCCCAAACCGATTGATGATATATAGCCCACCTAATGGCCAAGCCGGTAGCTTGCGCCCTTGGTGGGAAATTCCAAAACCGAATGTTTATGCCTTCGCCTATCAAACATTCCAGCAGTTAAATCGTTGGATGGAGAATGGGGAAGAAGAATATAAAGCAAATATTGAAAAAAATAAGGCATTCCTGACACCAAGCTGCCAAGAGTTTTTAAAAGAAGATTATTACGACCGTTTATCCAACGGGGAATTACGTGATCGTGCACGTGGGGTTTATGAGATTGTGGGGCGTGGATTTAAAGACAGTAGTGTCATTGTTCATAGTCCGGACAGTTGGACGGTGAATCTTGATTTGAGTGTGGATGAATACTTTAAAGATGAGCCGGTAAAACGGGTTTTAACTCGCTTTCCTATTAGCGTTGTGCGCATGGAAAGTGATTTGCAGAACAACCCTTGGGGATTGGGATTTAACTGTTACAGCTCAATTCCATTACGTTTAGAAGCAAAAGAATTTAAAGAGGGTAACCAATAATGAAAAAACTTACCTTATTATTCAGTGCAATGTTTGTATTCTCACCGATTGCCTCAGCCGATATTCTCATGAAGTGGGCGCGTAAACCACTGCCGATTGACTTACAAATCGAAAAAGAGCGCATTCTATTTGTGGATAAAAATGTGAGAGTAGGTTACTCGCCGGAGTTAGACAATAAACTCCGTATTCAATCAACCGGTGGTGCGGTTTACCTTAAAGCAACCGCAGATTTTCCTAAAACACGTTTACATTTAGTGGATGTCACCACAAATGAAATTATTTTGTTAGATGTGCAAGCGAAAGCCTCCGTTGCGAATGCAGATGAGCCAGTCCGTCTGGTCTATGAAAATAAGGTTGAAAATCAAGGGGGCACCTATAACCAAGATGCACAACCTAGCGATGAACCGATGCCAAATGCCCGTCCTGCATTACCGGCACCCGCAGCCTTAACTCGTTATGCTGCCCAAATGTTTTATGCACCATTACGAACTGTTGAGCCGTTAGAGGGCGCGCGTCAAGTGGCTCACCGTCTTCCTACGCCGATTAAAACCTTACTGCCGGCATTGCCTGTTCGCGCCACCCCTTTACTCAGTTGGCAACTTGATAATTATGTGGTGACGGCAATTCGCCTACAAAACCAAGGTCAGTCACGCATTGATTTAGATCCACGTGAGTTACAAGGTCGCTTTTATGCCGCGACATTTCAGCATCATTGGCTAGGGGGATACGGTTCCCCGGAGGATACCACAACCTTGTATTTAGTGACGGAGGGATACCCTAATCAATCTATCATTCCTCAGTCAAATGCGTATAAACCTAAAAAATTGAAAAAAGTTACGACAACAGTAACAACCACAATGAAATAAGGAGCTTAGTATGCAGATGAAAGCAAATAAGGCGTTCTACGTTATTGGGGGGATCACGTTCTTTGTTGTGATAGTTATGGCGGTTTTTCTTTTTTCCGGCGGAAGTTCAAATTCGGCAGAGACAAAAGAAAATGTACTTGATATTTCTCTTAATGATCTTTCACCGGAAGAGTTGCGTGCGATGGGGCTTGAAGGGGATACTTCAAAAGATACGGTGCGTACACTCATCGGTAAAGTGAAAGAAAATAATAGACGATTTGATGAAGTGATTTCACAAAATAATCGTTTAGCAAAAGAAAACGAACGTCTTAAAAATCAAACAAGCAACACGGACTATCAAATTCAGCAAGCGGTACAAGCTGAAACAGGTGCATTAATAGCCGAAATTAATTCATTAAAAAATCAAGTATTGCAAGCCGGCCAGCAAATGACCGGGAATATTCAAATACCGGCGGATAATGCGCCTTTACCGATTAATGGTGCTTCATCAAATTCAATAGCCGAAACACAAAGTGGAATGAGTTGGGTCAATCCAAGCGATATGCGAACTGTTGATGATAAAGGTAATCCGTTACCGATAGGATCCACCGGAGCCGGTATCGGTTTCCCAAAGACCTTCAATAACGATGTCAATGAGATTAAAAATGCGGCCAATCCGGGATTAAATACAAATACCGGGAATGCCTCACGATTAAGTACAGCCACGCCATTTTTTACGATTGCAGCCAATTCAACCCTAACAAATTCGATTGCGATGACTGCACTGGTTGGTCGTGTCCCGATTGATAACAACGTCACAGAGCCTTATCCGTTTAAGTTACTCATTGGTCGCGACAATTTAATCGCAAATGGGATTGAACTTCCGGATGTTGAGGGGGCGATTGTATCGGGTACGGCAAGCGGTGATTGGACGTTATCTTGTGTGCGGGGGGATGTAAAAAGTTTAACCTTTGTTTTCAGCGATGGGCGTATTGTTTCAACGAAAGCAAATAGTAGTAAAGAAAACGGTGATATCGGTTGGTTATCTGATCCACATGGTGTGCCTTGTATTCCCGGTGAGCGTAAAACCAACGCACCGGAATACCTCACGACGAATTTTTTACTCACCGGTGCGTCTGCCGCTGCACAAGGGCTTTCCTCCTCTCAATCGACCACGATTGTTGATGGCGGTGCCGTCATTGGTGCCGTAACCGGTGATAATGGGAAATATATTCTCGGACAGGCACTCGGCGGCGGATTAAAAGAAACGGCCGACTGGTTCCGTCAGCGTTATGGTCAAACCTTTGATGCTGTTTATGTTCCGCCCGGTCGTGAAGTGGCTGTTCATATTGATCAACAAATTGAAATTGATTATGACCGTGCCTCTCGAAAAGTGAAATACGGGCAGGTGTCAAAACAAGCTAACTTGGATTAAGGAGCAATAATGAAAGTATTAATGATGATGGGCATGATTTTAGCGGTAAGCGGTGTTTTAACGGGTTGTTCAACATCTCAACGTGATTTATTGCCGACCGGTGATGCCACAATGAAAGATATTTGGAATAAGGGGGGCGGAGATAACCGTAATATTAGTGCGTATCGCACATCGGATGGTCGCCTTATTGATGCGCCAAACTATGTTTCTTCGCGTGAACAGCAAACTTATACACGTACCGCAGAAAACGAGGTAAAAAATCTTTTTCCTCGTCTACCTAATCCGGATTTAGTCATGTATGTGTATCCGCACTTAACCGATTCTTCCGAACAAATGCCGGTACCGGGCTATTCTTCTGTTATTCCATTTTATGGGCGTGTTCAGTATGCACAACCCGGTGAACGGACAAGAATGTACTAGAAGAGGAACGGAAAATGGCATTATTTAATGATGTGTTAGAGGCTTTCTTGCCTAATAAAAAGAGACCGCCTCATCAGCCTAAAGCGAAAAAAACAGTCAAAAAGGACAACCGACAATCTACACCGGATGAAGATGAGGCGAGAGAGGACTTCGAGATTCCTCAACCGATTCTACGTAATCGGAAAATGACCAAAGCACAGCATATTAAAACGCTTTATGGGCGTGATCCGTCTTTTATCACACACCTTCCTTATGCGGAATATTTAACTGAAGAAAGCGTCATGCTATTTGATGATGCCAAAAGTGCCGGCGTGGTATTTGACGTCAAGCCCATTGGAACGGAAGGGCGGAGTAGCGATTATCTTAATCGTGTTCGCTCTTTAGTGAAAGATGCATTACAAGACAGTTTTGATGAATTGGATACGAACCCTTATGTGGTGCAGTTTTATTGTCAAGATGACAAAGATTTAAGCGGTTATATCGAAAATCTGAGACAGTATATTAAAACAAATTCGCCGGAAGCTCATGGTAGCGAATTTACTGAGCAATGGCTCCGTGAAATGGAACGGCATTTAAAAGCGGTGGGAAAACCCGGAGGGCTTTTTATTGATGATCGGGTGACCAATACCGCTTGGGCCGGTAAAGTGCGTAAGACCCGTATGGTGATTTACCGTTATGCGGGGAATAACGAGACCGATACAATTGAGAAATTAAATACCGCCTGTGATCGTATTCAAAGTGCCTTTATTACCGCCGGATTAACATTAGAGCGTCAAAATGAGGCACAGATTCATCGTTGGTTATTGGAATGGTTTAATCCGAATCCGTCACGCTATTTTAATGGGCTAGATGATAAGGCTTGTTACGACTTGCTATCACTTTCTCCCCGCTCGGCGGATTTATCGTTACAAGATCAGGATTTTAGTGAGAATCTTTTTTTTACCCCACCGGAAAGTAAAAATGGCTACTGGTATTTTAATGAACAACCCCATGAGGTGATTATCGTTGATAATATTCGTAAACAGCCTGATGTTGGCCACATGACCGGTGAGGTCACACGTGGTCGTAATATTAATGCACTTTTTGATTTACTGCCGGAATCGACCATTATGGCGATGACGGTGGTGATCCATCCGCAAGATAAATTGCAAACCCATTTGGATACGTTGAGTAGTCGGGCAGTAGGGAATAACTACGAATCCATTTATTTAAAACAAGATGCGAAAGCAGCAACCCAATACTTTAAAGATGGGCATAAGTTATATCAAGCCGGTCTCGCTTTTTATGTTCGCGGTCAAGATGAACAAGAGTTAAGAATCCGCTCAAGAGAATTAAGAACGGTGTTACTCAGTAATAATCTTGTGCCGGTTAAAGAGGGAAATGAAGTCGCCCCCTTGAATAGTTATTTGCGCTGGTTGCCGATGAATTTCAATCCCCAACTCGATGCGAAATCACGTTTCTACACCAAATACTATTGGGTACAGCATATTGCGAATATGTTGCCGGTCTTTGGTCGTGAAACCGGAACAGGTCATCCTGGCATTACTTATTTCAATCGTGGTGGGAGCCCATTTGATTTTGATCCGCTCAATCCTAAAGATCGGACTAAAAATGCACATAAACTTATTTTGGGACCGACCGGTTCGGGAAAGTCAGCGACATTGACGGCTCAGATGGCGCAATTAACGGCGGTTCATCGTCCCCGGTTATTTATCGTTGAAGCAGGGAACTCTTTTGGTTTATTCGCAGATTATGCAGAGCGTTATGGACTGACTGTTAATCGTGTGTCACTTGAGCCAAGTAGTAATATTGCCTTGCCACTTTTTTCTGAAGCACATCGCCTGTTAGAGATGGATGTCGAGCTTGAAGTCGAAGATGACGATGATAACGATGATGAGGGCGAAGAGCAGCGTGATTTACTTGCGGAAATGGAGTTGACCGCACGATTGATGATAACCGGCGGTGAGGCGAAAGAAGATGAGAAAATGAGCCGGGCTGACCGCTCTGCCATTCGACAAGCGATTTTACTTGCCGCGGAAAAAACCTCAAAAGAAATGCCGCCTCGTCAAGTCCTGACCGGCGATGTGAAAGCTGCTCTTGAAGAGTTAAGCCGTCGGGAGGATATTCGTCCGGAACGTGTATCTCGTCTTGCGGATATGGCTGAAGCGATGGATATGTTCTGTACCGGGGTAAACGGTCGTTTCTTTAACCGTGAGGGGGAAATTTGGCCGGAAGCGGATATTACGCTTGTGGATTTGGCCATGTTTGCCCGGGAGGGTTATGAGGCAGAATTAGCGATTGCGTATATTTCTCTCATCAACCATATCAACTCATTGGGCGAAAAATATCAACACAGTTTCCGCCCTATTGTGAATATTACCGATGAATCGCACATTATTACGGTCAATCCGCTCTTAGCTAAATTCTTGGTTAAAGGTTCCAAAATGTGGCGTAAATTGGGTATTTGGTTGTGGCTGTCCACACAAAATATGACTGACTTCCCGGATGAATCCGATAAATTACTGAGCATGATTGAATGGTGGGAGTTACTCAACCTTTCTAATGATGAAGTGGAGCAGGTCAATCGGTTCCGGCGTTTATCTGAAGCGCAAAAAATCATGTTACTTTCTGCGAAAAAAGCCGATAAAAAATACACGGAAGGCGTTGTATTGGCAACCAATATGGAAGCCTTGTTCCGCGTCGTACCGCCAAGTCTTTACTTGGCACTCGGTATGACGGAAAAACATGAGAAAGCGCAACGGAAACAATTGATGATTGAACATCATTGCAGTGAATTGGATGCCGCATTAATGGTTGCAAAAGATTTAGATAGAAAACGGGGGATTGTAGTCAATGACGAATTTAACTCAATCGCAGCCTAATCTGGTTTTTCATCGTATTTTTGAGATCGGGCCACGGATTCAATCTTTGTCTTTCACCTCAGATGAAGTGAAAGCGCATTTATCGCACTTTATCGCTCAAATTAAAGCAAGAATTGGCACCAATTGTTCGTTAAGTGCATTCCCTCAGCGTATTTTCACTCAGTCGAGTTGGAAACTTCACGCTGAAGGGAGTTTGGGGGAGGTGCATTTATTGTTTAATATCTCAGGACGTTTTCAATTGCCTTCACTCCCATCAGAAAATTGGCCGGCACGTTTGAATATCGAATTAAGCGATCACGTTGATGCCTATTGGTTAATTCAGTATTTGCTTTGGCAACTTAATGCAACGTGGTGTCTCTCTGCCGACTTATCCCCAGTTTTTGGGGATAACATTGTTAATAATGAATAGGGAGGCGTGATGTCACAAGGAGAAAAGATGCCATCAAAAGGATGGCTTAAAAATGTACTCCGTTTTATGTTCTTCCTGATTCTTTTATTCCTGGTACTTATCGTTATCGGAGTCTTCGCTGCAGAATATTTACAAGATGTGGATATTCGCGCCTGGTTTATTAAAACACAGTGGATATGGTTTACGGTTCGGTTGATGCTTTATGGCGTGATTGGATTCATGGTGTTATCCCTTTCCCGTCGTCATCCTGGTTCGATGCCGGCAAAAGCCAAATGGTTAATCGCCATGGTTTTAATCTTTGCCGAAGCGATTACACAAATTACCCTATCCTGAAGGAGGAAATATGACATTTTCAGTTGATAGTTATATGGAATACTTCCTGACATTATTGGGATGGCTGCTTAATAACGGTGTTTTTGCTTTATTTGTTGGAACCGGCGTGTGGCTTATTCCTTTAGTTGGGATGATTTTTAAAGTATGGCGTGATGTGGCCAAACAAGGGGATGATGAAGGTGAGAAAGGCGATCTTCTCATTCGTTGGCTGTCATTGGAACTCATCCCGGCCATGTTTATTGTCGTTTTAACTCTTGCCCCGATGTTTACGATCTCATTAAACAATATTGAATATAATGAGCGAGCCTCTATTCAATGTGGTTATAAAGTTCCGTCACCGGAAAAATCCGGTTATGCACCATTTGCCACAACATTTAGTAACAGACAGGCAAGAATGCCGATTTGGTGGATGTTTATGCACAAAATCGACAAAGGTTTTACTTATGGTATGACGGCCGTTCTACCTTGCCAACGCGATTTACGCCAAGTGCGGTTTGAGGTGCAACATCAAAAAATTACTAATCCGGCATTATTAACTGAAGTTGAACAGTTTGTACAACAATGCTACGTTCCCGCACGTCAAAAATTACAAACTAGCCAAGTATCATTAACACCGGCACAAGTTCGCGAAACGTCCTGGCTAGGCGGAAAACTGCTTATTTCCAACAGTGAGCTGTATCCACGTTTTCGCGCGCAACAGCCTATTAGCACGTTCCCCTATGATAGCACGCGAGATACGGCATTACCGGATTCCGGGAGAGGTGGATTTCCAAGTTGTGATCAATGGTGGGATGAAAGTAATGCCGGGTTAAAATCACGTTTACTTACCGATATGCGTCAAAACCTTTCAGCTCAAGTCAGTGATTTCTTTAATTCGGTGAGTAATCGAGATGAAGCCTTGTTAAGAACGTTACTGCGCGCTGAGAATATGGATATTTCAAAAGGGAAAATGTATCAGGGGTATGGTGGGAGTGTTGATGCCGGATTTTGGAATGCCGTTACCCGTTTAACATCAACAGTGGGAACGGCTGTCGGCAGTTTAGCAATCTTCCCCGGATTAGATGCGATGCGTCAAGCACTGCCTATGGTACAAGCCTTCATGATAATGGCATTAATCATTCTTATCCCGATTATCACGATTTTAAGTGGCTTTTCAATTAAAACAGTGGTGACGTTAAGTTTTGTGTATTTTGCGCTTGTCACCACCTCTTTTTGGTGGGAATTAGCCCGGTGGCTAGACTCGTTTATGATTGAGATCATGTATAGCTCACCTTCACACGATATGTTGAATATTCACTTCTTAGAGAATGCACAAGATGACATTATCTCAAATTTTGTGATGGGGAGTTTATTTATTATTTTACCCGGGTTGTGGTTTGGGGCTATGACTTGGGCAGGGATTAACGTGGGCGGTACAATGTCTCAAGCATTAAGACAAGGTTCTAATCAGGCGAGCACTGCTGGTGGAAAAGGGGCAGGAATAATTGAAAGTAAACTAAAATAGCAAAAAGGGGATTGATATCCCCTTTCTCATTTTATCTCATAAAACTCATCCATGTATTTAAATGTATCTATATCATCCTCTGTATCTATTCTTGTTCCATTGGCATAAAACCCAACGCCTTCAGCACCATCTCTGTAACCATCTTCTTCAGGTGATGCGCCATCTTTAAGTAATTCGGGTAACAACGATATTTCTTTTACTGATTTATTAGTATCTTCGATGTCATAGTCAGTGTGATTTGATGTTTTTGCTTGAGAAATAATGACCCCGGCTAAAACAGGGCTTGCAGCCAGCGCAGTTGCCGCTACAGCAACTTTACGTGGTTTTTCCGGGAGAAAGGACAAAGTGCGGTCAATTTTCTTAAAGAATCGCCCCACAGAATGACCAAATTTTTGTGCATTCATGATTTTCTCCTGTTCGATAAATATACTAACTTTTCCCCAGTATACTCTAATTTTTTTTCCATTAAAACCCGGTTTTTTCTATAAAAAGTAGAAATTTTGCGAGCCATATCGCAAATTTTATTCCTTACACCTGACAGCTTTAAATTATTTCTTTATTTTAACGATTGTTCTTAGAAGGATAGGAGGAAAAAATGAAAAGGAAATTCAAACAATGGCTTATTGGTTTAAATGAAGAAATGGTTAATGAACTCGGTATTGATGAGATCATATCATGCCTCGATGACGATCTGAATATTATCCATGGCAATGAAGAAGAACATAAAATTTTAGATAATTTTATCCATATCTTTGAAAAAAATAAGCGGGGATAAGCCGCTTATTTTCGTTTTTAATAACCTATGTCAGGTTTATTCGTCGATTTGAAGCTCAAAATTTCGTATAACCGGTTTTTTCGTGTTACATACTACATATTCTTTCGGATTGGCATCACCTGTTACCTTGAATACGCCGGCATAAAGTGGTTTGGCATCACCCATTGATTCACGATATTGAACATAATAGCTATCTTGTTTATCGGTAAATTCAAGCGAAAACAAGATGTAACCGGAACGATTGGATACATGAGTATTGTCACGCTTTTTCATCTCTTCAAAGACATTGCTAACCTTTAAATCTTGATAGGATAAAACATAATCTGCCCCCACTTTTTCAACCTTAACCGGCTTACCGTTTTTGGCTGTACACGAAAAGATAGGATTGACGGCAGCTTGTGCGGATATAGCGCTAAAAAGCGTGCCAACTAATACCGAGAGCTTTAATGCTTTTTTATTCATACATTCTCCTTTTTTGATTGAATGATTCCGTCAAATTATACTCGCTTTTACTTGCCAAGAATATAATCAGCTTCCTGATTTCGACGTCTGGCATTGACACCATTATTATCAACCTGACGATTACGTATAGCGTTAGCCAATGCCGTCATATCACCGGTTCTCGCTGATTCTTGAGCAGCCGTAATGACACTTTTAGTTCTCGTTAAGGAACCATAATTATAGGCGTATGACGTCAATACTGCTTGCGCTTTTGGTGGTAATTTATCCCAGGCTTCCGGTGATATATCACGTTTTACCCGATTGGCAAATTCTTGGGTACGGCGGGCTAAATCCCGCTCTGCATCTTCTCGAGATACACTCATTCCCGGTGTCACTTTTACGATAGTGCCATCTGCTTTTGTAATTGTATCTGATCCATAGCCGGCACGATGAGCATTCACATCCCAATCTGCTTTGCTGATAAAACCTTCAAATTTTCTTAACAATCCGGTGGCTTGCTCAAATGCGTTTCCTTCAATAGCCGAGATTGAGGGATAAGTTGAATTTCCTATTCCGGTAGAATTAGCGGTACCTCCGGTTCCTGTGTAAGAGTATGAGTTTGATGGTTGAGGAATGTCAAGGATGACATTATTTCGTGGAATATGGATATTATCAGCTTCAGCTAATTCGGCTGTATTGCGGTTAATACCATTGGCTAAATCGCTAATCCGTTTATCGACGCTGTCACGTGCGACATTTGAGGTGCCGGCATTGTATTCACGTAATTCTTTGTTTTGTAGAATGGCCACAGCAGAATTCCCGGTAAGTGATTTTTGCAAATCAATTTCCATTCTAATTTGGCCAATTTCACGGTCAATTAATGTTAATACTTTTTCTAATTCTACTTGTGCATCTTGGTTATTAGCCACATTAGGTTCACGCATACCGGTTAATACCGAACGACGTGCAAGAAGCATTTTCTCCATTGTTTTGGCGACAGCAATTTCGCTGGCTAAGCGTTGTCCTAATACTTGTGCATCCGGATCTTCTCGTAACGACTCAATTAAGCCTCGTGTCACCGGAACGGTGGTTGAACTCAATTCAGCAAGGACTTCAACCGATGGCGTATTCATATTGAGTGCTTTTTGCAGTTGTGTAACTGCTTTAATGTTTTCTTGCTCGATTTCTTGAGTAAGCCCAACGCCGGCACGGGAACTACTTGGTGTACCACAATCGGTTTTACAGGTTGTAATCTGTTTTTCACCAATAACGTTTGTGAGCCAATCGGTCATGTCTTTCGGGTTATCCCAAGTTTGACAAAGTAAACCGCTACAATTACTTGTCGATACTCTTCCGGTATCTAGTACATTACGTTTGTTTTGCATGTTGTAGCCGGCTTTAGCGACATCTTCAACAATTTTGATGGGCTCTTGTCCTTGACCGCCTCGTTTTTGTCCGCCTACCCATTCTTTCCCCTCTCGACCTTGTGATTCTTCCAATTTTTTCTTGGCTCGGGTCGCATCCGGCTCATCAGAAGTTATCTTTTTATAGGATTCCATATCCGCACTTTCTGACCAACGCCCATTTAGCGTCAAGTCAGCCAGTTTTTTCGACATTTCTTCACAACTTGTTTTTAGATTATTAAAGTCAATTCTACCTTGATAAAGACCATTGGTAAGAATATCGTAGAGCTGTGGGTTAGCTCGTTGAATAACCATGGCAGGAAGGCTCGCAACAGCGCCTGTTGCAGATTCAATAACGTTACTGTAAAGATCTTTAAATCCTTCCGTTAAACCGTTTAACTGGTTTTTGATACTCGTTTTAATATCAAAATTACCGCACATTAAATTGGCTTTCCAACCAATACCAAATTCGGCTGCCGGAATTGAGCCACGGCTAGGTGGAGCCATATAACCGACACCGCCGCCAATTTGATAGAATACTTTATCTGACAAAATAGAATCGGCTTTATTGAAACTGAATGCATCATTTGATGCAGATGCCGGTATCGTTGCAGATAGAATTGCGCATGATATTGCAATATAGGATGCCTTCACAGCATGATGGAGTTTCATATTCAATTCCTTTATTAGTTAGACCAATCAACACTATATAAAAATGTTTGTCCCCGTCGTTTACAGCATTTATAAGGGCGCCATAATGCCCAGGCATAGCTTCCATTTTCTGAAAGCATACTTGGCGGATTATCCGGGAATATGGCACAGGACTGAGATGTTTGAGGATGAAGCTGTTGCCATTTATGAGTTTGAGCATTACCTTCTTTTACAGGCGATGGGAACCACTCTCCATTACTTGGATTGTCTTTTCTTGCAATGGGAATGTAGATATGGGGTTGGATCGTATTTGTCACGACATCAGCAACACGATGTGCGGTGACGGCAGAAGCTTTGTAGTCATGAACTTGGGTTACCGTACCTGCACGTGGGTAAATATTTCCCCATGTATCACCATTGACCCGAATTTCTCTCATGCCTGGGATCAATGCTTCAGGGTAAACCATTTCCGGTACGCCAAATCGCCAAGCAAGGAAATCAAGACTACTTAAATAATAAGGAACAAATGGGGTTGTTTGGCTTTTGCAATAGTAGCCGATACTGTTTAGCAGTTGACTAATTGCGCCTTGAGGATGACCAATCACATCGACGTTTTTAAAGGTTGCTTGCGAGTAATTTTTATGAGGTGATTGATAATCGCCACCTTTTACACCTTGGCTCACAATATTCATTTCAGACCAAGAATTTTGTCCTTCATGGTTATAGCTGGATACCACGACTTCGGGAAGATAATGTTTTACTTTCGTAGAGGTTCTTACTTTACACCCAAATTGGGTGCAGAATAACCAAAAACAGGTGCCTACCACTTTATAGTCAAGGCAGCTGGTTGATGCACTTGATGCCATAATTGAAGCTGTATTTATTGATGCCTGAACCGAGGATGAGGCAATAGCCGCAACAGAAAGCCATTTGGCAAATAAAGTGCGGTATTTTTTCATTGTTTTTCTCTCCATTTTTATATTTAGAGTCAAGGGACACACTACAAAACCTGATTATCAAAATGAAGAAGAAACTGTGTTAGAATTCAAGAGAATTATTAATACATTGGGACAGTTAAGAGGTTATTCTAATATGGATAGAATTAAGTTTTCTGTGACTGAAAAACAAAGTTATCCGGTCGAGAAGGATTTATTTGAAAGGAAAACAAGAAAAAGTTCACCTTTTTATCAGGATACAAAACACAATGAAACGTCACAGTTTGCTGTCTGCCCGGAATGCAATAATCCTGTACAAGTTATAGGATTATATAAATCACTTAATCATACCGAAAAACCATTTGCCAAACATTGTGGGAAACCGGTTCCGGGAATTGGTTGCTATAACAACACTAATTATGAATATTGCCCATATCGAGCAAAAAGAAAGCATTATACGAAAGAAAGCAGAAAGGGAAGTTTGGATGAGGTCGCCATTGAAATTATCCGTAGAATGGTGCTTTATTTTGATAAAATTATCTACTTATTGCAATCCCAAATAGGGTTCTTCATCAGCCCGACTTTAGCTGAACAAATGTTAAGGGATTTTTTTAATGCCAAAGCCTATTTATATCATGGTGCGACATTACGGAATATGCCGTTAATTTTAGCGTACTTTTCGTTGAACACGAGTATTGTTGGAAGAAAAGTTTTTTCTGATGAGCTTACAAGATACATCAATCGGACAGATAATCTGTATATTGATGAGCATTCTCAAATTAGATCAAATCAATATTCCAACGCCGGTTTTTATTTTCTTGAGCATAAAACCCATCTCAATGAGCACCACCTTTCCGAAAGTATTGTTTTTAAAATTACTCAGGGCAGCTTTAATGATGGTGAAGACATTTATGAGAAGAAACTTGATTTTGATAATAACCATATCGAAAACTTACTAAATTACATACTAGAGAATATAAGCGAATATCATAAACAAAAAAATGCAACACTACTAGAAATTGCCCAAAGTGTTGCATCGGATTACGGATTTAAATTTACGTAGTGTTATCTTTTAGTGGATTGGAACGTTTGAAACGGTTTGAAATCTCACACCACCAGGTTATGTCAATCGGAGGAATAGCCCCTTCATTTTCTGCAAATTTCAAACATTCTAGAAGTGTTGAAAGTGGTAAGCTAAATGAATGGTGCTTATCCTTTAAAGCAAAATAAAGTGGCTCATCGCAGTCGGGACAATTACAACGGTTTTCTTGCCCTTTGAATATAGCCGGATTAGCAAAAAAATTATTTTGGTTCATCGTTACCTCCGTTTTTCATCCATCGTTGCCATTGTTGTTTTGCTTTAGAGACATTCATTTCTCCATAAATGACGCTATCTTCTTGTCCCGGAGACCGAAATAAAATTGCCGGAACTTTACGGATTCCATTTTGCCAGCCACTTATGAGCCCTTGATAAGACTGTTTTAGTTGGATTTCTGATTGTTTCCATTCCGCTGATTGAAAAAATTGCTCGGCTTGTCGTGTGGCAGTGGACGGGTTCGTACTTAACTGTCGGCTAACCTTGTCTTCCCATTGTTCAACTTGATCGAGGTAATAGACCTGACTTGCCAAGTCTGTGTGAGAAACAGGGTAATATTGCGTGGAGTACACGATGATTGTCGGGTTCTCTTGAGCAAAAACAAATAGTGGTAACGTGAGAAGAAACAGCGATTTTTTTGTAAGCATGACTATCCCTTACTATTCAATCTAGATAGTTGCCACATTAGCGAAATGATGAGCGGGAATATAGGGTAAATTATTTTTGATTTTGAGATAAATTATCCATTTCCAAAAAACAATTTTTCATGGTGAGGAAACGATGTGATTAGGTATGATTTGAGGTAATAAGACGCTGTTAATCAGCCCTTATAAGTTGCATGATTCTTGAAAAGCAACGCCTTGCCTTTGAGTAAGTAGAATCACAGCCAAAATGTTATCCAGCATTCTGAAAGGATACTCTACATATGTAGGAATGCCACCTAAAAGACCTTCCGAGGGAAAATGATTCCCTTGGGGCATATCATTTTTCTGAGGAATTTTTTTATTTCACAATTAGGAGAATGATTATGTCCTCATCTACCCATTTGGAACAATATGATGTTCCATCAAGTACCCTTATCGACAAACCAACATTTTCATTTCGTATTGGTAAATACCTAGGACGTTTTTTCGTTGCAGCTAAAAACAAAGCAACGGATAAATACAAACAGGTCACATCAGGCATCAATCAAAGTATTGAAGATGAAGAGGCTCGCCGACTCATTGAATTGCAGATGGTGTTAGATAGCCAAGCAGCAGAATACGAAGCAATGATTAATGATGTGCAAAAAACGTGGTTAAAACGAACTACGTTATTTAGCCTCTTATTTCTTGTTGTGGGGATCGTCGGTACGGTGGTAACTCTTTATTATCTTATGCATTGATTTTGCATAATCCATTCATTTTCAACCCTAAAGGGAATTTTACCCTTAGTGGTGAAAGTATCCCCTTATTATAGGAGATAATTGATGAAAGTGACATTACACAATAGTTGTTACGCTTTTTTAGCCCAACATCACTCACCTGAAGCGTTTATCGAAGATATTCAGACTCAAGCTCTTGAGGCCTGGGAAAAGCGGGGGAAGGATGAAAATTCTACCCGCATTATAGTGAATATTCCTAGTGAGCATGGGCAGCTTTATCATTTCTTTACTGTTTCGTTATATGGCAACCGAAAGGACTTGTTAAGTGTAAAAGCGTAAAGATGGTTTGCGTAAACACATTAGTTGAAGTTAAAGCATTATTGATTTAATTTCTGCACTTTTTACCAAAGCCTTTAATCCCGCTATATTCAGGGATAGAGGCTTTTTTCATTGTCTCTTTGGGAATGTGTTTCTAGGAGAGAAATCTTTATTCATAATGAATTTTGACCGCACTTTTTAAGTTTGGGCAAATTTTACCCTGATGGGAACAGTTCCCATCGGGAGGCTGTTCCCTTTATTTTGGAGAACAGCCATGAAAAAACAAACTCAACCTAAAGATTTATACCAACAAATCACTGATCAAATTGTGGAAGCCCTAGAACAGGGAACAATGCCTTGGCAAAGACCTTGGGATAATGGTTGGCCACAAATGTCGATTCCGTGTAACGGCGAAAGTGGGCGTCAATATTCCGGTATCAACGTGCTTTTACTTTGGATGAGCTCCCTTCAAAAAGGGTTCAAACAACGTAAATGGGTCACATTTCAAGGGGCAAATCACTTAGGCGGACAAGTTCGCTCAGGTGAGAAAAGTACAGTCATCATTTTCTATAAACAAAATATGTCTGAAGAAAAAGATGATGACGGTAATGTGATTTTTGATGAAAACGGTGAACCGAAAATGAAATCTTCAGTGTTCATTCGCGGCCATCATGTGTTCAATATTGAGCAGTGTGATGGATTAGAAGAATACTATGAAGATTTTCCTGCACCGGAAACTTCATCAGCGATGAGCCCACGTCCGGATTTAGACGTGTTACCCGCTAAAATGGGGATGCAGTTATATAACAAAGTACAAGATCGGGCTTGTTATATCCCTAAGCGGGATTGTATCGTGATGCCGGATTTTGAAAAATTCAATACGGCTGACGATTATTACGCCACACTTTTACATGAATGTGGTCATGCAACCGGGCATAAAGACCGGTTAGATCGTGATGGTGTCGCCAGATTTGATAAATTTGGTTCTGAACGTTATGCCTTTGAGGAATTGATTGCCGAACTGACTAGTGCATTTACCTGTGCACATATGAATGTTTGCAACAATATTTCGCAAAATGCGGCGTATATCGATCATTGGGTTCAAGCATTGAAATCCGATAAGAAAGCGATTTTTCGTGCCTCATCACAGGCACGGGAAGCAACGCAATATCTGATTGATAAATTCAATCAAGAAGAGAGCCTTGCCGCTTAAGATTTTATTTACCCTAACAGGGATACATTATCCCTGTGGGCATAGTGTATCCCTTCTATTTTTAACTTAATAGGAGATTACACTATGCCAAATTGGTGTCAAAATGTACTGATTATTGAATGTTTTGATGAGCAACGGGCGCTATTTTGTAAAAAGCTCTTTTCACTTGATGAAAGAGGTCAATATTATCTTGACTTTGGTCAATTAGTGCCGATGCCCAAAGCATTATTAAAGACAACGTCGACTTTTAATGAGCACTACAAATTGCTCCAAATGGATGTTCACAAGCGATTTTCA
>NZ_MLHG01000045.1 GCF_001998825.1 Rodentibacter mrazii
TTCATAGAAGGTGGTTTTTAATTAAAAATAAAAAACCGCACCTAAAAGTGCGGTCTTTTTTTAAGCTGTTTTAATTACGCTAATTTTTTGATTTGTGCAGCTAATTTAGATTTGTGGTTCGCTGCTTTGTTAGCGTGGATTAAGCCTTTTGAAGCCATACGGTCAACAACTTTTTGCATTTCAACGAATGCTGCTTCAGCTGCTGCTTTCTCACCTGCTGCTACTTGAGCATAAACTTTTTTGATGTAAGTACGCATCATAGAGCGTTGGCTTGCGTTGTGTTGGCGGCGTTTTTCAGATTGTACCGCACGTTTTTTTGCTGACTTGATATTAGCCAAGGTCAAACTCCTAAAATTTCTGTTAATTAGTGTGACAAAATAAAGGGCGTCAATATGACGATTTTTTATACGTTTGTCAATGGAAAATTTGTGTTGATTTCGGTGAGACACAACCGAAAGTAAGCATCGTTATTTTTACAAGCGCTTTCAATAGGGGCTCACACAAACGATGTGGGCGGATTTTATCAGTTTTTTTGCGTGGAATATAGCGTAAAAACAAAATTTCTATACAATTAGGCAAAATTTTTAGCAAGAGAATAATATTTTGAGTAAACGACTTTTAAAATCGGGCGTGATTGTCAGCAGTATGACGCTATTATCGCGCGTATTAGGTTTGGCGCGTGATGTTGTCATCGCCCATCTGATTGGAGCAGGAGCGGCGGCGGATGTTTTTTTATTTGCCAATCGTATTCCGAATTTTCTCCGTCGTTTATTTGCCGAAGGGGCATTTTCCCAAGCCTTTGTTCCAGTGTTGGCAGAATATCGTAAAGGCGGTGACTTGGACAAAACCCGTGAATTTATCGGTAAAGTATCCGGCACATTAGGTGGTTTGGTGAGCATTGTGACCTTGTTGGCGATGGTCGGTTCACCTGTTGTTGCCGCATTATTTGGTATGGGCTGGTTTACCGATTGGCTGAATGACGGCCCTGATGCTCATAAGTTTGAACAAGCCTCCTTGCTATTAAAAATTACTTTTCCTTATTTGTGGTTTGTCACCTTTGTTGCTCTTTCCGGCGCGGTGCTGAATACGCTGGGCAAGTTTGGCGTGATGTCTTTTTCGCCGGTGTTATTAAATATTGCAATGATTGCGACCGCACTTTTCTTAGCTCCGAGAATGGATAATCCTGATCTTGCGCTTGCTATTGGTATTTTTCTCGGCGGTTTATTCCAATTTTTATTCCAAATTCCTTTTATGAAAAAAACCGGACTTTTGGTAAAACCAAAATGGGCATGGCACGATGAAGGCGTGGTAAAAATTCGTAAATTGATGATCCCGGCATTGTTTGGCGTATCCGTCAGTCAGATCAATTTATTACTGGATACCGTCATCGCCAGTTTTCTCATGACGGGTTCCATTAGTTGGCTTTATTATTCCGACCGTTTGTTGGAGTTTCCTCTCGGTTTGTTCGGCATTGCCATTTCCACGGTGATTTTACCTACCCTCGCACGTCATCATGTCAATCGGGAAGATAATTCCGAACAAAGTGCGGTAGATTTTCGCAATACCATGGATTGGGGCGTGCGGATGATTTTATTACTTGGCGTACCTGCTGCGGTGGGCATTGCTGTACTGGCGCAACCCATGCTACTCACTCTTTTTATGCGGGGAAGTTTTACCTTTAACGACGTGCATTCTGCCTCCTATTCTTTGTGGGCGTTTAATGCCGGCTTGTTGAGTTTTATGCTGATTAAAATTCTTGCCAATGGCTACTACGCTCGTCAAGACACTAAAACGCCGGTAAAAATCGGCATTATCGCCATGGTGAGCAATATGGGATTTAATGTGTTGGCGATTCCCTTTAGTTATGTGGGGCTAGCGATGGCTTCTGCCATGTCCGCTACCCTTAATGCTTACCTACTTTATCGTGGTTTGGTGAAATCCGATGTGTACCATTTTTCACGCCAAAGTGCGGTCTTTTTCGTGAAAGTTTTGTTGGCTGCCTGTGTTATGGGAGCATTGGTGTGGTATTACACGCCTGTGATTAATGAATGGGCTGTGATGAGTTTTATGCAACGGGTTCATTGGTTGGCTTGGCTCATTGCACTTGCGGCGATAGTTTATGGCGGAATGTTGGTTTTGTTAGGCATTCGTCCGCACCATTTGCTGACAAAAAACTAACTTACCGCTATAATGCCGAAATTCTGAAATTTTCTTGGGTAAGGTCATGCAATTAATTCGTGGGCTACATCATGCAAGCCGAGTTTTACAAGGTTGTGCGCTCACAATCGGCAATTTTGACGGGGTGCATTTAGGTCATCAAGCGGTGTTACACCACCTTCGCCAAAAAGCGGATGAATTAAATTTACCTATGGCGGTATTACTATTTGAACCGCAGCCCCGAGAATATTTTATGGGGGATAATGCACCGGCACGTTTAATGCGCTTGCGTGATAAGCTTTATTATTTACGGCAAGCCAGGGTAGATGTGGTTATTGTCGCGAAATTTGACTGCACTTTTGCTGAGCAATCGGCACAACAGTTTATTGAACAAACATTAGTAAATCAGCTCCACGTAAAATTTTTAAGCATTGGCGATGATTTTCAATTCGGTGTAAATCGCCAAGGCAATTTTGCGATGTTAAAACAAGCGGGTGAGCGTTTTGGTTTTACCGTGGAAGATAATCATAGTTTCTGTTTGGATGAACAACGCATTAGTAGTACTACCATTCGGGGAGCCTTAGCAAAAGATGAATTATCCCTTGCAGAAAGTTTGTTAGGCAAGCCTTATCGTATTTTTGGTCGTGTCATTCACGGCAATAAATTAGGCAGAACATTGGGATTTCCCACCGCCAATATCCGCTTGCACCGCCAAGTGAATCCGATTAAAGGGGTGTATGCGGTAAAAGTGCGGTTAAAATCCGGCGAGATTTTTAACGGTGTTGCCAATATGGGAAAACGCCCAACAATTAACGGTGTAATGCAATTATTAGAAGTGCATTTATTTGATTTTGCTAAGACAATTTATGGTGAACAGGTTGAAGTTGAGTTCTGCCATAAAATCAGAGAGGAAATGAAATTTCCTTCTTTTGATGTTTTAAAAGCACAGATTGAACGGGATGTTGAAACCGCAAAAGCGTTTTTTAGCAAGAATTTTAAAAAGTAAAAATTGGAAAATAAAATGACAGTCGATTACAAAAACACGCTTAATTTACCGGAAACAGGTTTTCCAATGCGTGGTGATTTAGCCAAGCGCGAGCCTGTGATGTTGAGAAATTGGTACGAGAAAAATCTTTACCAAAAAATTCGTAAAGCTTCAAAAGGTAAAAAGTCCTTTATTCTGCACGATGGTCCTCCTTACGCAAACGGTAACATTCATATCGGTCATGCGGTAAACAAAATTTTAAAAGATATCATTATTAAATCTAAAACCGCATTGGGTTTTGATTCCCCTTATATTCCGGGTTGGGACTGTCACGGTTTACCGATCGAATTGAAAGTAGAAGGTTTGGTGGGAAAACCAAATGAGAAAATTTCAGCAGCGGAATTTCGTCAAAAATGTCGTGAATATGCAGCGGAACAAGTGGAAGGGCAAAAGAAAGATTTCATTCGTTTAGGTGTGTTGGGGGATTGGGATAATCCGTATCTCACGATGAACTTTGATACAGAAGCCAATATTATCCGAACCCTAGGCAAAGTAATTGAAAACGGTCACCTCTATAAAGGTTCAAAACCCGTACATTGGTGCTTGGATTGTGCTTCTTCTTTGGCTGAAGCGGAAGTGGAATACGAAGATAAAGTATCACCGTCTATTTATGTCCGTTTTCCGACAGAAAGTGCGGATGAAATTGAAGCTAAATTTAATGCACAAGGTAAAGGTCATGGCAAACTTTCTGCGGTGATCTGGACAACCACACCTTGGACTCTTCCTTCTAACCGTGCCATTGCGATGAATGCAGAATTGGAATATCAACTTGTTCAATTTGGTGATGAACGCGTGATCTTGGCGGCAGATCTTGTTGAATCTGTGGCGAAAGCGGCGGGCGTTGAAAAGGTGGAAATATTGGGTTCGGTGAAAGGTCAAGCCCTTGAGTTGGTTCGATTCCGTCATCCTTTTAACGATTATACTGTGCCTGTAGTTTTAGGTGATCACGTTACGACCGATGGCGGTACCGGTTTGGTACATACTGCACCGGATCACGGTTTAGACGACTTTATTGTGGGGCAAAAGTATGATTTGCCAATGGCATGTCTCGTGTCAAATGACGGAAAATTTGTTTCTACTACACCATTTTTTGCCGGCAAGGGCGTATTTGAAGCCAATCCTCTTGTGGTGGAAAAATTGCAAGAAACAGGCAATTTATTAAAAGTGGAAAAAATTACGCACAGTTACCCACATTGTTGGCGTCATAAAACCCCGATTATTTTCCGTGCCACGCCGCAATGGTTTATCGGTATGGAAGTGAAAGGACTACGCCCACAAGCCCTTGGAGAAATCAAACAAGTGCGTTGGATCCCAAGTTGGGGACAAGCACGCATTGAAAAAATGGTAGAAAATCGTCCGGATTGGTGTATTTCTCGTCAACGTACTTGGGGTGTGCCGATGACGATGTTCGTCCATAAAGAAACAGAAGAATTACACCCTCGCACTTTAGAATTGCTTGAAGAAGTGGCAAAACGAGTGGAAAAATCCGGTATTCAAGCTTGGTGGGATTTAGACGAAAAAGAATTACTCGGTGCCGATGCTGAACATTATCGCAAAGTGCCGGATACCTTAGACGTATGGTTTGATTCCGGTTCCACCTATTCTTCCGTGGTGGCAAATCGCCCTGAATTTGCAGGTCACAGTGCGGATATGTATTTGGAAGGTTCAGACCAACACCGAGGTTGGTTTATGTCATCCTTAATGCTTTCCACTGCAACAGATAATAAAGCCCCTTATAAACAAGTACTCACCCATGGGTTTACGGTGGATGGTCAAGGACGAAAAATGTCAAAATCCATCGGCAACATTGTGACACCACAAGAAGTGATGGATAAATTTGGTGGCGATATTTTACGCTTATGGGTGGCATCAACAGATTACACCGGTGAAATGACCGTATCCGATGAAATTTTAAAACGTGCGGCGGACAGCTATCGCCGTATCCGTAACACTGCCCGTTTCTTACTGGCTAATCTCAACGGTTTTGATCCAAAACGTGATTTAGTGAAACCAGAAGAGATGATTAGTCTCGATCGCTGGGCGGTGGCTTGCGCGTTGGACGCACAAAAAGAAATTATTGATGCTTATGATAACTACCAATTCCATGCAGTAGTGCAACGCTTAATGCGTTTCTGTTCCGTGGAGATGGGGTCTTTCTATTTAGATATTATCAAAGACCGTCAATACACCACCAAAGCGGATAGTCTTGCCCGTCGTAGTTGTCAAACTGCATTGTGGCATATTTCAGAAGCCTTAGTGCGTTGGATGGCGCCGATTTTATCTTTCACTGCTGATGAAATTTGGCAATATTTACCAAAAACCGAGAATGAACGTGCGGAATTTGTCTTCACTGAGGAGTTTTACACAGGCTTATTCGGATTAGGTGAAAATGAAAAATTAGACGATGCCTATTGGCAAAAACTCATTAGTGTGCGTTCTGAAGTGAACCGTGTGTTGGAAATCGCTCGTAATGAAAAAGTGATTGGTGGTGGGTTAGAAGCAGATGTGACTCTTTATGCCAATGACGAATACCGTGCCTTACTTGAGCAACTTGGCGATGAATTACGTTTTGTGTTAATTACCTCAAAAGCGACGGTAAAACCACTTACTGATAAACCGGCCAAAGTGGCGGAAGGCGAGCTTGAGGGCATTGCGGTAAGCGTGGTGCGTTCAAGTGGTGAAAAATGTCCACGTTGTTGGCATTATTCCGACAAAATCGGCATCAACCCTCAACACCCGGCGTTATGCCCACGTTGTGTGGAAAATGTGGCAGGTAATGGTGAAATTCGCCGTTTTGCATAGTGTGATTTGTTATATTCAAAGTGCGGTTGATTTTGACCGCACTTTTCATTTATTTAGGAATTTTTATGACTAAAACCAAATCAGGTCTTTCTTTTCTTTGGCTAAGTGTAGTGGCTTTCGCCCTTGATCTATTAACCAAATATTTTGTGGTTCAAAAATTTGCCCTCTACGAGAGCGTGAATATTTTGCCGATATTTAATCTCACTTATGTGCGTAACTACGGTGCAGCGTTTAGCTTTTTAGCGGATCACGGTGGTTGGCAAAAATACTTTTTCACTGTATTGGCTATCGGTATTTCCCTGATGCTGATGTATTTTCTAAAGAAAAACACCGCAGATCAAAAATTACAGAATAGCGCTTATGCCTTAATCATTGGCGGAGCATTAGCCAATATGGTGGATCGCACCTATCACGGTTTTGTGGTGGATTTTTTGGATTTTTATTGGGATGTTTATCATTACCCCGTGTTTAATATGGCAGATGTGGCGATTTGTATTGGTGCGGGCTTGCTTATGCTAGATGCTTTTAAAAGCGAAAAGAAAAAAGGACAAGATAAACAAACAGAAAAGAGCGGTCAAAAATGAAGATAATTTTAGCCAATCCACGTGGGTTTTGTGCTGGTGTTGACCGTGCTATTAGCATTGTAGAGCTTGCCCTTGAAATTCATGGCGCACCGATTTATGTGCGCCACGAAGTGGTACATAATCGTTTTGTGGTGAATGGGTTACGTGAACGAGGAGCCATTTTTGTGGAGGAATTAAGCGAAGTACCGGACGGTGCTATTGTGATTTTCTCGGCCCACGGTGTTTCTCAAGCTGTCCGCCAAGAAGCCAAAGATCGTCAGTTAAAGGTTTTTGATGCTACTTGCCCATTAGTGACTAAAGTGCATATGCAGGTTGCGCGTGCTAGTCGTAAAGGAACAAAAGCGATTCTTATCGGGCATAAAGGTCATCCTGAAGTGGAAGGCACTATGGGTCAATACAGCAATGATGAGGGTGGTATTTATCTGGTTGAAAGCGTAGAAGACATTGCCCGTTTACCGG
The DNA here is from genome assembly GCF_001998825.1 of Rodentibacter mrazii. Classification (GTDB taxonomy): domain Bacteria; phylum Pseudomonadota; class Gammaproteobacteria; order Enterobacterales; family Pasteurellaceae; genus Rodentibacter; species Rodentibacter mrazii. The sequence goes on from NZ_MLHG01000045.1 coordinate 7,048, forward strand.
TTCAAGAAAGCGATGAGCTGACATTTATGACCCAAACCACCCTTTCTTTGGACGACACGGCGGAAACGATTTCAGTATTAAAAGAAAAATATCCGTCCATTCAAGGTCCGCACAAAAATGACATTTGCTATGCCACCACAAACCGCCAAGAAGCCGTGCGTGAGTTGGCAAAATTATCGGATCTCGTTTTAGTGGTAGGCTCAAAAAATTCCTCCAATTCCAATCGCTTGGCGGAACTGGCTTCTCGTATGGGGGTGCAATCTCAGCTGCTTGATGATCCAGAAGATATTCAAGCCGATTGGTTTGAAAATGTCAAAACCATTGGTATTACCGCAGGAGCTTCAGCACCGGAAGAATTAGTACAATCTATCATTGCCCGCTTAAAAGAATTTGGTGCGAATGAATTAGAAGAGCTTCAAGGATTAGAAGAAAATATGTTTTTTGAAGTACCGAAGGAATTGAGAATAAAAGAAGTGAATTAAAGAAAAAACGGTATCTCAATTGGGATACCGTTTTTTATGGCGTGATTCAATATTATGTAGCAGTTACAGAAAGTTGTTTTTTGTTCTCTTGTAGGGACACACTGCGTGTGTCCGTTATAAAATCAAATCATTTCAATATGTTACGGACACACGCAGTGTGTCCCTACATTCTGTTAAAATTTCTGTTTTTGTGCATTTGCTACATAATACTAGAGTGGTTCTAAAGTGCGGTTAAAATTATTCACAAACTCGCTTACTCGTTTGTTCATCCCTTGTGGGACCGTTGGCAAAGCCAACGTTCAAAAAACGTTGTTTTTTGTGACCGCACTTTTGGTTTAGAACGAACCTTTCAATCCAACATAAACATTGCGACCATCTTGACCGTATTCAATTGCAGTTTCGTATTTTTTATCGAAGACGTTATTCAAGTTTACATACACATTTAGGTTCGGTGAAATTTGATAATTAGCACCTAAATTAACCAAAGTGTAAGATGGCATTTCGACACGTTTTGAAGGGTAAGTTCCCCAATAAGTATCAAACCGTTTTCCAACATAAGACACGTTGATGTCAGATCCCAATTTTTCTGTGATTTGATACGATAACCTGGCATTTGCTATATGTTTAGGGCGGCGAATTAAGGTTTCACCTTCTGCACCTAATCGCGCTTCACCATTTTTGATTTGGGTATAGGTGTAGTTTGCATAAGCGGTTAAATCATCGGTGATTCTTCCTTTGTATGCGACTTCAACACCTCGTACTTTTGTTTTACCCTTCACATTAATTGCTCGGCTGACATTTGTTGCGACAGACTCGCTGCTAATAAAATTATCCACAATTCGAGCAAAGTACGTCATATCTAAGCTATGGTTCTTATCCACCGTTTCTAATAAGAAACCTAATTCTCCACCACGGCTTTTTTCTGGTTTTAACTCGGGATTGCCGATCCAAGTTATTACCGGGCCAAATGAAGATGTGCCATAGCCATAAAGTTCGGTAAAGGTAGGGTTATGCACCGCTGTACCAAAACTAGCATGAGCTTTAACATTTTCAGATAAACGATAAGCACCTGAAAGGCGACCGGTAAAGGTATTTTTGAAGTTATTACTGTCTGTAAAGCGACCACTAACAGAAAGGCTATGATCATCTTCGGTAAATAAACGATATTCTGCGGCAATACTTTTTTCCGTTAGTTTCTGCTCTCTAAATGTCGAATAGGCGGATTGTGCTTCGTAATGTGATTTTTGATATTCACCTAATAAGCTCAAGCCTTGTTTGATATAGCCTTCACGGTCGAAATTAATATCCAGTTGGTAATTGGTGTTTAGTTTTTTCCAGTCGCGAGTATAAGGGGATGCGCTGATATAGTTATAATCATTTTTGATATGGCTGACACTTGCTTTATGTTTGAATAGCTCTTGATCGCTACCAACATAACCACTTAATTTGAATGTCGTTTCACGTGTTCTGAAATAATCTTTATCCGTTGCTTCAGTAAATATTGAGGTATCATTTCTTATCGTTTGTGAAGAATGTGAGGCTAAAAGTTCAATACCTTTGTTGTTGTCATCATAGCCTAAACGTAATGAACTGTTATCACGATGGAATTTATCACGTTCAACTGCACCACCTGTTTGGATTTTCGTACCATCTGTCGCGGTATAGTTAAATTTATCTTGGCTTAATACGGAAATACCACGTGTACGATGGCTATTGCCATGAAGGGCATAGTAAAAACCTTGGTTATAACCTGAAACTGTTGCTGAGGCATCATAAGTGCCATGCGAACCTGTGCCTAAATCGAAATCGACATTAAACGGTTTCTCTTTGTAAAGTCCGCTTTTTGTTGTGATATAAACTACGCCACCAATCGCATCACTTCCCCAAAGGGCAGATTGTTCACCACGCAATACTTCAATACGCTCAATATTGCTTAATGTTAAGCCGCCAAAATCAAAACCATCATTGACAGGGTTCATTTTTACACCGTCAATAACCACAACGGTATGATTTGATTCGGTACCACGTAAAAATAGGCTGGTTACCGCACCACGTCCTCCGGTACTTGCTATCGCCACGCCTGGCACGGTTTTCAACACATCGCCCACATAAGTGGTATTACGTGATGCAAAATCTTTTTCAGTCAAAACGGTAACGGATGACGCGGTTTGATCTTGATTGACCGGTGTGGCATAAGCGGAATAAACGTTAATGGGTGGTAGTTCTGTGCGAGAAGATTTCCCATAGACAAAAGTGGAAGAACCAAGTAAAAGTGCGGTTGTGATTAGATTTTTTTTCATTGATATGTTCCTTCGGTTAAATAAAAGGGTATTTTGTCATAACTCCTTTTGCTTTCCTAATCGAGATTTTTCATATCAAGCGTTAATTTCATTCATAAAAACACGCCTATTTTTCACCGCACTTTTCGCCTTTATCCGCCCCTTGCTTTCAAGTATAATGGCGGCATTTTTCATCACATTTGATATTCAAGATTATGAGCAGTCAATTCAACGTAAAAACATTCCAAGGTATGATTCTCGCCCTGCAAGATTATTGGGCAAAACAAGGTTGCACTATTGTTCAGCCCTTTGATATGGAAGTGGGGGCAGGCACATCTCACCCAATGACCGCATTGCGTGCGTTAGGCCCTGAACCGATGGCATTTGCTTATGTTCAACCTTCACGCCGCCCGACAGATGGTCGTTATGGTGAAAATCCAAATCGCTTACAGCATTACTATCAATTCCAAGTAGTGATTAAACCTTCACCGGATAATATTCAAGAATTGTATTTAGGTTCTCTTGAAATGCTGGGTTTCGATCCAACCAAAAACGATATTCGCTTTGTGGAAGATAACTGGGAAAACCCAACACTGGGTGCGTGGGGCTTGGGCTGGGAAGTATGGTTGAACGGAATGGAAGTCACCCAATTTACTTATTTCCAGCAAGTGGGCGGATTGGAATGTAAACCAGTGACAGGCGAAGTGACCTATGGTTTAGAACGCTTAGCCATGTATATTCAAGGCGTGGATAGCGTGTATGACTTAGTGTGGTCAGACGGTCCGCTTGGCAAAACCACCTATGGCGATGTATTCCACCAAAACGAAGTGGAACAATCCACTTATAATTTTGAATATGCCAACACGGATTTCTTATTCTACTGTTTCGACCAATACGAAAAAGAAGCGCAAGAATTATTGGCACTAGAAAAACCATTGCCATTGCCTGCCTATGAACGCATTTTAAAAGCAGCACACAGTTTTAACTTGCTTGATGCACGCAAAGCCATTTCAGTAACTGAACGCCAGCGCTATATTTTGCGCATTCGAGCTTTAACCAAAGGGGTGGCGGAAGCCTATTATGCTAGCCGTGAAGCCTTAGGTTTCCCGGGTTGTAACAAATAACCCGAAAAACGACCGCACTTTAGACAGGATTAAACAGGAGATAAAAATGACCGATTACCAATATCCAAAAGATATTTACACGGAAGCCGAACCCGATGTAAACACCTTAGCCAATCTTGGACCTTTAACCGGTATGGTGGGGATTTGGGAAGGCAAACGTGGGTTGGATATCAATCCAAAAGCAGAAGGTGCGGAGAAAGATCCCTATATCGAACGTATTGAATTACAACCTATTGATGCCCAAACAAACGGTCCTCAACTTTTTTATGGTTTACGTTATCACACCCGCATAGTGCAACCCAATGAGGTGGAAACCTTCCACGATCAAGTGGGCTATTGGTTATGGGAGCCGGCAACGGGTAACATTCTTTTCACCTTAAGTATTCCACGTGGACAAACCCTAATGGCAACGGGCAATGCTAGCCCTGATGCGAAAGAATTTACCGTGAAAGCCGTTCGAGGGTCGCACACCAACGGCATTATTTCCAACCCGTTTATCGAACAAAACTTTACTACCGCAAGTTACACCATTAAGGTGAAAATCAACGATGATGGCACTTGGTCTTACGAGCAAGATACGGTAATGATTATCCCGAACTATGACGAACCTTTCCACCATACGGATCGTAACCGTCTGACTAAAATTGCAGAAGCTACGCCAAATCCGACTGCTCTTGCAGCGCAAAAAGACGCGAAATAAATAATGAAGAAAACCCTAAAAACAACCGCAAGTGCGGTCATTTTTGCCGGTGTTTTAAGTGCTTGTAGCCAAACACCTCAAACGATACAAATTGTTGAAAAACGAGATATGTATGGTTGTTTAGTTTCTGCCGGAGAAAGTTTTTCTTACACAAAACAACGATGTATATCACCGCTTAACAGTGAAGAACATTATAATCGAATGCGTGCAATTAGAGCGAAGAATAGGATAATTCATAAATAATTTTGAAGTGGAAAATTAGTTTTTGGAATTTGATATTTTATAGTTTGATTGGATATTTGCGGGTTAGTGAATGATTCAGCCTTATGAAAAATATTTAAAGGAAAATGCTCAGAAATTACGCGCTAATCAAACTGATCCGGAACGAAAACTATGGCAACGAATCAATCGGGATCAATTATTAGGTTTTCGATTTAATCGACAAAAGCCACTTTTGAATTACATTGTGGATTTTTATTGTGCTAAAGCAAAATTGATTATTGAGCTGGACGGTAGCCAACACTACGAGCCTGATTACCAAGAAAAAGATGCGTTACGAGATGCGGAACTAGCTTCGTTAGGCTTTACTGTGATGCGGTTTAGCAATGATGAAGTGATGTATGAAATTGAAGGCGTGGTTGACCAGATTTATTTGTTTCTAGAGAATAAATTAGCAAATCTCCCCTAACCCCTC
>NZ_MLHG01000046.1 GCF_001998825.1 Rodentibacter mrazii
ACTATATATAGTATGTGTCACATTTTAACAATACTATATTTTGGAGCATACAATGAACGCTTTTAGTGTGATTAAACGTGATGGTTCACGTGCTGATTTTGAAATCCAACGCATTATCCAAGCTATTAAAAAAGCCACAAGTGCGGTCAATATTCACGATGAATTTTATTGTCATCAAATTGGACACGAAGTGGGAAACGAAATTTTTATCCACCATCAACAACAAATCGACATCAATCAAATTCAAAAAATCGTCGAAGATAAATTAATGGCAAGCCGCTATCCACAAATCGCACGAGCTTATATTGAATATCGCCACGATCGCGATTTAGCCCGTGAAAAACGCAGCAAACTCACCAAAGAAATTGAGGGGCTCATTGAACAAAGCAACGTGGAATTGTTGAATGAGAACGCGAATAAGGATGCGAAAGTCATTCCGACCCAACGGGATTTACTTGCCGGTATTGTGGCAAAACATTACGCCAAACATCATATCCTGCCACGTAATGTAGTCGAAGCACACGAGAAAGGAGAAATTCATTATCATGATTTAGACTATGCGCCGTTTTTCCCGATGTTCAACTGTATGTTAGTGGATTTAAAAGGCATGCTCTCCCAAGGATTCAAAATGGGCAATGCGGAAATTGAACCGCCAAAATCTATTGGTACGGCAACCGCTGTGACGGCACAAATTATTGCACAAGTTGCCAGCCATATTTACGGCGGCACCACTATTAATCGTATTGATGAAGTGCTGGCACCCTATGTTCAAATCAGCTATGAAAAACATTTAAAAAATGCACAAGAATGGCAAATACGCGATGCAGAAGGCTATGCAAAAGCGTTGATTGAAAAAGAATGCTTTGATGCCTTTCAGTCTCTAGAATACGAAGTGAACACCTTGCATACCTCAAATGGGCAAACGCCTTTTGTAACCTTTGGATTCGGTTTAGGCACAAGTTGGCAAGCCCGTTTAATTCAACAATCTATTTTAAAAAACCGTATTCGTGGTTTGGGTAAAAACCATAAAACACCGGTTTTCCCTAAACTCGTGTTCACCATTAAAAAAGGGCTTAACCAAGCAAAAGGCGATCCGAATTACGATATTAAACAGTTGGCGCTTGAATGTGCCTCTAAACGAATGTATCCGGATATTCTTAATTACGATCAGGTCGTGAAAGTAACGGGTTCTTTCAAAGCGCCAATGGGCTGTCGTAGTTTCTTAGGGGCTTATGAGGAACAAGGCAAAGAAATTCACGATGGACGTAACAATTTGGGCGTGGTGAGCCTGAATTTACCACGTATCGCTTTAGAATCAAAAAATGAAGCGGAATTCTACCGTACTTTGGATGAACGCCTTGCTATTGCCAAAAAGGCTTTAATGACAAGAATTGCCCGCCTTGAAAATACCAAAGCCCGTGTAGCTCCGATTCTTTATATGGAAGGTGCTTGTGGTGTACGTTTAAATGCCGATGATAATGTCGCACAAATTTTCAAAAACGGACGAGCCTCTATTTCACTCGGCTACATTGGTATTCATGAAACCGTCAATGCCCTTTATAAAAAAGGTCATATTTTTGATGATGAACAATTGCGTGAAAAAGGTATTGAGATTGTTCGTCATTTGCATCGTGCTGTGAAACAATGGCAAAAAGAAACAGGTTATGCCTTTAGCCTCTATTCCACACCGAGTGAAAATTTATGTGACCGTTTCTGCCGCTTGGATACCAAACAATTTGGCATTATTGAAGGGGTCACAGATAAAGGCTACTATACCAACAGCTATCACTTAGATGTAGAAAAGAAAGTCAATCCTTACGATAAATTGGATTTTGAAATGCCTTACCCACCTTTAGCCAGTGGTGGATTTATTTGCTATGGCGAATATCCGAATATCCAACACAACTTAAAAGCGCTGGAAGATGTGTGGGATTACAGCTACGACCGTGTCCCTTATTATGGCACTAATACACCTATTGACGAATGCTACGAATGTGGTTTTACCGGCGAATTTGAATGTACGAGCAAAGGTTTTGTTTGCCCGAAATGCGGTAATCATGATAGAAGCAAAGTATCAGTTACCCGCCGTGTATGCGGTTATTTAGGCAGCCCGGATGCACGTCCGTTTAATGCGGGGAAACAAGAAGAAGTAAAACGTCGTGTAAAACACCTTTAGAAACAAAAGTGCGGTTAATTTTAACCGCACTTTTTTAGATAAACTCGGTATTATGTAGCAGTTGTACAAATCTGTTTGTTTTTTAGTTGGTTAGCTTGTAGGGACACACTGCGTGTGTCCGAATTTTAACCTATTGAAATGATTTTATAACGGACACACGCAGTGTGTCCCTACATGTCGTTAAAATTTCTATTTTTGTGCATTTGCTACATAGTACCCAATAAATTAAAATGAGCTATTCTTTCTTCAATAAAAAAATGCCGTGTTTTGACAAATTTACATAGGCTTGTTTGAGCTCGGCATCAAAATCTTCCGGTTTACAATTCACCAGTAATTCTTTTCCTGCCCAAATCGCGACCACTTCCCAATGGTTGCCCATATAGACCGCACTTTTAATCTCGCAACGCTGACTATCCGTACCTTCAACACTCAAATAAACCGCTTCGGGACGAATCCCCACCAAACATTCTCCATCAGCCAAACCAAATTGTGCCGTATTAGAAAGGGTGATTTGATAACCATTAATATCCACCGTATCATTTTGTAATTTCCCCTCAAAAATACTGGACTCTCCCATAAAATTCGCCAAAAACAAGGAATTAGGGCGAAGATAAAGGGTTTTTGCCGGTGCTTTTTGCATAATTTTACCTTTATGCATCACAATAACCTCATCGGATACAGCGAATGCTTCAGTTTGATCATGAGTAACATATAAGGACGTGATACCCAATCGTTGTTGTAATTCACGAATTTTTTCACGCATAGAACGACGAAGATTCGCATCTAAGTTGCTCAATGGCTCGTCAAATAACAATACTTTTGGTTTCAATACTAAGGCACGGGCTAACGCCACACGTTGTTGCTGCCCGCCAGAAATTTGATCGACAAATCGCTCTTCAAAACCGGCTAAATCCACCAATTCGAGGGCTTCCTTGACCCGCTGAGTGCGTTCTTGTTTGCTCACACCTTGCATTTTTAAGCCATAACCCACGTTATCGCCAATACTCATATGCGGAAATAAAGCATAAGATTGGAATACAATACAAATATCGCGGTTTTGTATAGAAGATTTCGTCACATCTTCACCGTCAATAAAAATTTGACCGGATGTAGGATTTTCCAAGCCTGCCACCAATCTTAATACGGTGGTTTTACCGCAGCCGGACGGACCAAGCAAAGTAACCATTGTGCCACGTTTAATAGTTAAATCTAAATTATCGATGACAACCGCTTTACCAAATGCTTTGGTAATGTTTTTCAATACTAAAAAATCATTGTTCATATTTACTACCTTTTAAAAACTTTTCATTTTTATACCGCACTTTTGTAGATTTTCAGACGGTGTTTAATTCATTTTTTTCGCTTTTGAGCGACTAATACGGGTATCCCCTACGATCCAGTCGAAAAATAGAATAATCGCCATCATCACGACGATTAAAATCGAACCATAGGCAATCGCCACGCCGTATTCACCATCCTCTACCCTATTTAGAATATAGGATGTCGCAACGCGAGTGTCGGCGGTAACGAGGAATACAATGGCGCTCACCGTTGTCATAGATCGTACAAAACTGGTGACTAATGCGGATAACAGTGCCGGCTTAAGCAATGGCAGCACAATAAATACAAGGGTTTTAAATGAGCTGCCCTTAAGTGAGAGAGAGGCTTCATCGAGGGATTTATCCAATTGTCCCAATCCTGCAATCGCAGCACGCATCCCCACCGGCATATTACGCATGACCATAGAAAGAATAATGATTAATCCCGTCCCTGTGATATAAATCGGTGCGTTATTAAAAGCAAGGATATAAGACACCCCCGCAACCGTCCCCGGTACGGCAAAGCAAAGTAAGGTGAGAAATTCTAACGTCTTCTTCCCTTTAAAATCACGACGCACCGTAATGTAGGCAATCAATAAACCAAACAGTGCCGTAATTGGCGCCGCGGCAGCGGAAAATAAGACGGTTTGAATAAGAGACGGCCACGCCCCGTCACTAAACCCTTGACCAAATAAAGCAAGATAATGTTTGAAGGTTAATGTGTAATCTACTCCCCAGTTAGCTGTAAAGCTACCGTAGAAAATGCTGCCGTAGAGAACCACATTGAATAACACCCAAAAACCTAAAATCAGCATAATGGCGTATTTCATTAGATTAGGCAGATCCTGCACATCACCACGATAGGATTTACCAGAAACCGTCACGTACGAGCGATTACCTATCCATAAATACTGGATCACGAAAATTGATAGCGAGAAAATAAGCAATAAACTACCCAGTGTGCTGGCTGATGCATAATCAAGTTGTGAGCCTGCAATAAAAAAGTAGATTTGTGAGGAAATGACATCAAAACTACCGCCCAGCACCAATGGCGTACTAAAATCCGCTAAAGACTGAATGGCAACCACAAGGAATGAGTTACCCAGTGCCGGTTTCAATAATGGGAAAATGATATTGAAAAAGGTTTGATAGCGGTTTGCACGCAAGGTGTATGAGGCTTCTTCAATGGAAGGGTGAACAGATTTGAGCGCCCCCTCCAAAATCATAAAAGACATGGGGGTCAATGCCAATGTATGAGCAATGACAATCCCTGTAAAACCGTATAACCAGTTATTATTAAAACCAAGATACTCTACTAAAAATTGGGTAACATAGCCCGAACGCCCAAGCATTAACGTTACGCCTAGCCCTACTACAAATGGTGGGGTGACAATGGGTAAAATGGAGAAAATTTTACCGATAAAAGCGGTACGTTTGGCGATACGTGTCGTATAAAGGGCAAAAATTAAACCAAATAGCGTTGCCAAAATACCAATCGTTGCCGCCACACTCAATGAATTGAAAATGATGCGAATAATATAGGGCTGTTCAAGGATTGTTAAGAATTGGGTTGGAACAAATTCCGAACCGTCATAAAACATAGAAATAAAAATTGCCAAGGTAGGATAGACAATAAAGAAGAAAATCATCAATACAATACTGATAAGTGAAGCGATGATAAATTTATCACCTTGCATTATTTTCATTTTTGCCAGAGCATTCGTTGCCATGGCAATCAATGACACCAGCAAAATAAAAATTGAATAACCTAAACTCATTTTAGCGAGTGTTGCAGAGATAAAGATAAATGTAACAATTGTACAAATCAGCAGAAATTCAAATAATCCTTGTTGGCGAGCCTTCTGCCTGAAAAAATGCGAGATAACAGGAATCAGCAATAATGTACCGAACCAAAACCAACTAAGATTAGGAGCCATCCATCCCATCGCTTCCAGCAGTTCCTCTCGGGTTGATTCAGCGATGCCATAATAAAGTGCCGTAGAAGGCAAACAAACGAACCCCATTAGTGCAATAGCAATCCAAAACCAATTGCTTTCAAAAAGCACCTGCTTTCTCATTAATTAATACCTCCGCAAGGCTATTTGGCGTTTTCTGTAGTATATACGAGAGACTCACGCCACAAATTCATCTCATATTTATAAAACAAGATCAAAGTGCGGTCAAAAATTGATAATTTTCCAGTATTCTGCAACAGTTACACAAATCTGTTTTCTGGTTAGCTAGCTTGTAGGGACACACTGCGTGTGTCCGAATTTTAACATATTGAAATGATTTGATTTTATAGTGGACACACGCAGTGTGTCCCTACATGCCGTTGAAATATCTATTTTTGTGCATTTGCTACATCATACCGTAATTTTCAACCGCACTTTCAGAATATTACTTCGCTAATTTAATCTCTTGAACCCATTTTTCAATAAGACGTTTACGTTCTTCTGTAGCACCATATTTTTCAAAGTCGTAATTGATTAAATTGAGTTTGGTCGGCTCAAATGCCACAGGAGATTGCTCAGCTTTGGTATTGGTTAAAATCTGCAAAGATTCCCCTTTCTTCCAAGCCAGCTCCTGTCCTTCTTTCGAAAGTGCCCAATCTATAAATAATTTGGCATTATCAAGATTTCGAGCACCTTTAATGATGCTTACACCGCCCAATTCATAACCGGTTCCTTCACAAGGCACGATTAACTCTAATGGTGCACCTTGCTGTTTTTCTAGTGCATAATCGTGTAAAAAACCAATACCAATTGCGGTTTCAGCCCGTGCTGCATTGCGTGACGGTGCGATACCGGATTTGGTGTACTGAGAGACATTCGGATGTAATTGTTTGAAGAAATCAAAGGCTTTGTCCTCACCCCAAAGTTGTACAAAAGTGGCGATGGCAGTATAAGCAGTACCGGAACTTTGCGGATCGGCAATTTGGATTTCCCCTTTTAACTTAGGATCCGTTAAATCTTTCCAACATTTCGGGACTTCTTTAATTCCTAATTTAGCAAGACGTTCGGTATTGACTCCAAAACCTAAAATCCCCATATAAACGGCGGAAACATAATTACCTTTCGTTTTTGCCGGATCACGGAACGATTCAATAATTTCATCAATATGTTTAGATTTATAAGGTTCAATCAACCCTAATTCTGCCGCTTGAGCCTGTGGATCAAAGGTGCCGCCAAACCAAACATCCGCTTGCGGATTATTTTTTTCTGCCTCGACTTTTGCAAAGGTACTGCCCGAACCATTGCGGATAAACGACGTTTTCACATCATATTTTTCGCCAAAAGCTTTTGTGGTAGTTTCGCATAAAATATTCGTGGCACTACAGTACACCACCAAGCGTCCCTTGGCGTTCACTGCAGAAGACATCATTAAACCGCCCGCTAAAAGAGCGGTTGAAATTGAAAGAGAAATTTTATTGAATTTCATAGCAAATACTCCTACTGGGTGAAAACGACAAAATACTATGCGAAAACGAAAAATAATACCGTGACGCCCCTCACAATTTTGTAAATTGGTAGCGAAAAATAAAGATGAAATTGACCGCACTTTTATTTATAATTCAGGGAATTTTCTCAGCCTTCAGGTTATAATATTCATGCCAGATTCATCTTGTATCATCATTGCCATCACCGGTGCTTCTGCCTCAGGTAAAAGTTCCATTGCTTCCACTGTTCATAAAGAACTCTGTAACGAACTAGGTTGTCAGCAAATCGGTATTATTGCAGAAGATAGTTACTATAAAGACCAAAGCCATTTAGAAATGAGCGAACGCGTAAAAACCAATTATGACCACCCCAACTCAATGGATCGTGATTTACTCATTCAGCATTTAAAAGATTTAAAAGCCAATAAAGCGGTAAATATTCCTGTTTATAGCTATGTAGAACACACCCGAACTGCTGAAACCACTCACTTCACCCCTAAACGTATCGTTATTTTAGAAGGCATTTTATTACTCACCGATGAACGAGTGCGCCAATTAGCGGACATTTCCGTTTTTGTAGATACCCCGTTGGATATTTGTTTTATCCGCCGCTTGCAACGTGATATGGAAGAACGTGGTCGTTCATTACAATCTGTTATTGAGCAATATCGCTCAACAGTACGCCCGATGTTCTTACAATTTATTGAGCCGTCTAAGCAATATGCTGACATTGTGATTCCACGTGGCGGTAAAAATCGTATTGCGATCAATATGTTAAAAGCTCAGATTCTTCATTTATTAAATCAAAAGTAGGAGAAATTATGCGTCTTTGCGATACCGATATTGAACGCTATCTTGATGATGGCATTATTTCTTTAACACCTCGTCCCGCTAATGACAAAATTAACGGTGCAACCATTGATGTTCGTTTAGGCAATTCCTTCCGAGTATTTCGTGAACATTCTGCGCCTTATATTGATTTAAGCGGTCCTAAAGAAGAAGTCTCTGCACAATTAGAATCCGTCATGAGTGATGAAATTATCATTCCTGATAACGAAGCCTTTTTTCTACACCCCGGTGTGTTAGCACTGGCGACTACGTTAGAATCCGTCAAATTGCCGGCAAATATCATTGGCTGGCTAGACGGACGTTCTTCCCTTGCCCGTTTAGGATTAATGGTACATGTCACCGCACACCGTATTGACCCGGGTTGGGAAGGTAAAATCGTCCTTGAGTTTTACAACTCCGGTAAACTGCCTTTAGCCTTGCGTCCCAATATGGTGATCGGCGCACTCAGTTTTGAAGTGTTAAGCGGCAATGCAGCCCGCCCTTATAACAGCCGCAAAGATGCAAAATATCGAAATCAACAAAATGCTGTGGCAAGTCGCATTGATGAGGATAAATAAATGAAAAAGATCGCAATAGGCCTGTTGATCGTGCTTGTTGCGATCTTTGCTTTTCTTTACATCCAACTTCAACAAGCGAAAACACAACTCACCGAGCAATTAGCGCGACACAATATTCAAGTAAAATCGCTTGACTTCAATCTTATTCCTCAGCCTTATTTCTCTATTGAGCAGCTGAATTATCACGAGATTTTTCTCAAATATATTGAAGGTAAATTAGCATTTTTACCATTAATTATCGGTGATCCAGAACTAGAACAACTCACGATTAATCAAGCAAAAATAGGCGAAAAAGCACTTAATTCTGCCAAAATAACGATGAATTTTTCAGATTTCCCACTGAAAAAATTATTAGCAAAAGATATTCCGTTTAATGGTAAGAACCATCTGTCTATCGAACTTGAAAAACCTATTTACGGTAGAAATACCGGTTTCAATCTTTCTTTTAATAAAGGAAATATCACCCTTAATCAAGGCAACGAATCATTGTTCCAAATTGATGGAGTATCTTTAAACGGTCAAGCATTGGATTATATTGAGGTACACGCCAATTTCTCTAAACCGCAAAAAATGTTGGCAGCCTATATAAAGCCTGTCTGTACTACTGATTGTTTAGCCGTGCTGAAATTCAATAGTCTTGCACAAAAAAGTGCGGTCAAATTTTCCGGTAAAAATTTTCCGATGGAACGTTTACTCACCTTACTGAGTTTTCCGAATACGATGACCGGTACGACCGATTTTAATATTCAGCTCGCCTTTGCTCAGTCAGAATTAATACAAGGGCAATTTGACTTTAATGCACGAGACGGCGAACTTTTAGGAATTAATTTATTGAATCTGCTCTCACAATATTTGCCGATTAATTACAATGATGAATTATTACAAGGGAAAAGTATAAATACCGCCTATCAAACCGTTATTTCATCACTGAGCCTTGAAAATAATTTATTAACCGTCAATAAAATCAGCCTAAAAACACCCGCACTTTTAGGAGAAGGCAATGGTGCGATTGATTTACACACTATGCAATGCGATATTAATCTCACGCTCTCTACCACAGATGAAAAATACAAAAAGCTGAAATTGCCTATTCGCTTTTTTGATAGTTGCTATTCGCCCCAGTACAAACTGGAATTGAATAAAGATTTTCGGAAACAATTAAAAGATCTCATTAAAGAGAAATTGAAGTAATGTCCTTTTACCAACAAGCTGAAAAAATCCAAAATTGGCGGGTCATCATCATGGCTTGCGCTGCGTTTATTTTCAATACCACGGAATTTGCACCCGTTGCGTTATTGACCGATATTGCTCAAAGTTTTGATATGCAAACCGCTGAAAGCGGGCTGATGATGACAGTCTATGCTTGGACCGTGCTAGTGATGTCTTTGCCGGCAATGCTGGCAACAAGAAAAATAGAGCGGAAAAGTTTACTCATTAAACTTTTTGTGATTTTCATTATCGGACATATCCTCTCTGTGACTGCGTGGGATTTTTGGGTATTACTGATTGCCCGTATGTGTATTGCATTATCCCATGCTATTTTTTGGTCTATCACTGCCTCCCTCGTGATGCGAATCGCTCCTAAAAATAAAAAAACGCAAGCACTCGGAATGCTGGCGATGGGTTCATCCCTTGCCACGATCTTAGGCTTACCCCTCGGACGTTTAATCGGTCAGCTTGTCGGATGGCGGGTTACTTTCGGCATTATTGCAGTCCTCGCATTAGTGGCAATGTTCTTAATTATTCAACTTTTACCCCATCTCCCAAGTAAAAATACCGGCTCACTTGCCAGCTTACCTGTTCTTGCCAAACGTCCACTGTTAATCGGGCTTTATATCACAACGGCGCTCATCATTTCAGCACATTTTACCGCCTATACCTATATTGAGCCTTTTATGATTCAAATCGGGCAATTAGCACCAAATCTTACCACAATGATACTTCTCGTATTTGGCTTGTCTGGTGTGAGTGCAAGTTTACTTTTCAATCGGTTATATCGTTTTAACCCCAAAAAATTTATTCTGAGTGCAATCATATTATTTATTATCTCGCTCTCACTTTTGTTA
This sequence comes from Rodentibacter mrazii, assembly GCF_001998825.1. Lineage (GTDB taxonomy): Bacteria > Pseudomonadota > Gammaproteobacteria > Enterobacterales > Pasteurellaceae > Rodentibacter > Rodentibacter mrazii. The sequence goes on from NZ_MLHG01000046.1 coordinate 10,407, forward strand.
ATCTCTACCCACTATGCCACTACAATATTTATTCTTGCTTTCATTTGGGGAATAGGCATTTCCTGCATTGGACTTGCTTTACAAATGCATGTTCTGAAACTCGCCCCTGATGCAACCGACGTTGCCACAGCAATTTATTCGGGCATATTTAATGCAGGGATTGGTGCCGGAGCGTTATTTGGCGGTCAAATCATGAATCATGTGGGATTAGAATATATCGGATTGAGCGGGGCTTTACTGGGGCTCATTGGATTAGCAATTTTCATTGTTTTCCAATTTCGTTATTCTCAGAAAAATGCCTAACTTATAACAAATTCAGTTATACTAACC
>NZ_MLHG01000047.1 GCF_001998825.1 Rodentibacter mrazii
CGGAGTTAAATTAGGCGGTAAACAAAGTCCGTTTTCATATACGCCGCCTTTAAGTTCGCAACGAGTTTCACTGCCTATCTGCTCGCTGACTTCGTTATTGTGCCAGTCGGTGGGGTTGCCCCACGCTTGCGAGACACTAAAAATGGTAATCACTACGATTGCGGTGACGAGTAAAACAAGTGCGCGGTTGCCAAGAAAGGCGAGAAATTCAAAGATTGATTTGTGCATAATGGTGTCCTTTTTCGGTGGTTCGTTGAGAAATACGGTGCGAGAGCGCATAGCGGTTTGGTTTCGTTGGCTACATTTTCTTTGGTTTTGGCGTTTCTTTCGTTTCTTCATTTTTTGTTTCCTTTAGTCATATTTATTGCCACAAAATGGACAGTAATCATTAATCATTTTTGTTTTACGTTTTACTTCACGCACATTCCCATTTTTTGATGTTACTTTTTCAACATATGCGACTTCTACCACGGTTCTTTCTCCAAGAACTTCAAAATTTCTAGTTGGAAATGCTGTGTTAAGAGATACACCACCAACCAATTCAATGCCTTGCTTTCTCAAATGTTCGGCGAGTTTTAATTTGTAATCATTGATACATTCACACATAATTCATCCTTTGCTGAATTTCAGGTACAAAAAAGCCCACCTGTTACAGTGGGCAAACGGAGTGAGACTGGGTCTCTATGTCATTAAAAACCGCTCTCGGTTGATTTCAAGAAGATTGGGAGAATTGCTTCGCACAGGGTTTTGAGAGCGGTTTTTGATGGCGCCTTTTTTACAGAAAGGCTAACTGGGTTTATGAGCTTTTCCTTGCAAATATCGGCTTAAAGCACGCAGTATCTCCGATTTCAAGTAGTGCAAGTACCTGAACCTGCTTTAGTTTATAGCTTACCTTAGCTTTTTATCTATAAACCATAGAGGCGTTATCGTATCTCTATCAAATGCTAAGGGTTACGGCTGATTTTGATGTTCAGCAACATTTGCCTTTCTTTACGCTTGTAAGGCTCAAGTCCCCTTGTATGCGACTACATCGAGGATACAATTAATGCGAGGAAAATATTATGCCAAATCTTATTGTTACATATGATTTAAGAAATCAACGTGATTACAAAACATTAATTGATGCAATTAAATCTTATGGAACCTATGCTAAGCTATTTGAATCGGTATGGTATGTTCAGTCAAAATCACATACAGCTGAAGAATGTAGAGATTACTTAAATCAGTTTATTGATTCAGATGATCGAATAGGTGTTTTTGATTGCTCGAACAATGATTTTGCTACAATGAGAGCAATTAACAAGATTTCTGATTTATGGCAGAATTAATTGAACCCTGATAAATCTGTTCCGGCTTCATCTTTTAATTCGCTTTTAATTTCTGCATCACTAAATTTATTGATGTTAGAGATGGCTTTACAAGCGCTTATTTCTAAACCATCATAATAATTGCAATTTTTAATTGATTGTAAAATTGCTTCAATAATTTTTTCTTTCTGAATAGCGTCAACTGTTGCACTTTTTACACTTTCAGCTTCATAAAATTTACTTTTTTCCATTTTTAATTCCTCTTTCTAAACTTAAATTCTCACCAACTCCCGACAACCCATTTGTCGTTTCTGTGTGGCTCGAACCATATTTGATTTAACCCTGCCTTTTACGCAGCTGTAATTGGCAATATCTACCAGCTTTTTGTCTCTGCCGGCAAGGTTGATTGCACTATCAACTTTGCTTGGTTTAACCACAGCCTTTTCCCAAAGTGCGGTTATTTTTCGGGACTTTTCAAACATTCTTGCTTCTCGTCCTTTCGGACCGATATTGCGGGCTTTGATTTCGCCCGGTTTGCCTAAAATTGTGATTGTTGCCATTTCTGACTCCCTTTTTCTCTCTTTTCCATTGTTTACCGCACTTAATGTGATAATCCGCTTAATCCATCAAATTGCATTACGTTGTAATGGTCAAATTAGTTTTGGCGTAATTAAAAGAAAATGCAGTAAACAATGAAAAATATTGTGCTTGTTACCTCAGCCACCCACGCCTAGCTTGCGTACTTTAATTAGGGGTAATTCGCCATAATTAAAATTAAGGGTGTTATTCAATCTGTTAAAGAGCATTAATTGAGTGTATGGGTAAGTGCCTTTCTTTTCCCCGAAAGGCAGGGGTATAATGTTTTTCCCTTAAACACGACTAAAAAGGAAAACACTATGAGAGACTTAAACCGTTTTGAATATTTACAGCTTGCAGCCGCTTTAATGCCGGAAGAATCTAAGCCATTAAATTACGATGTTTTAGCTCACGAACTATTTGAACTGGCTAAAGCAATCGAAGTGGAGTATCAAGCACGTTATCGCTATGATGAATCGGATAGCTTTAAAATCCAAAATCATCTTGAGGGATCTAACAATTCTTAGCTTGTCTTTTCTTTAAATACGGCTCAGACACTTTGTCATCAATGCTTATTTCACTTAATCGATGATTAAGTTTTTTCGTATTTACTCGTTTTTCAACTTGTCTGCACAAGCTATCGAAAAATAATTGCGGTCTTTCAGAACTCAACATTTCATTTTCGGTGGCTTCTTCCGTTAAAGCATATTCAAACTCTTGATCATCTACGGTTAGTTTTAGGTAAAAAGTAATGTTTGGCATAATGCCTCCTATGATTATTACACTTACCTATACACTCAATTTTTAAAGAGCAATCCACCGTCTCTGCTTGCTTTTGCTTTCAGTCTTTCGACTTGCTCGGGTGGTAAAGGTAGAACCTTTATTCAAGCCCTCCTCAAAGGGCTTGGTAAAAATTCTTAAGCAATCAAAACTTCACTGTAATAATTAACCTGATGAAAATCTTGTTCTACAATGCTGTTATCGTAGTTTTTACTGTTTAACGCCTCTCTGATTCTGTTAATAAGGAAAACGACCTTTGTTTCTTCTTTTAGTTTTTGTTTTGCTTGTAGGGTTTGTGCTTCTGCCATTTTTTCGAGGTAGTCCTCATATTCCGCTTTTGATTTTTTATCAAGTTTTAGTGTTAAGCAGATTTTCATTGAATTTTTAATTCTTGCCGACACTTTCCAGCTTTTTGGCAATACTTTTTCAACTTCCCATAAAAGCACTTTTTTCATTTCTTGATTGATGTAAGCCATTTTGTTTTCCTTATTGGGTGTTTTGTTTTGATGTGTGTATAATATAGTTTTTTCTATTCTTTGTAAATAGAAAAAACTATATTAAATAGTAAAAAAATATCTTTTGAGTAAAATTTAATCTATTTAGAAAATTAGTTTGATCTAAATCAATTTGTCGAAAGACAAGCAAAGAAAAACCCGCTCTATGGCGGGTTGGATTTATTGATTTTTAACTAATCTCATTAATAGTTCATTAGCCTGTTGCACATCTTGTTCTACATTCGGGCTAAAGATAAAAAGATAGCCGTCATTGTCATCGTAACGTGAGTATAACGTTGCGATTTCCTGTTTTAGAACATTGTTTGAGGTTTCACCGCCATTGCTTATCGCTTGTTGAAACTCTTTCCAACGATTTGCGTATTGGTGAATTTTTAGGAGTGTTTTTAAATCGCTTTTGCTGATTTGAGGCTCAGGCAAAGCAAGCTGTTTCGGTTCATTCCGGTGCATTGCTAAAAATGCTCGCAATACGATTAAATGGAATTTAGGACTGATCCACATTGCGTAACTGAGGACAAGTTCTTCGCAAGCCCAAACACCAGAATTTAATCCCCCACGTAAGGATTTACAAGCTAAGCCCAAATTTGGGCTTTGGTCTTTTTCAATCTCGGATACAAGATCTTTAGTCTGTTCATTACGCATAAATTTACTAGGGCGTAAATGTTCTTCAGCTCCACTTGCTTTGTGAAAATCATTTAAAGAAAAAAGACCATCCAAGGAACGGATTTTTGTATTAAGAATAGTTAATTGGCTAGACATCTGAATGATTCCTTCTGAAAGAAGCCCTAATTTTGAGTTAGGGTGATCAGCGGCTCAAAACTAGCATTCAGTCTAGCGGAGTTATTCCCTTTCGGTGTTGTATTCCTCGCACCGCCGATCATAGATTTTAAATTACCTTTTTGTACAAAAATTGTAGGAAAGAGAAAAGAGATCACAAATTTTAGATACAAAAAAACCGCAAAGGATTTCGGTTGCGGATTACCGCTGAATGAAAAGGCTTTTGAGACCTTGTTATTAATCATAATAAAAAAGCCCCTTGAGATCAAGGGGTATTTTCTAATAATCAACTTTAGCTATAACAAAAAATAAAACTTGTTCTTCTGTATAATCAATTTTTTCCATTGGAGGAATTTTATCAATATCATAAGTCTTATTATTCCACAGCCCTTTACCTTCCAATTCAACTCTTTTCACAAATCCTTTTTGTTTTAATTCCTCAATATTATTTAGACACCATAATATTGATTGTTCTGTATTTTTTAAATTTCTACAAAAGAATTTTGGATCAAAGTCAAAATCCTCAACATTGATAAAACACTCAATAAATTCTCTAGCATACTTCGATCTCGTATTGAGATTTAACGACCTTTTTTCATCTAAAGATAACAGGTTTTTTGAATGCTTTAATCTATCTTTTATTAATTCCTCAGCAAGAAACGCAATCTTTTCTTTCTTTACAAAATCATATTCTGATAAGGCATTTTCTATTCTTTTAATTAATTGTCGTTCAAAGATGATTTCATTTTCTGAAATAAGAGGGGAGGTTATTTTTTGCGGATTAGCAATAACTTCTGTTTTTAATTCAATATTGAGATCTATTACATCTTGATCTTGCGGCAATGGTTCTCCTTTTGATTTTTGCTCAATTTTTGTTTTGGTAAATAATTTGGCAAATATCTTATTAAACATTCATTTTTCCTCTACATTTAGCTCTTAATAACGCATAAAAAGAGTTTCATTGTATAAAGACACTCAAGCACTCTCTACGATCTAGATCACAAAACACAAAAAAAGCTCAATCTCTTGAGCTTTTTGGTTATTTTCTAAGCTAAAAATATGCACTGATTTTCAGATAGCATTAACAAGAGTGATTGCTTGGCGGCAAAAAGATAGCGTTTGTAAGAATCTCTTGCTATGTTCATTGCTATTTGGATTTTTATTGGCTTTTCCCTTCCTACATATTTCCGCATAAAAACTTCAAATAGCAAAGGCGATATTTTCTGCATAATGAGCAATTTTTCGTGAATTGTCATTCCCAGTTCATCATTCATTGGCAAGACTTTATATCTATCCTCAAAACTTGCTTCACGCATAAAAGGCTGCATTGAAGGATATGCTGTTCCCGGATTATCTCGCGACCATTGACCATAACTGATACACATTTCATCCACATCTTTAAATACCGATTTCACAATATCCGCTCCTTATCCCTTTCTTCGTTTTTCTAACATTCTCGCTTTTTTAGCAAAAATCTGTTTAATTCGTCTTAAATCGTCCTCTCTATAATGGCGTGGGCGTTGATCGCTTTCTATCGCTTCCACTTTTTCTGCCCCCAGTCGCTCAACAAGCCCTATGCGGAATTGGTCATACATTCCACCGCCCCAACGGTTGCATTTTTTACATTGTCCCGCGATGTTCAGCGTATAAAAGCGTAAATGCGGTGCAGAGCCACGACTTCGGAAATGTCCTGCGTCAAAACCACCGCCAAATTGTTCTTTCACAAGTGGGCGACCACAAGAAATGCAAGGCTTATTTTCATCACGCAATCGGATGTATTTATTGACCGCACTTTGTGCCTCAGACGTTAATTCACCTTTTGACTTTAGTTTTTCTTTCAAGGCTTTCATTCGCTGATTTGTCGCCAAGCGTTCTTGCTTTTCAAGCATCTCTCGTTTTTTGCGAGATTGTGCTTTGCTTAAAGCGATGGCACATTTTGGTGAGCAGACTTTTTGTAAACTGCTCACCGTTTTAACGTAATAGTTACTACAGATTTTGCATTTATATTCTTTTGGTTTCTTAGCCATTTTACTTGCTCCGGTTATCCCAATAATTCTCAAACCATATGCAAATTGCCAATGCAAAACCAAAAATAATCAAGTCTCTAAATTCCATTTTTGCCCCTCTGTTTAGTCTAATTTCACCAATGTGAGATTTCCGTTAAAAACTGCCCCTGTATCGATATAAAACCGATTACCTAGTTTTAATGGCTCCCGTACCGGTGTATGACCGAAAATGAACATATCCGCTCCCTCAATTATCATTTCACTATTATTCTCTATACGGTCTCGACTCCACAGCACATCTTTACTTGATACCGGTTTATCAAATTCATAAACATTATCAGGATAATCTGCATGGGCCACGATAACTTTCTTACCGTTTGGCATCGCCAATTCAAGGACAAGTGGCAGTTTTTTACACGCTTTGAATAAATCTAAGGCTTTAGCCTTGTCTTCATCCGTTAATTTAAAAAACCAGTTACCCCCATTCATAATCCAACACGCCAACATATCTAAGTTGTTACCAAGCAAACCATCAATTGCCATTTGATCGTGATTTCCCATCACTGCTTTAAACCAAGGCTGCGTGATGAGATTTAAGCAATCAAGATTTTGTGAGCCTCGATCAATTAAATCACCAACTGAAATTAATAAATCGGTGTTATTATCAAAACGGGCTAGATTTAATTCTTCCATTAGCAGGTCATAACAGCCGTGAATATCACCAACAACATAAATGTTTTTGTATTGGCTACCATCAATTTTTTGATAGATATTGTTCATAAATTTCTCCTTAAAAAAACGCATAAAGCTGATTGATAACATTCTCATCGGTGGTATTACCGAAAATTTCTTTGAGTGCCGCATTGATTAATGCGGAGTAACACTTTTCAAATTCGTCTTGTTCCATGTTGCCGTAGCTCAAAGATTGTGCCTCAATCCGTACATCACCTTTTATGTTGTAAGTAGTTTCATAAAACCCTGCCAGTACAGTTAAATGCTTGCGAAACGTGTCAAATTGTTTACGCTCATCAAAGTATTTCCATTCGGTTTTATCTGCAGCCCAATGATCGAAACAGAATTTAAAAAAGGCAAAGACCTTACGGTGAAATGATGGGTTGCGAGTTTTCTTGATTTCAATGTTGTAAAGCTCGCCATTTTTGAACCCGGTTAGTTCCGGCAAATATATTTCATCAGCTGGAACAAATACGCCTCCGGCATTTTTAATCATCGGAATAATCATTCTTGACACTCCACACCCAACACTTCCAATCCAAAATAACCGCACGATTTCGTGCGATTCACTGCACTTTGCTCACTTGCCTGTGGGTATGGGACGGGCTTAATTAAGTGGCCGTTACATCTAAATCTATCCTCCGACCATTCGCCAATAAAAACAGACACCGGTTCACCATCCCATAAATCCTCTAAATCTGCTCCACACTTAGGGCATTTAAAACGATTGTCCGCCATAATACCCACCGACCTTTTTCACAAAATCCAATTCCACTTGACGAGTAACGAACCCTTGCATAAACGGGTCAAACACGGCGACTATTGAGGGTTTGTTATTTCCTTTCACTTCTTCACCGGTAACAGGGTGTAAGAAATTAATCCGCCCGCCGATAATATCGATAACCTCTGTGGCGTTTTCTTGAATTACTTTGTACCACTTGGTTGATTTGTCCGCCGGCAACAACATCACCACGAGATAACCAGCCTCTTTAAGTTCCGCCGCACGTTTTACAAAGGGCAGAGGGTCGCTATAAGGCGGATTGACGAAAATGCGTAACATATCTGCCTGTTCAACCACTTCGTCAAGTAAACGGTCCAGTAAATCATCCGATAAAAAATCCTCACAAATTTTGCTACCCGGTCCTATCCAACGTGGGCGTAATGCATTTTTCTCATTGGCACAACCGTCTAAATGAAACCAATAAAAACGATGTTCTAACCAACGGAAAACATAACGTGGCGTACAGTAGAGGTCTTTGTTAAATTCGGTCATTTTCGATAGCTCTCCCAGTCAAATTTAATTACCGCCCCTTTTCCTTCTTTCATTCGGTCGATAATACGCTCACCAACATAATTACTTAATTCAGCCTCGGTTAAATTGCTGATGATGATAGTCGGACGCATTTGCTCGTAACGCTCATTGATGATTTCAAATAAGATGATTTTTTCTGCATCCGTACCAAACTGAACGCCCACTTCGTCAATAATCAACAAATCCTTTTGGCAATAGACTTGAATCACATCATCTTCCGTCATCTCAGCATTCTTATCCCAAGTTGATTTTACTTTTCGGATAATTCTCATTGCTGTGGTAAGAAGAACATCGGATTGATGCTCTTCAATCACGCTATTGGCAATCGCACAGGCTAAATGATTTTTACCGGTTCCGGGCTTACCACAGAAAACCAATCCGCCACCTTGTTGAAAGCGTTCTTTCCATTTTTCGGCATAGCGTTGGCAAACAGTTTTTGCGAATTTGTTTTTAGCGTTTTCTTGGTAATTTTCAAATCTCGCTTGAGCAAATCTCAATGGGATATTTGATTGCTCTTTTAGCGTCTGAATACGCTTTTGGCGTTCTTCGTCATCAAATTTATTGATTTCTAATTCAAGTTTTTTTATTTCTTCACGCAAACAATCAGGACAACGAGTGGTGAATTCTCTGTTTAACATCGGCATCATTCTTGACCACTGGATAAACCCGCCGTGTTTATCACAAATCGCTTTTCTAGAATCAGGCTCCGGCAAGTTGTCCGCCAACGGCAATCCATTAAGTGAATTTGATAGTTCGATTTTCAAAATATCTAACTTTGAAATTAAATCTGATTTTGTTTTCATACCGCACTCTCCACTGCCCAATCCGGCATAATCTGCTCACCATAATCACGGTGATTAAAATCGTTGTGTGCGCTTGGTTTTGCAGAGCTAGGGTTAGATTTATTTTGTTGCAGTGATTTAAGATACCAATCCTCACGAAATCCTGCCCAGTTTCGACTGATTGCTACTTGTACTGCCTCAAGCATTGATAGGTTCACCTTGCGTGCTTGGCTGTTGAATAGTTTTAGTGCCGTCTCGGTGATTGGTGCTTTTTTCGCTTTGCGGAGAGCAATAAAATCTTTGGCAAGCTGACCGGTTACGCCAAACTGCTCAAGCAAAATTTCATCCTCGCTTTTTTGCGTAGTTTTTTTATTATTATGATCTGTTGTATTTTTATTATTAGTTATATTATCTGTCGGATTTATTTCCGAGTTATCTCGGATCTGTTTCCGAGTTATCTCGGATTCATTTCCGAGTTCAGGAGATAAACTCGGATTTATTTCCGAGTTATCCCGACCTAAATCTGACCTAAATTCATTCCAGCTTTTGCCTTTTTCAGTTAGACGAATGAGATCTTTGTCTCCGTGTTTACCTTGTTTTAAATAAACAATCAGACCTTTATCATCAAGTTCTGTAAAGTGGCGATAAACGGTATCGGCGGTTTTATAAAACAAAGGTAATTCTTCAATAACTTTATGGCGAGATACCCAGTAATACACGACACCATCAACAACGACTTCAGAAGCCCAAGAAGAGGCTTGATTTAATAGATCGAACAATGCACCTTGATTAGCATTCAATCCCCACTCAAGGCATTTTTGATTGTTGATGTAACTGCTGAATCTCATACGCTATCCCTCATAAAATACGCCTTGTAAGATTTGCCTGTTTGCTCATCGTGAACAAATTCATCTTCAATTAGATAACCACGCTCTTTTAAATCATAAATACGCGCAGAAAGCCGCATACAACCAAATAATCGCAAGGCTTCAAGTGATGTAAGCCGGTTGCCATTTTGTAGATAGTGCAAAATACGGTTATTTTGCGTTTGACTTGTTTTCTCGTTTTGATTAACATTCTTCACAGTTAATTTTCCATAATTGATTAGCCACGGTTGCCGCCGTGGTTTTTTATTGGGTTTAAATTAGCTTTGTTTCGACGGTTTTTATTGCCAATAAACCGTTTAGCCTTATCCAACAAATACGTCATGACGTCAGGTTTAAAGGAACTTCGGCTACGATATGCTTGCAAGCACATCTCAGTTGCTTGATTGACCGAAACCATATCCGCCCCCCCTGAATCAGTTGGTTGCGAATATGTTTGATGATGAAATCTTCTGCGTTCATTTTCATTGCCTCTTATTCAGGAAAATCACACTCTCAACAGAAAGCTGCGTTGCCGATAAATGCTTGCTCAAGGCTTGACGGATTTTGTCTTCCTCGTGTGAGGTTATTTCACCGTCTTGCAATGCCTGCTCTAAGATTTTGTAAAGTAACCCTCGTGCAGATAATTCTTGAATCTGCAAGAAAGATAACTCCGCATTGTCTAATTCGTCTGTTGCCACATTCGGCACAAACCGACCACCCGATAAGCGACAAATCTCATCGGTAAAATCGGTTAAGCCGTACTCTTGTTGAATAGCCAACAATTCCTCATTGGTAAAGCGTTGCCCTTTGGTTTGATACAAGCGGTTGTTTAACTGCGCCTCGTTCAAACCGAGAAATCCTGCGACCGCCGCTTTACCGCCCGGCACACGCTCGAGCATTTCAATAATCGTTTTCTTCATTGCCATAATTTCCTGTGGTTTTTTATGGTTTTCATTTACTCCAAATCAGGTAAATTAGCCTTCAGTTAATGAGGCTAAAATCTCACTTTCGGTTACTTTACCGTTAGTCGCTCTAGCGATAAGTGGGATGTATTTGGCGTTGATCCCACCGCCTTTTAGCCAACGATGAACTGTAGGTTGTTTAACATTACAGATTTTTGCTAATTTTTTTTGTCCACCACATTCATCAATTACAGATTTAATAATTTTGTTCATACCCTTCCTTTGAATAGTTTTTTATATATTTTATAGATAAATCTATTTGCAGTAAATAGTTTTTACTATTTTGATGATGTATAGAAAAACGTATAAAATGAGAAAAGTTTAAATTTTGAGAGAAAAGATAGGACAACG
>NZ_MLHG01000048.1 GCF_001998825.1 Rodentibacter mrazii
CGCTAAGATTGATAAGAATAATGTAATGATTAATGATTATTCTGCACTCTCTGAAGAATATTCTCCTGATGATTGGGATAGAATTATAAAATTTACTAAGGATAATGTGAGTGAGTTTTATAAAGATAAAGTATATTTGCTTCGTGAAAACGGAGAGACTGAGGAAAATAATAATATTTTTACTCAATGTATGAAGTTTTATCATTCCAATAAGTTGAGGAAATTCATTAAAAAGTATAAATACTAAATTGTAGTAATCCCTGCTTCAAGATGTCTCCAGTATCGTAACAGAACAGGTATTATGGGATATTAACCATAACTTTTGCCAATCTTAGGATAGGAAAACAATAAACAATGGGGGAAGGAGGCTATTGAGACGAACTTAACAGCACAACGTAATACCTTTACCCGTGAACACTAACGGACTGGATTTAGAAACCGGTTTGCCAAAGAAACCGACAAAGTAGTAAAAAAACTGACCGCACTTTTTTCGTTCAACAATCTGCTCTATCCTCAAGTGCAGTCGTTTTTCTTCGTATTTTTACTAATCAATGTAGAAACAGGAGATCTGCTTTCCGCCATCATATTGTTCAAGGGAGGGTTTTTCTTCACGGCATTTTTCTGTGGCTTTCCAACAACGGGGATTAAAAGCACAGCCTTTTGGCGGGTTAATAGGGCTTGGCAATTCACCACTTAATTTAATACGCTCACGACGTAAATGAGATGAAAGACGAGGCGTAGCAGAAAGTAAAGCTTGTGTATAGGGATGTTGCGGATTAGAGAAAATCTGCTTTGTTGTACCTTTTTCTACACAACGCCCAAGATACATCACCATCACCTCATCGGCGATATGTTCCACCACAGAAAGATCATGGGAAATAAATACATAAGAAAGCCCTAATTCATCCTGTAAATCCATCATCAGATTAAGCACTTGCGCCCGCACAGAAACATCTAATGCAGACACCGGCTCATCTGCCACCACAATATCCGGTTCTAACATTAAACCACGAGCAATCGCGATGCGTTGGCGTTGCCCCCCGGAAAACATGTGAGGATAACGATCGTAAAATTCCGGACGTAATCCCACTTTTCCCATGATAGAAAGTACTTTTGCTTTACGCTCTTGAGCAGAAAGTTTGGTATTGATGACTAACGGTTCTTCCAAAATTGAACCGATTTTCTTACGCGGGTTCAACGAGGCATAAGGATTTTGAAAGACAATTTGAATTTTCTTACGGCGTAAGGCTTTGGTTTCCGAATTATTCTCTAAAAAATTCTGTCCATTGTAATACAATTCACCCTCTGTGGGCTGTTCAATCATGGCAAGCAAACGCCCCAATGTGGATTTACCACAACCTGATTCTCCCACCACGGCAAGGGTTTTCCCTCGCTCTAGTTGGAAAGAAACGCCATCTAAAGCCTTCACCAGCTGAGGTTTGGCAAAGAAGCCTTTTTTAACCGGATAATATTTTTTTAACCCTATCGCATTCAGTAAAGGGGCATTCTCTTTGATATGATTTGTCATTGATTATCTCCTTTACGCCATTTAATCGGTTCACCATTAGTATTCAGTGGTGTATGGCATTTCACTTTACGATCACCAATGTGATGTAATTCCGGTTCAACTTGTCGGCAGTATTCCGTTGCATAAGGGCAACGAGGATTTAATAAACATCCGCTTGGCCGGTCATAACGTCCTGGAACAACACCCGGTAACGACAGCAAGCGTGATTTACCTTCTGCAAATTCAGGTAAAGATCGCAATAATGCTTGCGTATAAGGATGTTTAGGTTCGCGGAAAATATCCTCAGCCCGCCCTTCTTCGACGACCTGACCGGCATACATCACCACAATTCGATGTGCCGCTTCGGCAACAAGTGCAAGATCGTGGGTAATTAAGATTAACGACATACATTCTTTTTTCTGTAAATCGAGTAATAAATCCACAATTTGCGCTTGAATCGTCACATCTAATGCCGTAGTCGGCTCATCGGCAATCAATAGCTTTGGTTTACAGGCAATTGCCATAGCAATCATCACCCGTTGGCTCATTCCGCCCGAAAGTTGATGAGGATAAACATCAATACGGGATTCCGGATCGGGAATGCCTACCAAACGTAGTAGTTCTAAAGTACGTTCACGGCGTGATTGTTTTGAGCCGCCTTCATGAATTTTGAGCGCTTCCATAATTTGGAAGCCCACCGTATAGGCAGGATTTAGACTGGTCATCGGATCTTGGAAAATCATTGCCACATCCGCACCAATCAGGGCACGTTTGTCTTTGTCACTCAGTGTTAATAAATCTTTATCTTCAAAGACCAAAGAATCCGCAGAAACTTTCCCCGGATAATCAATTAATCCCATAATCGCAAGAGAACTCACTGATTTACCGGAACCGGATTCACCGACAATGCCCAGCACTTCACCTTGTTCCACTTGGTAACTAACCCGATCTACAGCTTTAAAGGCGTTTTTTTTCTCACCGAAATGAACAGAAAGTTCTTTGACTTCTAATAATGCCATTCTGCCCCCTATTGTTTGAGTTTTGGATCAAGGGCATCACGCAAACCGTCACCCATTAAATTAAATGCCAATACCAAAGATAAGATCACTAAGCCCGGAATCGTGACTAACCAATTCGCTGCCTGCATAAAACTACGGGCTTCGGAAAGCATTGTGCCGAGTTCCGGTGTAGGTGGTTTCGCACCAATACCAAGGAAACCAAGGGTAGCAAGCTCTAAAATCGCATTAGAAATTCCCATCGTCATTTGCACAATCAGGGGAGCTAAACAGTTAGGCAAAATCACAATAAACATCAGACGTAAAACACCTGCCCCCGCCACTTTGGATGAAGTCACATAATCTCGATTTTTTTCATTCATCACTGCCGCACGGGTTAAACGGACATAACTTGGAATGGAAACCACCGCAATGGCCAACGTAGCATTCACTAAAGAAGGTTCAAGGATCGACACCACAACAATCGTCAGCAATAAATTGGGAATAGCGAGCATGATGTCAATTAAACGCACAATCACCGTATCTAATGCTCCACCATAATAACCGGCAACCAAACCTAAACTGGTGCCGAATAAACAAGAAAGCAGCACAATAACAAATCCGGCAAAAACTGAAATTCGGGTGCCATAAATAATGCGAGAAAGAATATCACGGCCGATATCATCAGTACCAAGTAGATAAGCAGCATTGCCCCTGTCATACCAAGCCGGAGGTAATAATAAAGCGGTACGATTTTGCTCAGCCGGATCAAAAGGGGCAATATAGGGAGCAAATAAACTAATCAATGCTACAATTAAAATAAAAATTAAACCGATAAGTGCGCCTCGATTTTGCTTAAAATAAAACCAAAATTCTTGTAGAGGCGTTCGAGGCGCTAATATTGACGTCGTGTCTGTCATTGTTTCTCCCACAATTAATGACGAATACGCGGATTCACCACGCCGTAAAGTAAATCAATGGTTAAATTCACCACAATAATAATCGTAGCGATAATTAAAACCGAGCCTTGTAACACCGGATAATCCCGAGCATGAATAGCATCAATAATCCATTTTCCAATACCCGGCCATGAGAAAATGGTTTCTGTTAAGACCGCACCGGAAAGCAGTTGACCGACAATTAACCCCACTACGGTCACCACCGGAATCAACGCATTACGCAGAGCATGTATAATCACAATGCGGGTATAACTTAGCCCTTTTGCTTTCGCCGTACGAATATAATCTTCGCCTAACACTTCCAACATAGCAGAACGGGTCATCCTTGTAATAATGGCGAGCGGTATGGTGCCTAATACAATGGCAGGTAAAATCAAGGATTTCACCGCATTGGCAAAGGCGCCCGGCACACCGGAAAGCCAAGTATCAATCAGCATAAAACCTGTGGGGGTATCAATCCAAAAATCGTTTTCTAAACGCCCTCCTTGCGGCAAACCTAGGGAAGGAGACACATACAAAATTAGAATTAATCCCCACCAAAAAATCGGCATTGAATACCCGGTTAATGACAGAGTGGTGACAGTATGAGAAATCCAGCTGTCTTTTTTTACCGCAGCAATTGTACCGAGAATCACGCCACCGAGTAGCGACCAAAACAATGCAAAAAAAGCCAATTCAGCCGTAGCAGGGAAAAGGGTAAAAAACTCGGTAAGAACAGGCTGTTGGGTACGAAATGATGCACCAAAATCCCCTTGAATCACATTGCCAATGTAGTTGAAATATTGTTGATATAAAGGAAGATCTAAACCTAATTGATGCATCATTTGCTGATGAACCTCAGGTGTTAAACCCCGTTCACCCATCATAATCTCTACCGGATCACCAGGAATAAAATGCACGAGTGCAAAGGTCACAAAAGTAATAGCGATAAAAGTTGGAATCACCATTAAAATTCGTTTGAAGATAAATTTAAACATTCAATCACTCTGTAACAAAAAGGAAAAGTGCGGTCATTTTCACCGCACTTTTAGAATAAAGCCTTTAGACTCAAAATAAAATGCCTTTGGATTCTACCGCACTTTTTCTAATTTTTCCAAATCACCAATTGCTATTAATCATTCTTTTCCAGAATATACAAATTTTCATCGCTGAATCAACCCCCCTTTAATATAGGAATAAAATCTACCGCACTTTCTCCAATTTTGCCAAATGTGCGATTAACCACTTAATACCTTGTGCTTGGAACGCAATTTGTAACCTTGTATTATTGTCACTCCCCTCAACATTGATCACCGTTCCCAAACCAAATTTTGCATGTTTGACTTTTTGTCCCATTTTCCAACCGTTTTCACTTTCTATCGACTGTGCCAGCGATCCGACTTTTGCTAAATTCATTGCACGTGTCACCGTTCCCCGCAATCGGATTTCTTGGATACATTCTTGTGGTAACTCAGCAATAAAACGGGAGGGTAAATGCCGTTCTTCTTTGGCGTATAAACGGCGGCTTTCCGCATAAGAAATCGTGAGTTTTTGCTTCGCTCTCGTAATCCCCACATAAGCTAGGCGACGCTCTTCTTCCAGTCGCCCCGGTTCTTCAAAAGAACGGAAGCTTGGAAATAACCCTTCTTCTACCCCGACCATAAATACCCGTGGAAATTCTAATCCTTTGGCAGAATGTAGTGTCATCATTTCCACACAAGATTGGTGCGGTGATACCTGTTCTTCGCCAGCCTCAAGGGAAGCATGGGTTAAAAAGGCGGTAAGCTCCGTCATCTCATCGGCATCATCCGGTTTCACAAATTCACGAGTAGCGGTAACCAACTCTTCCAAGTTTTCTATTCGCACTTCGCCCTTTTCACCTTTTTCCTGCTTATACATATCATACAAGCCGGAATGTTTAATCACAAAATCCGTTTGGGCAAAAAGTGGCATTTCAAAGGTATCTTGTTGCAACGAATTAATTAACTCTTGAAAACGCAGTAACGCAGTGGAAGCTCGCCCCGTAAGCATATTCTCCTGTATAGCAATCTGTATCGCTTGCCATAAGGTTATTTGTCGCTCACGGGTTAGATTTCTCAAAATATCTAAGGTGCGATCACCAATTCCACGTGATGGCGTATTAATAACGCGTTCAAAAGCCGCATCATCTTGGCGGTTATTGATCAAGCGTAAATAAGCTAAAGCATCTTTAATTTCTTGGCGTTCAAAGAATCGCATTCCTCCATAAATACGGTAAGGAATTTGGCAACGGATTAAGGCTTCTTCAATGACACGGGATTGGCTGTTGCTACGATAAAGCACCGCACAATCATCCAACTTCCCTCCATTTTCAACCCAATCTTGAATTTGAGATGCCACAAATTTAGCTTCGTCAAGCTCATTGAACGCGGCGTAAATACCAACCGGTTCGCCTTTTTCCCCTTCTGTCCATAAATTCTTACCGAGACGATCCGCATTATTGGCAATTAATTCATTCGCACTATTTAGGATATTGGCGGTAGAGCGGTAATTTTGCTCAAGGCGTATGGTTTCCCCTTTGAAATCCTTGAGGAATTTTTGGATATTTTCAACCTGAGCCCCACGCCAACCATAGATAGACTGATCGTCATCACCCACTATCATAACTTTGCCCGTTTGCCCCGCAAAAATTTTAAGCCATTGGTATTGAATTTTGTTGGTATCTTGAAATTCATCCACCAAAATATGTTGGAAACGTTGTTGATAACGCTGCAAAATCAGCGGTTTTTTAGCAAATAGTTCATAAGCACGAATTAACAATTCTGCAAAATCGACCAATCCAGCACGATCACAAGTATCTTGGTAAATTTGATAAATTTTAATCCATTCACGCTCTTGACGATCATTAAAATCCTCAATTTCTTGTGGCCGTAAGCCTTCATCTTTTTTGTTATTGATGTACCAACAAGCCTGTTTGGGCGGAAAGGCTTTTTCATCAAAATTATGTAATTTCAACAAACGTTTAACTAAACGAAGTTGATCTTCTGAATCTAAAATTTGAAAATCTTGCGGCAACCCGACATCTAAATGGTGCGCACGCAATAAGCGATGAGCAATACTATGGAAGGTACCTATCCACATACCAAATAAATTTGAGTTGGAATATTGGCTCAGTGTAGTTTGAATACGGTGACGCATTTCTGCTGCGGCTTTATTGGTAAAAGTCACCGCCATAACGCTGCCTTCAGAAATATTTTCCACCGCCACCAACCACGCAATACGATGGGTCAATACACGGGTTTTACCACTGCCCGCTCCGGCCAAGACTAAATAATTGCCAAGTGGTGCCGTCACCGCTTCACGTTGCTTATCATTCAAACCATCAAGTAATTCAGAAATATCCATTGCATTATTTTATCTGTTTAAATTTACAGTTATTATAGACATTATTTTGTAATACCACAACGGCAGCAACAATAAACAGATCAGACTTTACAAAAATAGAGCAACAGCTTATAGTTTTGGCTTGGTTAGTCGGGGTGCAAAAATCGCTGAGAAATACCCGTGAACCTGAAGCAGTTAGCACTGACGTAGGAAACTAATCTCCTCTTCCTCAAGGGCTGACTTACTTTTTTCTTTGATTAATAATAAGTAAGGATGCATGATGACCCACTATGCTCATTTAAAAACCACCTTAAAATTGACCGCACTTTGTACCCTTTTAGGTTTTAGTTTACCCAATCACGCTGAGGCAAAAGGCAAACTCGTTGTTTATTGCAGCGTTCAAAACACCACTTGTGAGAAAGTGTCTCAAGCATTTAGTAAAAAATATAATGTTGAAACACAATTTGTGCGCCATAGCACCGGTACTGTGCTAGGTAAACTCAAAGCAGAAAAAGACAATCCTCAAGCGGATGTTTGGTATGGCGGAACCTTTGAGCCTCATCTTCAAGCACGTGATGCCGGATTGCTTGCCACTTATCGTTCTCCTGAACAAAAAAATATCATGCCTCAGTTTAAAAAACTGGTGGAACAACGCGGTGATACCACTTCAATTATTTATTTGATGGAGCTTGGCATTGGGGTAAATGAAAAATCCCTTAGCGAAAAAAACATAACCAAACCACAATGTTATGCTGATTTACTAAAACCGGAATTTAAGGATTTAGTGCAATATCCCGATCCTCGTGTATCCGGCACGGGATATAGTATTCTCTCGACTTTAATTGAAATTATGGGGGAAGATAAAGCATTCGATTATTTGAAAGCCTTAAACAAAAATATTAACCAATACACCAAAAGCGGAATGGCGACCAACAATCTTTCGACCGGTTCAACAGCGGTGAATATGAGCTTTATGCACGCCTATGTTCGTGAAAAAGATAAGGGTGCTCCGGTCGTCGGCATTCTGCCTTGTGAAGGAATCGGCTATACACTAGGTGCAGCAAGTATCATCAAAAATGGACGAAATTTAGAAAATGCCAAACGCTTTATTGATTTTGTTCTTTCCGCTGAAGCCCAAGAAATTCCATGGCGTGAAGCTGATTCCTATCAGTTACCGACCAATATCCATGCAAAAGCTCACCCAAATCTGCCTGATCCGATGAAATTAAAATTAATTGATATTGATTTCATTCGATTTGGCGCTGACCAAGAAGCAAAACGTTTGATTGATCGCTGGATGAAAGAAGTGAAAGGGGAATAAATTTCAAACAAAAAAGACGAGGCGACTTAATCAGCCTCGTCTTTTTACAGTAAGAATCAATGAAACAATTTATCGGTAAAAATTCCTAAAAAATCAACCGCTCTTTTCCGGTGTAAATATTCCCTTTGCCTTCCCTTGCAAACCCGATTAATGTCAGACGATGCTCTTCCGCCATTTTTACCGCCAAATCCGTTGCGGCAGAAATGGCAACAAGCAGTTCTACACCGCATGAAATGAGCTTTTGTACCATCTCATAGCTTGCCCGACTTGAAGTAACGACAAATCCTTGTGGTTTCCCCGCTTTAACGTGCCAACCCAGAAGTTTATCCAATGCCACGTGACGGCCAACATCCTCCCGAATCGCAAGCATTTTGCCTTGCAAGTCAAAAAATGCACAGGCGTGAGTCGCGCCTGTCTGCCTACCAAGTTGTTGATTGGCTTGCAATGTAGAAAGGCAGTGATCGAATAAATTTATGTCTAACTGAAAAGTGCGGTCTAATTTAGGAAAGTTTTTGTAAACTTGGTTCAGTTGTTCCGCCCCACAAATGCCACAGCCCGTACGCCCTGTCAGATTACGTCGATGAACTTTAAGTGCCATAAATTGGCGGCTGGAAAGCTCAATTTGTACTTCAATACCATTGCATACTTCTTGTACATCAATACCATAAACATCCGCAGGTTGATTAATAATACCTTCCGTTAAAGAAAAACCTAGGGCAAAATCCTCTAAATCTTGCGGAGAACACATCATCACGGCATGAGAAATGCCGTTGTAAACAAGTGAAACCGGTGTTTCTACAGCAAGAAAATCGTTTTTTGTTTGTAAAAGTGCAGTTGGTTTTTCTGATGTTTTTAGTTTTTCAAAAAAATTGAGGGATTGTTCAATCAACTCATTCATTGATGACCTGCTTATTAAATCATGTAATAAAAATGTTAACTTTTTTTACTAGTTTCGTGATCTTAGTCACTCATTTTTGTGGATATAATGTATTTTGATTATGGATTTATCGATAAAAAATAGGTATCCTAAACAAACTTAAATTGATGTTTTTCTATACGCAATTTAGTCTGTTGATTAGCGTTATTCTAACGAAATCAACCAAATTTTCTATATGAATTTCTTTACTAT
>NZ_MLHG01000049.1 GCF_001998825.1 Rodentibacter mrazii
ATTAAAGCATATGATATTTCTAATAGAATATGATTAGTTGCCATTATAAATCCTTTTGTTAATTTTAATTAGATATGTTTATTCTAAAATAATATCATTAAATATTCTATGTGTTTTTAATAAGGAAAATTCATTCGAGTTTTTACTTTATTTATTTTACAGAATTAACCTGCTATTTCAGAAGTTAATAATGCTAAAAATTATTAAATTGTTTGACAAAAATAAACTAAAATACTACTGTTTCGCCCAAAACTCCCCCTTCACCAACTTCCACAACGTCATCAACACAAGTAATCCAATCATCAAATTTGAGAAAATAAAGGCAAACATAGCTATTCCTGATAACACTTGATTATGGTAAAAAACAACGGCGCTATTTGCCATGGAGGCTAAGCCGAATGAGAAAGCCCATAAGCCGATGTTTAAGCCTTTTTCAATAATCCAAGGGAAAATTCTCAATAGAAAAAACATTTGCAAAAAGCCATAGCCCCATAGGATTTTGGTGAAAGTATCGACTTCTCCTTGATTGACGGCTAAATAAGCGGAGGCGCAAACAAATGCGGGGGCGAGAATAATCCCCATGGTGGCACGAAAAGACGGTTCTAAGGAAGAAATGCGTAAATGTTGGAGTAATACGGGTTCAAACATCATCCAGGAAATGAAACCGGCACCGAAAAATAAATAGCCAAGATCATGATAGCCTAATAAAGCAAATGAACTTGCACTGGTGAAATTTGCGGCGACAGAGGGTAAATAAAAGGGTGGCCTTGTTGATTTTCGCTCAAAAACACCACCTTTCCATAGTTCACTCATTCTAAAAGAAGAAAACAATAATTGCCCGATGGTTCCGAGCCAAATCATCACTTCCGCTATCACAGGATTCCAACGATAGGCAATATCGCCGACTAACATGGTTGTGATAGGAATCAATGCGAGAAAAGAAAAGCGAACAGGGCAACGATATTCTTCCTTCACTTCGTGGAAATAATAACGCAATTTATACCCATACATAACAATAAAGGCTAACCAAACGATCATTGCCGTAATGCCGATCACATCACTAATAGTTTGTACCCAAGGGAAGAAATCCGCCAAATGCCACCATGCCAAAGAGAGTGCCGATAATCCTAGAGGGATACCAAAATAGCCGGTGGGCAGAGGAAAAAGTTTTGTTGTAGCCATTTAATTATCCTTATAAAAAATCTTTGCGTAAGTCTAACAATAAATGGTAGAACTTTCTCAAAAATTTCAAATTCTTGAAAAAATGACCGCACTTTGAATTTTCATCGCCAAGTCATTGCTCCTATAATGGTCAACAAAAAAGCCCCATTCGGGGCTTTTTTATCTATATTGCAAAATTACTCTTCCATTTCGGAATTTAATAATGCCGCTAGGCTTTGCGTTGCATCATCTGCGATAAATTCAAATTCCGCTTCGATATCCGCATCGGTTGCAAAAGTAGAAATTGGTTCTTCAATTGCTTCCACCGCTAATTCCGCTGCTTTTTGGCGGTTTTTAATTCGGTTTTGGTGGTACGCAAAACCGGTACCAGCCGGAATTAAACGACCAACGATCACGTTTTCTTTCAAGCCGCGTAATTCGTCACGTTTACCTGCCACGGCTGCTTCGGTAAGCACACGTGTGGTTTCTTGGAACGATGCAGCAGAGATGAAGGATTCCGTTGCAAGAGATGCTTTGGTAATACCCAACAATTCGCGCTCGAACTCAACCAACGGTTTGCCTTCCGCTTCACGTTTACGGTTTACGATTTTCACGCGAGCCACTTCCACTTGTTCCCCTTCAAGGAATTCAGAGTCGTAAGCCTGAGTGATCACCGCTTTACGCAACATTTGGCGAACGATGACTTCAATGTGCTTATCATTGATTTTTACCCCTTGTAAGCGGTAAACATCTTGCACTTCATTGACGATATATTCGGTTACAGCACGTACACCACGTAAACGTAAAATATCGTGTGGTGTTTCCGCACCATCAGAAATCACGTCACCACGTTGTACCATTTCACCTTCAAATACGTTGAGCTGACGCCATTTTGGAATCATTTCTTCGTACACTTCGCCTTCTGCCGGTGTAATTAGCAAGCGGCGTTTACCTTTGGTTTCTTTACCGAAGGAAACGATACCTGAAATTTCTGCCAAAATCGCCGGCTCTTTTGGTTTACGGGCCTCAAATAAGTCTGCAACCCGTGGAAGACCACCGGTAATATCTTTGGTTCCCACAGATTCTTGCGGAATACGCGCCAATGGTTCACCCACTTTCACCGCTGCGCCATCGTCTAAGCTCACGATAGCTTTACCCGGTAGGAAGTATTGTGCAATAACATCGGTTTCCGGTAAGAATACGTCATTACCGTTTGCATCAACTAATTTAATAGTTGGACGTAAATCTTTACCTGCGGTTGCACGTTCACCCACATCTTGTACCACAATAGAGGATAAACCGGTCAATTCATCAGTTTGACGTGTTACGGTTAAACCGTCCACGATATCTACGAATTTCACGAAACCAGCTACTTCGGATACAACCGGCATGGTATGCGGATCCCAGTTCGCCACGGTTTCACCCGCAGTGACTTCTTGGCCATCACCTTTACTTAATACCGCACCGTAAGGCACTTTATAGTGTTCTTTAGTACGACCAAATGCATCAGTAATAGTCAATTCCGTATTACGGGATGTTAAAACTAATTTACCTTCGTCATTAGTTACAAATTTCGCATTTGCTAAGTGTAATGTACCGGTATTTTTCGCCTGTACGCTTGACTCTTTCGCTGCAGCAGATGCCGCACCACCGATATGGAACGTACGCATGGTTAACTGTGTCCCCGGCTCACCGATAGATTGCGCAGCAATAACACCTACCGCTTCCCCTTGATTGATTAAGTGACCACGTGCTAAGTCACGACCGTAACATTTCGCACACACACCATAATCCGTATCACAGGTTACGACAGAGCGTACTTTCACACTATCCACCGAATTTGCATCTAATACATCACAGAGTTTTTCATCTAATAATGTATTACGTGCAATTAAGACTTCTTCCGTACCCGGTTTATAGATGTCTTCTGCCGCTACACGACCTAACACTAACTCACGAAGTGGAACTTTTTCATCGCCACCCTCAATTAATGGGGTCATCACTAAGCCTTCATGCGTGCCACAGTCATCTTCAATGATCACTAGGTCTTGTGCCACATCAACCAAACGACGGGTCAAATAACCGGAGTTTGCTGTTTTCAACGCAGTATCCGCCAAACCTTTACGTGCACCGTGGGTTGAAATAAAGTACTGAAGTACGTTCAATCCTTCACGGAAGTTTGCGGTAATTGGCGTTTCAATGATCGAACCGTCCGGACGAGCCATCAAGCCACGCATACCCGCTAGCTGACGAATCTGTGCTGCAGAACCACGCGCACCGGAATCCGCCATCATAAAGATACTGTTAAAGGATGCTTGTTTTTCAAGTTTACCTTCACGATTGAGCACTTCTTCCGTAGAAAGATTTTCCATCATTGCTTTTGCAACACGTTCGTTCGCTGCAGCCCAAATATCGATCACTTTATTGTAACGCTCACCTGCCGTCACAAGACCGGATTGGAATTGCTCCTGAATTTCCGCCACTTCGTCTTCCGCTGCAGAAATAATTTCGTATTTCTTCTCCGGAATAACCATATCATCAATACCCACTGATGAACCGGAACGAGCAGCATAAGCGAAACCGGTGTACATAATTTGGTCAGCAAACATCACCGCTTCTTTTAAACCTAAACGTCGATATGCTTCATTAATTAATTTAGAAATCGCTTTTTTGCCTAATGTTTGATTAAACAATGCATATGGCATACCTTTTGGTGCGATCATCCATAAAATGGCACGGCCAATCGTCGTATCGGTAAGCGTAGTTTTCGTTTCAAACTCATTCGCATCATTTTTCACGTATTCGGTAATACGTACTTTTACACGAGAATGTAATTCTGCCTGACCGGTACGATAAGCCTTTTCAGCCTCGCGCGGATCTTGCAATAACATACCTTCGCCTTTACCGTTTACTTTTTCACGGGTCATATAGTAAAGACCCAACACCACATCTTGTGATGGAACGATAATCGGCTCACCGTTCGCCGGTGAAAGTACGTTGTTGGTTGACATCATCAACGCACGGGCTTCTAATTGTGCTTCGAGGGTTAATGGTACGTGAACCGCCATTTGGTCACCATCGAAGTCCGCGTTAAACGCCGCACAAACGAGCGGATGTAATTGAATCGCTTTACCTTCAATTAAGATTGGCTCAAATGCTTGAATACCCAAACGGTGAAGGGTTGGCGCACGGTTCAATAGAATCGGGTGTTCACGAATGACTTCCGCAAGGATATCCCAAACGATGGCATCTTCACGTTCAACCATTTTCTTCGCCGCTTTAATCGTTGTCGCATAACCACGGCTTTCTAATTTCGCATAGATAAACGGACGGAATAATTCCAATGCCATTTTCTTCGGTAAACCACATTGATGTAGATGCAAGTATGGCCCTACGGTAATAACGGAACGACCGGAGTAGTCAACACGTTTCCCCAATAAGTTTTGACGGAAACGACCTTGTTTACCTTTAATCATATCCGCTAAAGATTTTAACGGACGGCGGTTAGAACCGGTAATCGCACGACCACGACGACCGTTATCTAATAAGGCATCGACCGATTCTTGTAACATCCGTTTTTCGTTGCGCACGATAATATCCGGCGCAATCAAATCCAATAAACGTTTTAAACGATTGTTACGGTTGATCACACGGCGGTATAAATCGTTCAAATCAGAGGTGGCAAAACGACCACCATCAAGTGGTACTAAAGGACGTAAATCCGGTGGAAGTACAGGTAATACGGTCATCACCATCCATTCCGGTTTATTGCCGGATTGCACAAATGCTTCTAATAATTTTAAGCGTTTAGTGATTTTCTTACGTTTAGTTTCAGAATTGGTTTCTTGTAACTCTTCACGTAGTTTTTCGCATTCCACTTCAAGATCCATACCTTTTAACAAATCTTGGATCGCTTCCGCACCCATTTTGGCCTCAAATTCATCTTGCCAACGATCTTCGGCATCAAGGTATTGTTCTTCCGTTAATAATTGACCACGTTCTAAATCCGTCATACCCGGCTCGGTCACAATGTACATTTCAAAATAAAGTACACGCTCAATATCACGCAACGGCATATCAAGTAATAAACCGATACGGGATGGAAGAGATTTTAAGAACCAAATGTGTGCCACCGGTGAAGCTAATTCAATGTGTCCCATACGTTCACGACGAACTTTGGTTTGCGTCACTTCAACGCCACATTTTTCACAAATCACGCCACGGTGTTTTAAACGTTTATATTTACCACATAAACATTCGTAATCTTTTACCGGCCCGAAGATACGCGCACAGAAAAGACCATCACGTTCAGGTTTGAACGTACGGTAGTTAATGGTTTCAGGTTTTTTCACTTCACCAAATGACCAAGAACGGATCATATCCGGTGAGGCTAACCCAATTTTAATCACATCAAAATCTTCACTGGTTTTTGACTGTGCTTTTAAAAACTTAACTAAGTCTTTCACAAATGTTCTCCTGTCGGAGTTAAAGGTTTAAAGTGCGGTTAAAAATTACCGAGAATTTTGACCGCACTTCGGCGATTTCTTTTGTAGGGTGTGTAGATTTTTACCATCCACACACCTTACTTTTCATTACTCTTCGTCTAACTCGATATTTAAACCAAGTGAACGGATTTCTTTCATAATTACATTGAAAGATTCCGGCGTACCCGGATCCATTTGTTGGTTGCCGCTAACGATGTTTTTATACATCTTCGTACGACCGTTCACATCATCGGATTTCACGGTGAGCATTTCTTGTAACGTATAAGCCGCACCATAAGCTTCAAGTGCCCATACCTCCATCTCACCGAAACGTTGACCACCAAATTGTGCTTTACCACCCAATGGCTGTTGCGTGACGAGACTATAAGAACCCGTTGAACGAGCATGCATTTTGTCGTCAACCAAGTGGTTCAATTTGAGCATATACATATAACCTACGGTTACCGGACGCTCAAATTTCTCACCGGTACGTCCATCGTATAAGGTGATCTGACCGGAAGTCGGTAAACCGCCGAGTTTTAATAACTCTTTGATTTCCGTTTCATCCGCACCATCAAACACTGGGGTCGCAACCGGTAAACCTTTACGTAGGTTATCTGCTAAACGTAACACTTCTTCATCAGTGAAGGTGCTTAAATCCACTTTTTGTGAACCATGACCTAAATCATAGGCTTTTTGCATATAACTGCGTAATTTTTCCACTTCTTGTTTTTGTTTAAGCATCGCATTGATTTGATCACCAATACCTTTTGCCGCTAAACCTAAGTGGGTTTCAAGGATCTGACCGATATTCATACGGGATGGAACGCCCAGTGGGTTTAATACGATTTCAACCGGTTGACCGTTTTCATCGTACGGCATATCCTCAACAGGGTTAATTTTTGAGATAACCCCTTTGTTACCGTGACGACCTGCCATTTTATCACCAGGTTGGATTTGGCGTTTCACTGCAAGATAAACTTTCACCACTTTCAATACGCCCGGCGCAAGATCATCACCTTTGATGATTTTCTTACGTTTCACTTCAAGTTTGAGTTCAAACTCTTTACGAAGCTCTTCGTATTGTTCTGCAAGCTGCTCTAATTGGTTTTGTTTCTCTTCATCAGCAATGGTTTGTTCTAACCATTTAGTCCGATCTAATTTGTCTAATTGCGCCTCATCCACGCCACCTGAAATAAGAAGATTGCGAACACGTGCGAATAAACCTGCTTCTAAAATTTCCAATTCATCGGAAAGGTCTTTCTTCGCTTCTTTTAATTGCATTTCTTCGATTTCTAGCGCACGTTTATCTTTTTCCACGCCATCACGGGTGAAGACTTGTACGTCGATAACCGTACCGCTTACGCTGTTTGGTACGCGTAATGAAGAATCTTTTACATCAGAGGCTTTTTCACCGAAAATTGCACGTAACAATTTTTCTTCCGGTGTTAATTGGGTTTCACCTTTCGGTGTCACTTTACCGACTAAGATGTCTCCACCTTTTACTTCCGCACCCACATAAACGATACCGGATTCATCTAATTTGCTGAGTGCCGATTCACCCACATTTGGAATATCTGCGGTGATTTCTTCTGCGCCTAATTTAGTATCACGAGCCACACAAGAAAGTTCTTGAATATGAATCGTGGTAAAGCGATCTTGTTGAACCACACGCTCAGACACTAACATAGAGTCTTCAAAGTTATAACCGTTCCATGGCATAAATGCCACACGAATATTTTGACCTAACGCCAGTTCCCCTAAATCGGTTGAAGGACCGTCAGCCAAAACCTCACCACGATTAATCGGATCGCCTAAATTCACACAAGGAATTTGGTTGATACAGGTATTTTGGTTAGAACGGGTGTATTTGATTAAGTTATAAATATCAATCCCCGCTTCACCTGCAACGGTTTCATCTTCATTCACTTTAATCACGATACGTGATGCATCTACATATTGAACAATACCACCACGTTTCGCTACAACTGCCACACCGGAGTCAAGGGCAATTGGTTTTTCCATGCCGGTTCCCACCAACGGCTTATCAGCACGTAATGTTGGAACTGCCTGACGTTGCATGTTTGCCCCCATCAATGCACGGTTCGCATCATCATGCTCAAGGAATGGGATCAAAGCCGCCGCCACAGATACCACTTGTTGAGTGGATACGTCCATATAATGGATATCTTCAGGTTTATATAAACCGGACTCACCACGCTCACCACGCGCCGTAACAAAGGCATCGGTAAAGCGATTGTTCTCGTCTAGATTTGAGTTTGCCTGTGCGATGATATAATTTGCTTCATCAATAGCGGATAAATATTCAATTTCTTCCGTCACTTGACCATCAATAACCTTACGATATGGGGTTTCTAAAAAACCGTAATCATTGGTACGGGCAAAAGCGGAAAGGGAGTTAATCAAACCAATGTTCGGACCTTCAGGCGTTTCGATTGGACATAAACGACCATAGTGGGTGTTATGTACGTCACGTACTTCAAAGCCTGCACGTTCACGGGTTAAACCGCCCGGACCTAATGCAGAAATACGGCGTTTATGGGTCACTTCCGATAATGGGTTGTTTTGATCCATAAATTGCGAAAGTTGTGAAGAACCAAAGAATTCTTTCACTGCCGCAGAAATTGGTTTCGGATTAATTAAATCCTGTGGCGTGATCGCATCCAAATCACCTAAAGATAGACGTTCTTTGACCGCTCTTTCTACACGCACTAAACCAATACGGAATTGGTTTTCCGCCATTTCACCCACAGAACGGATACGACGGTTACCTAAGTGGTCGATATCATCCACTTCACCACGACCGTTACGGATATCAATGAGTTTACGCATGACAGCAATGATATCTTCATGACTTAAAATACCACTGCCCACGCCTTCAGGAATACCTAAAGAGCGGTTGAATTTCATACGACCTACTGCTGATAAATCATAACGCTCTGCAGAGAAAAATAAGTTGTGGAATAAGGCTTCTGAAGATTCCGGTGTTGGTGGCTCGCCCGGACGCATCATACGATAGATTTCGTAAAGCGCACTGGTTTTATCGTAAGTCGGATCAACCCGTAAAGTTTCAGAAATATACGGACCATAATCTAAATCATTGGTAAACAAGGTTTCAATAACGTTGTAGCCGGCTTGAGCTAACTTCGCTAAAATCTCTAAAGAAAGTTCACCATTTGCCGGACAAATAATTTCACCGGATTCCAAATCTACATAATCTTTGGCTGCCACTTTACCTACAATATACTCGGTAGGCACAACAACTTGGCTTACATTATCTTTTTCTAATGCCTTAATATGACGGGCAGTAATACGACGACCCCGCTCGACATAGACTTTACCGTTCGCTTCAATATCAAAGGACGCCGTTTCACCACGTAAACGTTCCGGCACAAGAGTCATTAATAATTGATTATCGGCGATTTCAAAAGTGACTTTATCAAAGAATAAATTTAAAATTTCTTCGGTGCTGTAACCTAATGCCCGAAGAATAATCGTTGCCGGTAATTTACGGCGGCGGTCAATACGTGCATAAAGATTATCTTTCGGATCAAATTCAAAATCCAACCAAGAACCACGGTAAGGAATGATACGTGCGTTATAAAGCACTTTACCTGATGAATGGGTTTTACCTTTATCTGAATCAAAGAACACACCGGGACTACGGTGTAATTGCGAAACGATAACACGCTCAGTACCGTTGATCACAAAGGTACCGTTGTCAGTCATTAATGGGATTTCGCCCATATACACTTCATTTTCTTTAATATCTTTAACTGCGCGTGAAGATGACTCTTTATCGTAGCTCACAAGGCGTAACTTAACGCGTAAACCCGCTGCGTAAGTCGAACCGCGAATTTGGCACTCGCGTACATCAAATTCCGGTTCTTCTAAACGGTAATCAACATATTGTAATTCGGTATAGCCATTGTTGCTAACAATCGGAAAGACTGAACGGAAAGCGGCCTCTAAGCCTTGCTGCCCCTCAGGATCTTTTTGAATAAATTTATCAAACGAATCTAATTGGATAGTTAATAAATAAGGTACATTTAAAACTTGCGGACGTTTGCCGAAGTCTTTACGAATTCGTTTTTTCTCAGAATAGGAGAGACCCATTGGTTGGTTTTCCTCTATCAATTTTAGTGAGACTGAGCTGATACAAGAAAAAGTGCGGTCAATTTTGACCGAATTTTAACTTATACCAAAGTATGGACACCGTTTTCAGGAACCGCACTCTGAACCTTACTTCTGTAGTGGGTTACTCAAATTTAAAACGTCTATTATTAATTTGAGTGGAAACAGATAAAATTAAACGGAAAATGATTATCTGTTTTTTGTGCCTATTTTGATAGCACAAAATGGCTGATGGGTAAACCACCAGCCATTAAGCCTGAGAAACAGGGCATCAGTGAATCAAAAATTATTTGATTTCTACTTTTGCACCGGCTTCTTCTAATTCTTTCTTAAGCGCTTCAGCTTCTTCTTTAGAGATACCTTCTTTTAACGCTGCAGGTGCAGATTCAACTAAGTCTTTCGCTTCTTTTAAGCCTAAGCCGGTTGCACCACGTACTGCTTTAATTACTGCTACTTTGTTTGCACCAGCTTCAGCAAGTACTACATCAAATTCAGTTTTCTCTTCTGCCGCTGCTGCTGCGCCACCTGCCGGTGCTGCTGCTACTGCTGCCGCTGCTGAAACGCCGAATTTTTCTTCCATCGCTGCGATTAATTCAACGATTTCAGTTACAGTTTTAGAAGCAATCGCTTCAATGATTTGTTCGTTAGTTAATGACATAACAATCAATTCCTAAAATAGATAAAGTTAAATGAAGTAAGAAACGCTTAACAATTAAGCCGCTTCTTGTAATTTGTCGCGTAATGCCGCAAGAGTGCGAGCAAGTTTGCCTGCCGCAGCTTCTTTCATTGTGCCCATTAAACGTGCAATTGCTTCTTCGTAAGTTGGTAATGTTGCTAAGAATTCAACATCTTGGATCTTACCTTCAAAGGCTGCACCTTTAATTTCAAACTTATCATTTGCTTTAGCAAACTCTTTGAACAAGCGAGCCGCTGCGCCCGGATGTTCATTAGAGAACGCGATAAGTGTTGGACCTACAAACGTATCTTTTAAGCATTCGTAATCTGTGCCTTCAACCGCACGGCGTAATAAAGTATTACGGACCACACGCATTGTTACACCCGCTTCACGAGCTGATTTACGTAATTCAGTCATTTTATCAACAGTCACACCGCGAGAATCTGCGATCACTGCTGAAAGTGCACCTTTGGCTGCTTCATTTACTTCAGCAACAATTGCTTGTTTGTCTTGAAGATTTAATGCCATTGGCTTTTAGCTCCTGAATACACTCCGATTTCTCGGAATTAATTTACCTAATCTAAGATTAGGACGACTTCGGTGCCCAGAAGCAAGAAAAATTCTTATTCTGTACACCATCTACGTAGGATGATTAAGATTGCTCCCCTACGGTCTTGGACGGGGCTTGAATAGGTCAAGCACCAACCAGAAATTTTACGCGCTAAGCGCAAACAGGGGTGGAATTATAGAGCCAACCCCTCCCTTTGTAAAGTCTATTGTTGAAAAATTCTGCGAATTTTAACCGCACTTTTTTGTTATTTTCTCACCGCAATAGCTTCAATTTCCACCCCCACATCTTTCGGTAAACGTGCAACTTCCACACAAGAACGGGCAGGAAAAGTCGGGTGATTGTTCTCTTTAAAGAAACGCTCATACTCCGCATTCACCACGGCAAAATCATTTAAATCTTTCACGAATACGGTCGTTTTTACAATATCCGCCACGCTTAAACCGGCTTGTTCTACAATCGCTTTTACGTTTTCTAAAGATTGACGGGCTTGTGCCACTATATCAGTCGGCACTTCGCCTGTTGCCGGATTCACCGGAATCTGACCTGAAGTTAAAACCAAATTTCCTAAATCTACCGCCTGAACATAAGGCCCGATTGCAGCAGGGGCTTGCTCAGTATGAATAATTTTTGTCATAGTCAGTTCTCCTTTTCTTATCTTTCATAGAGAAAAATGCAGTAAAATCAACCGCACTTTTTATTAATCAATTTCTTTCAACACATCATCAGAAAGTTCTTTCTGTGAACCTTCTTTTACTTTTCCGTCATTGACTTTAAATTCCAAATTTTGGAAATAAGCCTCACGGAAAGTTACATAAGGATCTTGCGCTTGATTTAATAATTCCGCATTATCCAAATTTTTTGCTCGCGCATCTAATGCTTGCACACCATATTTAACCAGTGAAAACGGGCCGTCCACCGCCCAATCCCAGAACGGATACATATAGGCGGCATCCACTACTGCACCGGTTAATTGGCGCGGGGTTGTCGCATTATAAAGCGGCAGTACCATATAAGCGCCGGCATCAACGCCATAACTGCCTAGCGTTTCACCAAATCCGCGTTGTTCGTAAACCTGCAATTCTTTGCTCGCACTGGCGAAATCAAACAAACCGCCGAGACCGAAAACGGTATTAATCCAAAAACGATTAAAATGCACAAAGGCTTTTTTAGGTTCGCCTTCAATCATACGGTTTACAAAACTTACCGGCTCGTCTAAGTTATTCGCTACGTTCGTCAGCCCTTTTGTAATGGGTGTCGGTACATAATCACGCCAACCTTTTGCCGCCGGTTCTAACACATAACGGTCCACCACTTTGTAGTTAAAATCCCACATGGTACGGTTAAACCCTTCCATTGGATCATTACGCTCTCCATTTGGCTTGGTTGCACAGCCGGTTAATACCATCGCACCCAAAAGTGCGGTCAATATTAGTTGTTTTTTCATAAAATATCCTTTCTACAAAAACCTCATTTCTAAGATAATGTTGGGCAAGCCTATGCTTATAAACTATACGCTTTAATATACGGCAGCTTACCTTTTTTCAACATATCTTGAATACCGCTTTGGTGATCATTGGTGCCTAAACCGCGTAATTCAAAGGTCACGCCGATACTATTATCATACAGTACTTCGTTTTGTCCTTGATTTTGGCGGCTGGTGACATGGCGTCTGGCTCCGACACCTATCGCCCAGCAACAACTGTTATACTGCACGCCAAGATACTGTTCTACCGGTTTTTTCAAGGCTAAGTCCTGATAATATTTTCCGACTACCGCCCAATTATCTGTCACTTCCCAAGCCGCGACCAAGCCTAATTGTTTAATATCTTGATTATAGGCATTAGCAGATCGTCCTAAGTTTTGGTCGATATAAGCTTGGCTCGCATAACGATAATTTAACTGAATTAAATTATTTAATTCCGGATTATATTCAATACTGGTATTGACTAATGAGGTTTTCTTCAACTGTGTATCATATTGATAGCTACCATGCCAGTTCCAGTTATCATTGAGTTTCCAATTTGACTCCAACGCCCAAGAGGAAGAAGAACGTTGCGTACTATTTGCCGGATTGCTGTCAATTCGAGAATCGGTTAAGTGATAAGTCTGTCCGGCAGAGAAATTAAAACGTTCCGTTGAATGTCTGTCATAAAAACGGGTGGTTCCCCCTAAGGTGATTTGATTAGCGGAAGAAATTCGGTCTAACCCGCTATAACGGCGATCACGGAATAAAGAATAATAATCTTGTTGAACCAATGAGGAATCATAGCCATACCCCAAATAATCATTGGTACGGCTTGAGCCGATATTGCTTTGATTGCGATACGGTCGATACAAATACTGCACGCGCGGTTCAAAGGTTTGCGTATAATCTTTTAAGAAAGTCGTATCACGCGCTAAGACGGTTTGTAAATCCACTTTAATTTGTGGAATAACCCGATTTACCCGACTTTCAACCTCTTCTGCCCCAACGCCTTTACCTTTTTTCTGTTGGTAATGGGTCGCATAAAGTTTGGTTTCAATATTCAAACTACCGTATTTATTCGACATTGCCGTGGCTAAACTAGGCTCAAGATGAAAACGCCAAGCCGTGGGCATAAGGTTACTATCATTATCAAAACGTACTGCTTGCGAGAATAACTTGAAGTCTAACCAACCATTCGCTAAATCATTTTTATAATAGTTAAAATCAATTTGTGGCATGGCACGATAAGGCCCGATATCTACCTCATCAAAAATTTGGAATTGGCGTGCTGAAATAGCGAAATTGTAATTTGGCTGGTAATAAGCAATACGTGCATATTGGTTGGCATAACCATCCGTGCTACTACCATAGTCAGACGTAAAATCCGTGAAATAGCGTTTATCACTTACTCGCGTATAATCAATATTCAAACGCCAATTTTGAAGGAAAGAGGAACTGTGATTCCAATAAAAAAGATGGCGTTTCCGATTCTCGCCATAGTATTCATCATAGCGATCACGTGCCAAATATTCACCGGCAACTTTACCTTCACCAACCGGTGTTAAATAGCGAAACTCACCGTTTAATTGCCAGCCACGGTGCGACATATATTTCGGGATAATGGTCGCATCATAATTCGGTGCGATACTCCAATAAATCGGTTGGGAATACCAATACCCGTCACGGCTTGAACTTCCGGCACTTGGGATTAATAAACCGGAACGGCGACGATCACCGATAGGGAGTTGCAAATATGGCGTATAAAATACCGGTACGCCAAGTACTTTAAAGCGTGCGTGCCACATTTCCGCATATTCTTCTTTAATATACTGACGAATCTCCGAGGCATCCACCGCCCACGCATTATCATTCGGTAAACAGGACGTAAAAGTGGCATTTTTCATCACACGGGTATTATTGCGCAGTTCAATTTCTTGCGCTTTTCCCCGACCTTGACGCCCGACTAGCTGATAATCGGCTTCCGTCACATTACCGTCTTTCGACTCTAAATTAAAATCCGCATTTTGCCCCAACATATTGATTTGATCGTCTTTATAGTCAAATCCGCCACGCACATAAGCGAAACGTTGCAATGCCGTGCCTTCACCGGTTTGTTTCACTTCCACGGAATCGGCAATCAGATGACGGTTTCCCTGCTTGAGATCCGCATTTCCTTTATAAATTGCGCTTGTCGGCTGATTAATTTCCGCATCATCCGCTTCAATATAAACAGGCAAATCATTTGAATTCCCTGACACCACCTCACCGGAAAACGTTGGCACGCCTAACAAACATTGCGAACGTAAATCCGCTAAAGCCGTTTGGCTATAAAGTGCGGTCAAAATAGAAAGCGAAATTAAAGTATATTTTTTATTCATAATTTAATTCTTTTTATCGATAAAATCCGAGCGATTATACTGGAAGATCATTTACAACGACAATCATTTATATGGTCATTGACTAATCCCATTGATTGCATAAAAGCATAACAAGTGGTTTCACCTACAAATACAAAACCGCGTTTTTTCAATGCCTTTGACATCGCTTTGGATATATCGGTTCTAGTCGGTATAACGGATAAATCCGGCACATCATTCACAATCGGTTTATGATTGACGAACGACCAAATAAAATCACTAAAATTTTCACCGCACTTTTCCATCGCCAAATAAGCATTGGCATTTTTAACAATGGCTTCCAATTTAGCACGATGGCGAATCAGCCCCGTATTTTGCATACAAGCATCAATATCAAGTGCGGTCATTTTTGCCACTTTTTCGGGATCAAATTGATGAAATGCCGCCCGATACGCCTCACGTTTTTTTAACACCGTAATCCACGACAAGCCGGCTTGTTGCCCTTCTAAACAAATTTTCTCGAATAATTTTTGGCTGTCAAATTCCGGCTTACCCCATTCGTTATCGTGATAAGCAATGTAAATCGGCAAATCGCCCGCCCACGAACATCTTGTCATAGGATCTCCTTTTTGAGTTCGCTATAAACCTTCGCAAAATTCGGCATCACGCCCCGCCATAAATAAAATGAATGTGCCGCTTGCGCCACCAGCATTCCAAATCCGTCGTTCACATTCACCAACCCTAAACTTTTACAAAAAGTAATAAATGGCGTATCTGATCCTTTGGCGTACTGCATATCATAAAAGGCGTGCCCCAATTTAAGCATATCCGCCGAAACAGGCGCGGTAGTTCCACTTAACCCTGCAGACGTTGCGTTGATAATCAGATCATAAGGCTGAATAGGAATCGCCTCCATCGCCACCGCTTGAATCTTGCCGTAAGGTTGGAATTTTTCTGCCAAGGCTTGAGCTTTCGCTAAAGTGCGGTTGGCTAGCACGATATTTTGTTGGGCTTGTAATAAGGGCAGTAGCACACCTTGAGTTGCGCCACCGGCACCTAAAATCAAAATACGCTGATTCGGTTTTATCCAATTTAAACGTTCCAAATCCGTGACTAAGCCCACACCGTCCGTATTACCAGCATAAAGCCTACCGTCTTCTAATTTTTTCAATGTATTACAAGCCTCAGCAAACTTTGCCTGTTCGCTGTGTTCATCGGCAAGTTGATAGGCTCGGGCTTTAAAAGGTGCGGTAACGTTACAACCTTTTGCCCCCAGAGAGAAAAATATGGCTAGTTGTTGCTCAAAGGTATCAAGATCACCTAATTTTGCTTCATAGGTCATCTCTTGTTGGGTTTGTGCCGCAAATTTGCCTTGAATCAACGGCGATAAACTTTGTGAAATGGGATTGCCCCACACCGCATAGTGATCCATATATTATCCTTGTCTAAAAAGTTGGTTGGTGATCAAATCACGAATCTCCGAGGGATTTTTCGCTTTTCCTACCGGTAAATCTAAAACGGGAAAATCCTCACCAAATTGCGACCGCACTTCCTCCACGGTTCGACAGGGAGACGCACCGGTTAAATTTGCACTCGTTGAAGTCAATGCAAAACCTGTTGTTTCGCATAACGCCTGCACTGCCGGATGATCGCTCAAACGCACCGCAATCGTGTTAAATTTTCCGGTAAGAAAGGGGGAAACATCCGATTTTGCCGGCACAACCCAAGTAATCGGGCGATTATAACGGGTAGTCAGCCTTGCCATTTGTGTTTCCGTCACGCCTGAAAGATCAATAAAGGGCAGTAAAAATGTTAATGTCGGCGCAATCAAAATTAGCCCTTTTTCCATAGGACGTTGTTTTAAATCGAGTAATTTTTTGACCGCACTTTCACTGAATGGGTTACATCCCAACCCAAACACGGCTTCGGTGGGGTAGGCGACCACTTGATCTTGTAATAAACAGGCGACAATTTGTTGTAAAGTCATTTGGAAATCTCAAAAATATAGCGGCAAGTTTTATTCGCACATTGCATTTGTTGCCCCGTTTCATTTTCACTTTTTAATAAGGCAAGAGGAAAATTGCATTGCGGGCAAGGTATTTCATAGGGCTTAGCCGGTAAAGAAAATTTGCAATGAGGGAAATCATTGCAGCCATAAAATGTTTTCCCCTGCCGTCCACGGCGGGCGACCAAATGCCCCTTTTGACATTGCGGGCAAGCGATTTTTTCTACCGTTTTTTGTTCTTCGTGTACGACAAAATCACATTGCGGATAATTACTGCAACCGATAAACATACCGAATGCACCTTGTTTTAACTGTAATGGATTAGCACATTGCGGACAAGCCTCATCCAGTTCTTTCAATACCTTATGTTCCACACGATGCAGAGGACGTAAGTAATCGCATTGCGGATAGCCGCTACAACCAAGAAACAACCCTTTTTTGCCCTGTTTAATTTGCAAAATCGAACCGCACTTCGGGCAATATTCTTCTTGTTTGGTATGATGAAAAAGGGATTCGGTCATAATCACTCCGCATTCGATACGATTTCTTCCAATGTTTCCTGCGTTTCCATCCAATCCGCCTCCACGGTTTCCAAGTTCTTTTTGGTCTCCACCTGTTGTGCTAAAAGTGCGGTCAATTTTTCTTTATTTTCTACACAATAAAGTGTGGAATCCGCCAGGTTATTTTCAATTTCCGCCAGCTGTTCGGTCAAGGTATTCATTTTTTCTTCTAACTGCGTGATTTTTTTCCGAAGCGGTGCGGTTTGTTGACGCAATTCCGCCTCTCGACGTTTTTGTTCTTTGCGACTTTGATTGGAATGAACATTTTCTGTCGTAGTATTTTCTTCGACTGATTTTGTAGAAGATTGGCTATTTTGTTCCATCAACCATTTTTGATAATCGTCTAAATCGCCTTTAAAGGGTTCGACTTGTTGATCATGGACTAAGTAAAATTCTTCCACTGTATTGCGTAACAAGTGGCGGTCGTGCGATACCACCACCAACGATCCCTCATAATCTACCAAGGCTTCCGTTAAGGCTTGGCGCATATCAAGATCCAAATGGTTGGTCGGTTCATCCAATAACAGCAAATTCGGGCGTTGCCACACAATCAATGCCAAAACCAACCGCGCTTTTTCGCCACCGGAAAATGAGGACACTGGCTGATTGACTTTATCACCCTGAAAAGCAAAACTACCAAGGTAATCACGCAGTTGTTGCTCTGTCTGCTCCGGTGCAAGTTTTTGCATATGCCACAAAGCGGATTCTTCCGCGCGGAGAGTATCAAGCTGATGTTGAGCAAAATATCCCAATTTAACCCCTTTCGCGAGCTGTACCGTACCGGAAAGTGCGGTCAGCTCTTGCGCTAAAAGTTTAATCAAGGTGGATTTTCCCGCCCCATTCTTACCGAGCAATCCAATACGGGAACCCGGCACAAGATTGAGTTTAATTTTACGCAAAATTTCAACCGCACTTTCCCCTTTACCATAACCGGCACTGGCTTGCTCAAGCATCACCAAAGGATTAGGCAACGAAACAGGCGGGCGAAAAGCAAAAGTGAAAGGATTATCCGCATACGCCGGCGCAATTAATTCCATTCGTTCTAAGGCTTTCACACGACTTTGTGCCTGTTTTGCTTTGGTCGCTTTTGCTTTAAAGCGATCAATATAACTTTGTAAATGGGCAATTTTTTGTTGCTGCTGGCGATACATTGCCGCTTGTTGAGCAAGTTTGGTGGCACGCTGCACTTCAAAAGAGGAATAATCCCCCGTATATTCGTTGAGTTTTTGATGTTCTATGTGCAAAATTTTCGTCACAATAGGATCAAGAAAATCACGATCATGAGAAATCAACACTAACGTGCCTTGATAATTCACCAACCAACGTTCAAGCCAAATGACCGCGTCCAAATCTAAATGGTTGGTGGGTTCGTCAAGTAATAATAAATCCGAAGGACAAAGTAACGCCTGCGCCAAATTCAAGCGCATTCGCCAGCCGCCCGAGAAAGATTTTACAGTATGCTGAGTTTCTGCCTGCGTAAATCCTAAACCATGCAACAGCGTTTCCGCCCGTGATTGAATCGTCCAAGCATTAATGGCATCAAGCCTGTCGTGAATACGTGCAATAGCGTTGCCGTCATTGCGTTCATTTGCCTGTCCCAGTTCCGCCTGCAAACGGCAATATTCTCGATCCCCTTGAATCACATAATCCAATGCGGATATTTCTAACGCCGGCGTTTCCTGATTCACCCATGATACCGCCCAACTCGACGGATAAGAGATTTCTCCCCCCTCAGGCTGAAGTTCTTTTTTCAATAAGGCAAACAAAGAAGATTTGCCACAACCGTTTTTCCCCACCAACCCCACTTTTTGTTTTGGATTGATAGTCGCCGTGGCATTTTCCAATAATTCCGTTTGTCCACGTTTTAGGGAAATATTATTAAATATAATCATGTTTCTAAAATGTGCCTGATTTTATGGCTATTTTGCCGTATTAGATACAGTCCAACTACGGCATGAAAACGGAACTCATACCTTAACAACGATATTGTCTGTTCCGCCCCCCAATTACATCATAACCTAATACAAACGGTCAGTTTGCCAAAAAAGTTTGTAAACTGACCGTTTGTATTTTGTGATAAAGATAAAAATCAGCTTTTAGCTTTTAGCTTT
>NZ_MLHG01000005.1 GCF_001998825.1 Rodentibacter mrazii
GCTAATCTACGTCAGCCCCTTTTTTAAAATTAGCTTGATGTATAAATTAGAAATATTCCTTTTCTAAAGGGAAAATATTTTCTTTTATTAGTTAACAAAGAAGCCGATATGGCTGATTTTTATTCAACTTTATGGGCAACTATAAACTAAATTATTAATCAGGCAGTAAACGACATACAGAAAAACACAGCCATTGTAAATAAGAGATTGAAAAGTAAACGAGAAAAAACGGCAGTGACACATAACACGCTGCCGTTTTTTCATTTACTTCGCCTCAGAAAAATTCAAAATTGCTTCCGGTAGCCTTAACCCTGCAATTTCAATCGCGTCTAATTCTTTGCGGAATCGGGAAAGTTCTTCAGTAGTGAATTTCACCGCATCCGCCCCTAAGTTATCCATTAAATGATACCCTTTGGTCGTGCCGGGAATGGGAACAATAAATGCTTTTTGTGCCAACAACCATGCAAGAGAAAATTGGGCGGGTGTGCAACCTTTTTGATTTGCCCAACGTTTTACCAACCGAATTAACTTCACATTTTGTTGCATATTTTCAGGGGTAAAACGGGGAATAATGCCGCGTAAATCGTTGGACGAATTGGCGTCAAAGCGGCTGTTTTCGTCCGTATAACCGGCGAGCGTTCCCATTGCGAGCGGCGACCATGGCACGAAACCAATGCCTAATTCTTCGCATACCGGGATCACATCTTTTTCACGTCCACGGAAGAATAACGAATATTCGCTTTGCACAGCAGTAAGTGGCTGAATAGCGTGCGCCTTGCGAATAGTCGCTTCACCGGCTTCCGATAAGCCCCAATTTAGCACTTTGCCTTGTTTCATTAAATCTTGAATTGTCCCTGCTACCTCTTCAATTGGCACCTTCGGATCGACACGATGTTGATAAAGTAGGTCGATGCGGTCGGTTTGTAATCGCTGTAGCATACCGTCCACTACTTGTTTAATGTGTTCCGGGCGGCTGTTTAATCCGCCTGTACGTTGCCCTGTTTTTTGATCGATATCCCAACCGAATTTGGTTGCTAATACCACTTGATCGCGAATACCTTTTAACCCTTCGCCAACTACGCGTTCACTTTCAAACGGTCCATAAGCTTCGGCAGTATCAAAAAAAGTCACACCGTGATCAAATGCTTGACGCACAATGCGTACGGCTTGTTCGCGGCTTGGCTGCGGAACACCATACATATTTTGTCCTAGACCTTGACAGCCCAAGCCTAATGAAGACACGGTTAAATTGCCTAATTGACGTTGGCTTGGTAATCCGTCTTTAGTAAAAGTTTGAGCTTTTTTGACCGCACTTTGAGTCACCGTCGTTCCGCCTAAGCCAAGCGCTAATGCGGTTAAACCGCCTGTTTTGAGTAGATTACGTTTGGATTGGTTGATCATTTTACTTTCCTATTTGAATATCAATGTGTACATGATAAGAGAAAAAGATTGTGTTGATTTGCGTGTAAAAATGGGCAGAAAAACAACCGCTCTTTTCACATTATTGTGATAAGTGCACACAAAAAATCGCAAAAACACACCTACTTTTTATCGCTTTCTTTTATATTTTACCCACGTGCTTGTGCCAACCACGCAACCATTTTGGGATCACGGTGATCGAAGATGATTTCATCACGGTTCAACGTTGCTATGTCCGCTAAATCTTGTGCATCTAATTCAAAGCTGAAAATATCGCGATTTTCAATCATACGCTCTACTTTTACCGATTTAGGAATAATCGCCACACCACGTTGATTTAACCAGCGTAACACCACTTGTGCTACGGATTTACCGTGTTTTTCAGCGATTTTCACTAAAATCGGGTTGGTGAAAATATCGAATTTCCCTTCTGCCAACGGTCCCCACGCTTGTTGTAAAATGCTCTGTTCTTTGTGGAAAGCGATTTCCACTTCCCTTTGATAGAATGGATGGGTTTCGATTTGGTTCACTGCCGGCACAATTTCGTGGCAAGTGATCAAATCCATCAATCTGTCCATATGGAAATTACTCACGCCAATCGCACGGGCTTTGCCTGCTTTGTATAAATCTTCCATTGCACGCCATTGTTCGTGAACATCACCGAATGGTTGGTGCATTAAATAGAGATCCACATAATCCAGCCCTAAACGCGCAAGAGAATCCGCCAACGCTTTTTTAGTATTTTCATAACCGTTTTCTCGTTGGATCCATAACTTAGTGGTAACAAAAATTTCTTCACGCGGAATGCCGCTAGCCTTGATTGCGCGACCAACTCCGCTTTCATTGCCGTAAATTGCCGCCGTATCTAATAAACGATAGCCCGCTTTTAACGCTTCCAACACAGCTTTTTCCGTTTCCTCATCGCTCACTTGATATACGCCAAAACCAACCATTGGCATTTCGATACCATTGTTTAATGTAAATTTTTGCATTTTGCTTTCCTTCTATGTTGAATATTTATTGACGGCAGGATTATAACACAAAGGATTGTTTTGATTAGCGGGAAAAAATGAGATAACCTTATGAATAATATTCAACAATTAAAGACCTTTATGATAGACAACATCAACGAACTCCGCACCTTTATTGTTGCCGCACAACAAGGCAGTTTTACCAAAGCGGCGGCGAAATTAGGCGTGTCCACATCAGCATTAAGCCATGCGATTCGTAAACTCGAAGAACAACTGAACATCAAGCTATTCAATCGTACCACACGTAGTATTGCAACGACGGAAGCCGGTGAGCAGTTGTTTCAAAACTTATTGCCATTATTTGAAAGTATTGAAGATAATATCAACGCATTAAGCACATTTCGCAATACGTTAAGCGGTAAATTGCGGATAAATGGCAATGATCACGCTTTTTTGTGTGTGATTTGGGATAAATTGATGGCGTTTATGACACGTTACCCTGAAGTGGAATTGGAGCTGACCA
The DNA here is from genome assembly GCF_001998825.1 of Rodentibacter mrazii. Classification (GTDB taxonomy): domain Bacteria; phylum Pseudomonadota; class Gammaproteobacteria; order Enterobacterales; family Pasteurellaceae; genus Rodentibacter; species Rodentibacter mrazii. Next base: position 2,914 of record NZ_MLHG01000005.1, read on the forward strand.
GCGATTTGAAATTTGTCGATATTGTTTCGGGTCGATTTGATGCGGGAATTCGCCTCGGGCACGGTTTACAACAAGATATGATTGCCGTGAAAATTGCCGACGATATGCAAATGGGCGTGTTTGCCACACCTCATTACCTTGCTCAACATAACGCACCAAAAGCATTAGATGATTTGAATCATCATCGCTGCATTTGCGTAAAAATTCCTTCAATGGACGGCGTAATGCAGTGGGAATTTATGCCGAAGGGCAAAAATCGTAAATACAATCCAAACCAAGTTATAAAATGGCAGCCGAAGGGACAATTACTTCTGAATAATAGTCATTTGGTGAAGCAGGCTGTTATTTCGGGGCAAGGCTTAGCATGGATCGCCAAAAATTGGATTTATGATGAAATTGAACGTGGCGAGCTGGTGGAAGTACTGGTAGATTATGCCGTGCATTATGATGGTTATTATCTTTATTATCCAAACCGCCGCCAAGACTCTCCCTTGTTTAAAGCATTGGTGGATTGTTTGAAAATGGATAAATAGACAATAAAAGTACGGTGCTTGCTTTGAATATGAAGCATTGATAAACAGATGAAACCCGAGCAAAGTGCGGTCGTTAAATGAGAGATTTTTAGCAATGATGAACGATTTTCTCATCGAACCCATTGCCTGCACGCCTGTATCCGGTTGGGAAAAAGGGCAAGTTGAACGGTAAGGTTCAAACCTTACGTAAGCGTCTTTATCTGTTATTCGCTACTCAAACAGCTTTGGGGAAAATAAAGCGATGGCAAAGTTACTGAATTTAATTGCCGGCTTTAGATAAGAGGTTGGCGCAACCGCCACAGAATTGATTTGAGAGCAAGTGCTGTCCACAGTGGAAACTGTTCTTAATAGTCTTTAAATGGTTGCAGAAAAGTGAAACTATTACAAGTTCTATCTCACAGGTAAAGACATCAATGTGAAGAATGATTTAGATTTAGAGTTTTAGTTAGCATAAAAAACGGAAGTAATCAGCTTCCGTTTTTTGTTTTGAGCATTCCTTTCCATTTGAATGCGCAGTTTTTTTGGGGGATTTAAGATGCTCGCAAAATTTTCACAAAATCCCACCGCTTGCTACCACTTCAACATCTTCGCTTTTTCCTGCAAAAACTCAATCAACACTTGCACTCTTTTGGCATTTTGGCTTTTAGGCGGGTAATACAAGTACAACGGTTGAAACGTCTGCCAGTGCGGTTTGAGAATCGGTAATAGATCCATTTTACTTTCCAGCCTCTCGTATTGCGGTTCAAAAATTCGTCCTACGCCAAACCCCTGACGAATTGCGTCAATCATCATTTCGCTATCGTTGATAATCAGCGACATTGGCATTTCAATAAGTTGCGGTTGACCGTTTACCATCAGCGTCAATGGGTGAAAACGGTTGGCGGTAATAAAACGATAGCCAATAAGCTGATGTTGGGCAAGTTCTGCAATCGTTCTTGGTGTGCCATGCTGCTGGGCGTATTGCGGCGAGATAAATAAACCTTCGCGGATGTCGCCCGTTAGCTTACGCGCCACCATGCCATCTTCCAAACTGTTACCAAAGCGAATGCCAAGATCGAACCGTTCTTCAATCAGATTCACCGTAGCATTATTGATAGAGATATCCAGCAAAATATGCGGATAATGCCGGCGAAATTCCGCATAAATTGGCTGAATAATCAATGAAAATGCCACTTGTGATACCGTAATCCGCACCGTACCGGTGGGCGTTTGAGCGAGCTTTTTGGCTTTTTCAAACGCCGCAGCAAGGTTTTCCACTGCTTCGCCAGTTTGCGCCAGTAGCTGAATACCTGTTTCGGTAAGCTGGATTTTGCGTGTGCTACGTTGAAATAACGGTACACCTAATCTTTTTTCTAATTGTTGTAATGATTTACTGACCGCAGGCACCGAGATCCCTAGCGTTCTCGCACAAGCGGAAATTGAACCTTCTTTGGCGATGTTTTGGAAAATGAGAAGTTGTCCGTATTCGGTACTGTTCATTCTATTCTTAACCTTTGGTTAATTGTTTTGTAACTAATTATAGTCTATTCAATTAAAAATCGAAAAGTATAATAACGATCAAATTTGATTCAGCAATCAAACAAAAGGAAGAGAAAAATGACTATTTCAGCACTTGATTTTTTTAAACGTGATGTCACTTTACCCAACAAACTTGACGGCTTACCGCACAAACTTTCTGATGTGGAAGGATTACAAATCGGTTCGTTTAAAACTAACGATGGCGTGTCGCTCAATTACTGGAAAGCCGGTTCGGGCAAACCGTTGGTTTTTGTGCCGGGATGGTCATCAAATGGCGCGGAATACATCAATTTAATTCATTTATTGAAAGACAAATACACGGTTTATGTACTTGACCAACACAATCATGGTTTGTCAGACAAAACCAAATTAGGCAACCGCATTAGCCGTTATTCAATGGACTTACACGAATTTTTAAACGCAGAAAATATTGAAAAAGCCCATCTTTGCGGTTGGTCAATGGGCTGTTCGGTGATTTGGGGGTATGTGGATTTATTCGGCTCAAACCGTGTGGAGAAATTCGTATTTATTGACGAAGCGGTTTCTATTTACTGCCACAGTGATTGGACAGAAGAACAACGTGTAAATACCGGTGCATTTGTCCGCTCAGTGGAATCGCATATTAGTGTATTTTCAGGTGCTTTCGCTGGTGGCAAACCCATAAATCGTATGGTGGTAAATACCGATATTTTTGATTTTTATAACACGATTAATGCCCCAGCTTATGAAAACTCGTTGTCATTGAGCGAACAAGTTGCCCAGCAAGATATTAATGCGTTAATTCAAATTCAATTTGACCATGCGTGTAATGATTGGAGTGATGTGATTTTGCACAAAATTGACAAACCGACTTTGGTTGTGTCAGGCGAACACAGCAACTGGGTGGAAAGCCAACGTTGGATTGCCAACACGGTGCCACAGGGTAAAGCATTAATTTACGGCAAACACGAACATGGCGACCATTTCTTACATTTAAAATTACCACAAAAATTCGCTAGTGAATTAACAGTATTTTTAGAAAAATAAGGAGCAAAAAATGTTAAAACTTTTCACATTACCCGGTGCGGGTACTATCCGCAGTTCATCACCTTTTGCTTGGAAAATCGAAGCTTTATTGCGTTTAGCGAAGGTTGAATTTGAAAAAGAATACGTAGCGGATTTCAGTCAAATGCCGAAAGGCAAAGTGCCGGTATTGCAAGATGGCGAAGAACTCATCGCCGACAGCCATTTTATTTCGGAACATTTACAAGAAAAATATGGCGTGAATTTAGACCACACTTTAAGTGCAGAGCAAAAGGCTATCGGGCATGCTTTTTCACGTATGGCGGAAGAACATCTTTATTGGTCAGGCGTGTACAACCGTTTTATTGATCCGATTGGCAAACCGTTCATTATGCAGGCTATGTTTGACGGTATGCCGTCTGAACAAGCCGAAGAAATTTTTGCTGCACTTCAACGTAAAGTAATGAGCCAAATGCAAGGGCATGGCATTGGTTTGCATAATTTGGAAGAAGTTTATCGGTTAGCTTCTGCAGATTTGGACGCAATCAGTGATTATTTTGGCGAGAAAAATTATCTTTTTGGAGATGAAATCAGCTCTGCCGATATTGCGATTGTACCGGTGGTTGCTGGTTTAATCCAAACCCCGATTGACACCCAAATTGCACAATATGCACGTAGTAAAGCGAATTTAGTCGCTTATGTTGAACGTTTTGATAAGGCTGTGTTTGGGGAATAGTCAATTAAAGTGCGGTCGTATTTTGGCAAATTTTTGCAGAAAAATGACCGCTTACATTTATTAAGGAAAAACGATGATTATCAATACCGGCGGTCGCACAGATACGGTGCATTATTATTCGGATTGGTTGCTCAAACGCTTTGAGGAAGGTTATGTACTGGTGCGTAATCCATTGTTTCCCAATAAAGTTTCACACTATGAACTGACGCCTGACAAGGTGGATTGCGTGGTGTTTTGTTCGAAGAATTATCGCCCGATTTTAAAGGGTCTTCACAACATCACCGATCGTTTCAACACTTATTTTCATTACACCATTACGGCGTATGAAAAAGACATTGAACCGACCGCACCAAAAATTGAAAAAAGTATTGAAACCCTGCAACAACTTTCTGCTCAAGTAGGCAAACAACGAATTGCATGGCGATACGATCCGGTATTGCTCACTGAAAAATACACGGTGGAATATCATTTGGCGACCTTTGAGAAAATGGCAAAGGCGATAACGCCTTATGTGGATCGGTGCATTTTCAGCTTTGTGGAAATGTACAAAAAATTAGATGCCAATATGCCTGAAATTATTTTGCTGCGTGAAAAAGATAAACAACGTTTGGCGAAAGGCTTCGGTGAAACGGTACGGCGTTATGGGCTATATTTGCAAACCTGTGCGACAGAGGGCGATTTTTCCATTTATGGGATTCACGCGTCAGGTTGTATGACGCTTGATATGCTTGGTAGAGCGAATGATGTGGCGTTCAAAACGCTTAAACATAGCGGTTCACGCCAACATTGTGGCTGTATTGAAACGCGCGATATTGGTGCCTACGATAGTTGTCCGACAGGGTGTAAGTATTGTTACGCTAACAAAAGCCCGACCAAAGCCCGTGAAATGCATAAATTGCACGATCCAAATTGGCCCTTGTTGATCGGACATTTAAATACAACAGATGTAGTCACGCACAGCAATCAAAAAAGTTTGGGGCTGACGTAGATTAGCTAGTATGTTAATCTATAAAATGAAGATAACTCATTGTAAATTAAAGAAATCTATACAGAAAAAGCTCCTTGAGTTTTTTGTATTAGAAGTAACGGCTCGTTCAGCAGCAGATTTACTCGGTATTCAGCCTAATTCAGCAATCCTGTTTTACCTCAAAATCCGTGAGGTCATCAGCTATCATTTAGCCCTTGAAGTGGATGAAGTATTTGACGGACAAATTGAGTTGGATGAAAGCTATTTTGGTGGACATCGTAAAGGAAAACGAGGTCGTGGAGCGGCAGGAAAAGTGGCTGTTTTTGGGATATTGAAACGTCAAGGTAAAGTGTTTACTGTGGTCGTCAATGATACGAAGACAACAACGCTAATGCCTGTTATAGCAAGGAAAATCAAGCCTGACAGCTGGGTTTATACCGATACTTATCGTAGTTATGATGCCCTTGATGTAAGCGAATTTCACCACGAACGGATTAACCATTCAGAGTTGTTTGCGGTGAAACAAAACCATATCAATGGAATTGAAAATTTCCGGAGTCAAGCTAAGCGGATACTTCGAAAATATAATGGAATAGACCGAAAAAGTTTTCCTTTATTCTTGAAGGAATGTGAATTTCGGTTTAACTTTGGTACACCAAAAGAGCAGTTAAAAACATTGCGAAAATGGTGTGAAATTTAGGGCTAATCTACGTCAGCCCC